>JBOEGA010000243.1:0-3527 GCA_050633205.1 Methyloligellaceae bacterium | reverse complement strand
TATGAGGTGGATCACTACCGTTACCGTCAGGTGGTGGGGAAACTGATGAAGATCTTTCCGGGATTGTCAGAGGCTAACCCTATTGCCCAGACCTCTGCTGATGGAGAGAAGCAGCCTTCTACTGAAGCTGCCTGATAAGGCTGTGTATTTTTGACGTTTTTGCTCTGCCAGGACTGATTTTCTCGAATCAGCGCAGAAACTTGTTTTACCCGGATGTTTATATTTTTTAGAGATTGCTTTAAGTAAAGTTTTTAACAGGGTACAGAATTGCAACAAATTGCAAGAATAAGTCTGTGCCCTAACAGGAATCGTTGACCATTTCCAAACTTTGTGGCCTAGTTTCGCTGAATTAAGACGAAAAAAAGATTTCTTCAGAGGAGCCGGGGAATTTTACCTGCTTGCGGACCACGATGATCAGACAAATAACAACAATTTTGAAGTTTGTAGTGCTTATGAGTGCAGCCTCTATGGTAGCGGGCTGTGTTGTCTCTCAGGACAGCAGCGGTGAGACAATGAAGCTTACTGCTAAAGAAAAAAAAGCCAAAAAGAAGCGCAGTAAGAACGATCCCGGACTCGTTGTTGTCCATAAAGCTTTACCCAAGAAGAGAAAACACCGGTATTTTGTTGAGTTTCGCTCAAGACCAAATGGTGTAACCAGTCATAGTTATATTGCATACGGACGCCTGTATAATAGTGGACGGACAAGAAGAGTGAAACTTGTCGGACTTCATCCCAAGAATGGTTCTGCCGGTTTTCTGATTGGTAGTGTTGTAGGAATGGAAGCCCAACTGAAGCCTGTCTGGGGAGATCTGAATGTCCCTCATACTGTGAGTTTCAGGGTTCCGATTACTACGAAGCAATATCGTAATATTGTGGCGTTTGTTAAGAACGAGCAGAAGCAGACGCATACTTGGAATCTTCTGTTAAACAATTGTAACGGTTTTGTTGGCAGAGTTGCCGAGCTTGTCGGGCTTAACTCTCCTACAGTTACAGCCGTTCCGCCATCTTCCTATGTTGAGACTCTGATCGAGAAAAATACCTGATTATAGCGGGGCTTTATATGAGCATCTGGCAGTTTACAAAGCAAAATATTCTTCCGATATTTGCTGGTGTTATTTGTGCGGTTGTGACTGTTGCCATTATAGAAGTCGTCGGACATGCTGCTTATCCTCCTCCTGTCGGTGTTGATTTAGCCAGCCCTGCTGAAATCGCAAGAATAATTAACAGCGCTCCTTTTGGGGCTTTGCTGTTTGTCGTGTTTGCCTGGGGGGCCGGCAGTTTTTTCGGAGCGCTGGTTGCAACATTATTATCCTTCAGGCAGTCATTTATACCGGGACTGACTGTAGGGGTGTTTATTCTTGCTGCCACACTGGCCACATTATATGCGATTTCCCATCCGGTGTGGATGTTTGTTACCGGCCTGATTATTCCGCTTCCTCTTGCGTATCTCGGAATTTATTCAGGGCATGTATTACAAGGTTCCATCCCCGGAAAGGGATAACATCATTCCTTTTGGTCCTGCATTGATAACAGGAATGCCATCCAGCATTTTCTTTCGCCCGGAACTTTCATGGATATGACCGCAAATGCACATGAGAGGTCTTTTTTCTATTATTGCATCGCGGATAACTGTACTTCCCAGGCTGAAGCCAAGGAGATTACGATCCAGGGTTCCTTTTGGGGGAGAGTGAGACACGAGTACCGAATTTTCTGGCATATCCCTTAACAGCTCAAGGGCTTCTTCTTCCGAATAATCACAGCTCCATTTACCGAAGGGAGTTTCAGGAATTCCACCACCAATGCCGAAAAAGGTTGTGTCTTCTATGGTAACGCTATTCCCCTGCAAAATGTGTATGCCTGAATTTGATTTAAATACTTCCTGCAGTTCTTCGAGGCTTTCATGGTTGCCATGGACAATCACCATGGGTTTGTCTATGGCTTTCAGTATTTCGGCGGCCTCAACCAGATCTTTTTCTCTCCTGAATTTGCCAAAGTCACCTGCTACTGTTATGACATCAGCCTCTCTGGACTTCAGAACGAGTTGTTCGCAGTATTTCTTTTTGTTATGTAAATCGCTGGTGGCATAGATTTTCATGTGTTTATTCAACTTGTCTTCTGGAGTGAAACAGATCATATGAATTTAGAAACTACGGACCAAAATCATCAATAATATGACCTTTTTTATAACTGGAACTGATACGGAAATTGGTAAAACGGTTGCTTCAGCCTGGGTTATGCTACACCTCAAATCAAAATACTGGAAGCCCGTTCAAAGTGGAATGGACGATGAAACTGATGCTGAGGCTATCGCCAGTATTACAGAATGTGCCAGTGATGCAATTTTCCCGAGTACATATGAATTGCAGGAACCCTTGTCCCCCCATGAGGCTGCGAGGCGTGATGGGGTCACGATAGAGTTATCTGCATTTTCTCTGCCTGAGACCGATGGCCCGCTGGTGGTTGAAGGTGCGGGTGGCCTGATGGTGCCTTTAAATGACCGGGAATATATGATTGACCTGATTGCGCATATTGGTTTGCCTTCCATCCTGGTATGCAGGTCAGGGCTTGGCACAATCAACCATACACTTCTTTCTCTTGAGGCTTTGCGGAACAGAAATTTACCTGTGGCTGGTGTAATCATAGTCGGTCCGCCTGAGCCGCATAACAGGCAGGCTATTGAGTATTATGGTAAAATTCCCGTACTGGGAGAGATACCTCAGCTTGTGTCTGTAAATAAAGAAGCATTGCTGGAAATTGAGCCAGAAGCAGCTTTTTCAAACCTTTAGAGAGCCCCCTTATGACGAACATTATTGATCTTGATCGCCGCCATGTCTGGCATCCCTATACCCAACATCAAACTGAACGTGATCCTGTGGAGGTTACCCATGGGGATGGTGCGGTTCTGTTTGATGCAGAGGGGCAGAAGATCGTCGATATGATCAGTTCATGGTGGACATGTATTCATGGTCATGCGCACCCGGAGATAAACCGGGCATTATCCGAGCAGGCGAGCAGGGTTGCGCATGTAATGTTTTCCGGTTTTACTCATCGGCCCGGGGTTGAGCTGGCTGCAAAACTAGCGGAAGTCCTGCCAGGAGATCTCAATAAAGTTTTCTTTTCAGATGACGGATCAACGGCTGTCGAAGTTGCATTGAAAATGGCCTATCAGTACTGGGCTAATCAGGGAGATCTGCAGCGCAAAACATTTCTTGCATTTGATGGCGGTTATCATGGAGATACTTTTGGTTCCATGGCCGTGGGCAAGGCCAGTGGTTTCTTTACCCTGTTCGAAGACCTGATGTGTTCTGTTATTTCAACACCTTATGTTGGTACATGGCTTGATGATAAGGAAATAGAGGATCGGGAAAACTGGGCGCTGGGTGAGCTTGAAACTCTTTTGACAGATAATGACGGGCAGATTGCAGGAATAATCATGGAGCCTTTGATGCAGGGTGCTTCAGGTATGAATTTCAGTCGCCCGCGTTTTGTGAACCGTGTTGCTGAGCTGGCCAGGAAGGCAAATACTC
>JBOEGA010000242.1:0-2332 GCA_050633205.1 Methyloligellaceae bacterium | reverse complement strand
TTATCTTCTGCTGAACCAGCCTGCACTGTACTTGCACCAGCAACAACGGCGAGAGATACGATTGCGATTTTCAAATATTTAGTCATTTTGCTACCCTGTAGGTTAGATTGTTATTTAAATTAGTAAGTGATTGAGCTTTTGCTCAGCTTAGCCACCGTGGCTTTCCAGCTCTGCCCAGATTTTTTCTGCGAAAGCATTATCTTCTGCTGAACCAGCCTGTACTGCACCTGCTCCGGCAACAACAGCCAGGGATACGATTGCGATTTTCAAAATTTTAGACATAGTAGTTCTCCTTTAGTTTCTTTTAGTCTGGTTAGTGATTAAAGGGAGGCTTTAACACCTCCCTGGAGTTTTATTAGCCGTGCAGAGACTGCCACTGCCAATATTTGTCAGCATCGAATTTTTCGGTGCTGTAGTTTTTACCTTTGCTACCCGCCTGAGCAGAAGTCGCGCCCGCTAGAACAGCAAGAGAAACAAGAGCAATTGTGAAAAATCTGGTCATGTTACTTCTCCTATATTGACCTCAGTAGTTAATTTTGAACCGATACGTCCCGGTTCGATAGACCTGAGATAAGCTTATTTGGAAAAGAAAAAAAGATACCTCACGCACTATGTGATCAGACGTGTTTGTCCGTACACGAGAATAGGTGTAAATGCAGGTATTTGGCGGGTTGAGCGATCACGCGTTTGTGATCACTTGTGATTTGAATATTATACTTTAGTATTTATGGACTAATAAGTACATTTGTGCCGTACACGAATTTGTTATTCTATTTCAAACAGTTTAGTCATTTCACTGACAATATGTTGCCCAATAGGAATTGAGGAGGTTGCGGCTGGAGACGGGGCGTTACAGACATGAAAAGTCCTGTTTGTGTGCCTTATCAGGAAGTCATGAATAAGAGTTCCATCAGGTGATACAGCCTGAGCCCGCACGCCTGAGGGATAAGGTTGCAAATCATCCAGGGTCAGCTTGGGGCAGTATTTTCGGCACTGTTCAAGGTAACCACTTTTGAACAGAGAGTTTTTCATCTCTCCTATACCTGCTCTGGCATTTTTTCTCATAACACCCCAGAAACCGCTATAGCCTGCCATCTCGATAAGGTCTTTGATATTGATGTCGCCCCAGCTATATCCGTTTCTTGAAAGGGCAAGTACTGCATTAGGTCCGACTGTTGTATAGCCACCTATCATTTTTGTGAGATGCACACCGAGGAAAGGAAGGTCAGGGTTTGGCACCGGGTAGGTGAGATGATTGACGATATTATTTTTCGATTCCGGTAGTCTGTAATATTCGCCACGGAAGGGAATAACTCTGAAGTCGAGTTCAAGGCCACACATTTTTGCAAGACGGTCTGCCATAACGCCTGCACAGACGATACCAAAACGTGCACGGAAGGTTTGCTGATCCGTTTCAACGACAATCTGATCCTGCTCCTCTTGCATATTAATGACGCTCTGGCCTGTCAGAATATTACCTCCTGACTTTCTTACTTCATCTGCCATGGCATTCGCTATGCCTAAATAATCGGTTATTCCGCTGGATTGCACAAAGATGGCTTTTGTCCCTGTAACCCGTGGCTCTTTTTCCTCCAGCTGTTTTTTATCAAGCCATTCGGGATTGAGACCATTTTCCAGGCATCTTGCATAGAGCGCATCCAGCCTTGTGTTTTCCAGTTCATTGGTTGCGATAATCAGTTTTCCGCATTGCTCATAAGCGATATTATGTTTTTTGCAGAAACTGATGGTGGCTTCCACACCGGCTTTACAAAAACGGGCTTTCATGCTGCCGGGTGCATAGTATACCCCGGCATGAATGACACCACTGTTATGCCCGGTCTGGTGTTGTGCCAGATCCTTTTCTTTTTCAAGTACCGTGACTTTAAGGTGTGGGAACTTTTGGGAAATATGCATTGCAGTAGAAAGGCCTACTATGCCTCCACCTACGACCAGAATATCAGCGTCCATTTAAAAGCTCTTATATTATGTTTGAATTATATCGGCAGGCCATGCTTAAAGACCGTGAACTCACCGGGCTCCATAATGTGCCAGACCTCGTCTGAGGTCAGCGGTGTTGTTGCCACAACTGTGACTATGTCTTCGGGTTTTGTGAATTCTCTGAAATCTATTGTCCAGTCCGTATCAATCAGCGTTGCCTGACCAAATGGTGCCTGACGGGTGATCCAGGACAGCTTTACCCCGCAATAACAAAACAGATGTCTTGAATCGCACAAAAGCATATTAAAAATACCATTTTCAGCCAGATCATCTGAAAGTGTTTTTATAAATCTTTTTAATTTTGCAGACGACCGTGGAGCGGTTGGATATTCCT
>JBOEGA010000241.1:0-2911 GCA_050633205.1 Methyloligellaceae bacterium | reverse complement strand
GCACTATACCTATATCGAGCCTTTGATGAGGGTGGATTTTCGGGATGTCGAGATTTCACTGAAAAATGTTCAGGGGCTTATTTTTACAAGCCGCAATGCATTGCGCTGGGTTGCCCGTAAGGGAAATCTGAAAGAAATGACAGCTCTTCCTGCCTTTGTTGTCGGGCCTGCGACTGCCAGTCTGGCGAAAAGTCTGGGTTTTCGGCGGGTTTTTGAGGGGGGCGGGACTGCACGAGACCTGCTTGATGTGATTAATGCTCAGGCTCAGGTCAGTAATGACAAGTTATTACATATTTCCGGCAAGGATGTTGCCAGTGATATTCTGCCCTGGCTGGAGGCATTTGGGTTAGGGGCGGAAAGAGTTATTGTGTATGACAGTGTTTCTGCTGACAATATTTCTTCCGGTAATCTGGAGAGAATGAAACGTGGTGAAATTGATGCAGTATTGCTTATGTCACCAAAAACCAGTGAAACATGGTGTAAGCTTTTGAAAACAAACTGGTATCTTATCAGTGACGGAATTCCAACGGCATTTTGTATTTCAGATGCTACGGCTGAACCGCTAAAAAAAATGGAAAATGTTTCAGTCAGAATTGCTCAGAAACCAAATATTGAGGAATTGCTTGCACTTTTAGAGGACTGAATTTGAAAGTGGTGCGATATATAGAGGGTTTTGAATTTTATGGCGGACAAGAACGACAAATCATCTGGAGAGCACCCTTTTTCGAATACGGATTCGCAAAAGGCGAAACGTCCAACGGCGACGCTTGAGCTTGAAGCAACCGAGATTAAGCAGGAAAAAGACAAATCTTCCCAAAATCAGAGTAAAAAGGAACTGCCTGGCTCAAATGGTAACAAGGCAGGAAGTAGCGGTGTGTTTGGTGAGGAGGGGCTATCCGGTGTTAATATAGCTTCCGGAGTAGTCGGTGGTGTGCTGGTTCTTATGCTTTTCTGGCTGGGAAGCTATATTCTGGGGGGCAGCTCAGGAGGGGACAGTTCAAGTGCTGTTGTAGTTCTGAACACCAGACTGGATGAGCTGGATAACAGATTAAAGAAAGCGACTGCCGGAGAAAGCGGTGCTGGTGGTCTTTCTATTGAGAAAAAATTAAAGCAGCTTGAAACGAAGATTACAGCAATTGCAGGATCTACAAAGGATAATGATGGCTCCCATGTTGCGGAAGCTGCTGCTATTGCGAATCTGCTTACGGAAATGGAAGCCAGCTTTGAGAAGAAGCTGGAGGTTTTACGGGGACAGCTTGAAGGTCTGGTAGCGGAGAAGTTAAATAAAGCTTCTGCAGATATCAAGAAGTCTATTCCACTTGGTACAACTGCTTCAGGAAAACTGAACTCCGAGATTATCCGGGAGCTGGTTCAGGAAAATTCATCCGTCGTTATTCAGGATATGGATGCGATTAAGAAGAGGAATGCTGAACTTGCGGGCAAGATTCAGTCATATGATAAAATAGTTGCGCAACTACAGCAGCATATTACGGAACAGAATAATGTAATTTCGGCCCTTCAGGCACAGACTGTAAACCGCTCTGGTGTTAACAGTGCTATTGATCCGGTTGCACAACGGGTTGCTGTTCTGGAGAAAAAGGTTTCCGAAGTTGTTACCGGGGCAGAGGAAGAGAAAAAAGGTGCCCGCAATACGGCACTTTCTCTTGCATTCTCCGGATTGAAAAAAGCTGCTGACCGTGGGGAAAGTTTTGAAGCTGAGGTGAAAGCCTTTAAGGAGCTTGTTCCTCAGGATAATGAACTGGCACAACTTGGTGCATTTCAGGGAACAGGCGCTCCCACATTGCGCACGCTGGAGGCTGGACTAAAGCCGCTTATCCAGAAAGTTCTCAAGGCAGACAGGCAACCAAAGACTTCTTCGTTATGGGAGAAGTTCAGTGTAAATGCAGCTTCTCTGGTGCGCTTCAGGCGTACAGGAAATATCCCCGGCAATACTACGGAAGCGATACTTGCCAGAGTTGAGTTTAATATCAATAAGGGTGATTATAAAAAAGCTCTGCAGGAGGGGCAAGGGTTGCAAGGTCATGCCCAGACTGAAGCGGAGAGCTGGCTGAAGGGGCTGGAGCACCGTTTGAAGCTTAATGAGGTTCTGCAGAAAGTAGAAGTCAGTTTATTATCACGGCTGGGTTCTGGTTCAGGCAGTCAGAGAAGGGATTCCAACTGATGTTACAGATGGCCCTGTTCTTTGTTCTTGTTCTTTTGACAGCATTCGGGTTTTCCTGGTTGTCGGACCAGCCAGGCTCGATACTTATTAATTTTGCCGGCTATGAGCGCTTATTCACACCGGTTGAGTTTATTATTACGCTGCTGGTTATTCTGGGAACGTTTTTTGGCATCTGGATGCTTTTACAGAGAGTTGTAAATATTCCTGCTGTCATTGCCAGCTTTTTCAAGAAGCGCAGAGAAAAGCGCGGACTGGAGGCTTTATCTGCCGGTTTGATTGCTGTTGGAATTGGTGACCGTACTGCATCAAGCAGATATGCTTCGCAGGCACGCAAGTCTTTGCCTAACGAACCTCTGACTGCTTTATTACGGGCCCAGAGTGCCCAGATGATTGGCGATCGTGCTACAGCGCGGAGAATTTATGAAGCAATGCTTGGTGCTCCTGATACGGAACTACTCGGGTTACGCGGACTATTTCTTGAAGCGCAGCATGAAAATGAAGATGAGGCAGCTTTTCAGTTTGCAGAACAAGCGGTGGCTCTTAACCCCAAATTACAATGGTCAGTTATTGCCCTTTTTCAATTTCAATGTAAAAAAGGTGACTGGGCAGGAGCTTTGAAAACCCTTGATATTGCCAAGCATAACAAGCATATCGAGCGTACTGCAACAACCCGCAGCCGGGCTGTACTTTTGACAGCACAAGCTATGGAATTTGAAGAAAGCGATGCCG
>JBOEGA010000240.1:0-1209 GCA_050633205.1 Methyloligellaceae bacterium | reverse complement strand
CCCCAAAACCCCGTTAGTTTGAATCTGGAAATTTAAAATAAACAGCTCACTTTAAATAATATCTAATCCATGATGACTCAAGGGAAAAGAGCGTTAATCGTCATTCTCCTTTTGGCTGTAACATATGCCACTGTTACCAACGCTGGAAGTGTGGAAGACATAGAGAAATTCATCCAAGAGAACGCCTAGAAAGAGCACCATTATGGGCTCTACTACTCTGATAAAGAAGAAAGACTGTTCACTGCAATTACCGGTCTCTTCAGCGGTGACAAAGAAGAAGACTTCCTTCATATGCTAGTTGACACTGACAAAATTGCTCTCATGAAACTGAACGTGAATGAAGAGGAGTTGAAGCAGTTTGCTGCACAGCAAGGAGTTGAAGACTATCCATTCATTTGAGTTGACTTCTAGGGAGACCAAGCAAGAGTTGTGCAAGGTCCTGCTGATGAGGAAACCGCGCTGAAAATTCTTGAAGAGCTTGATTGACTTGAAAATTTGCAACAACCAGAACCTGAGCCTGTGCCCGAGCCAGAACCTCAGCCATAGCCATAGCCAGCACCTGCACCACAACCTCAACCACAACCAGAGCCTAAACCAGAACCACCTCCAAGCAACGTTGAAATTAATGATCTCAACAGACCTTACGAAGAGAGTCATGACACAGATGCTTATCCAATGACTCTTCACATTTACGACTATGTTCATCCTATCAACCAGTTTATCAACACAGGAGGAAAACCTCCTCAACCTTAGCCACAATAGTAGCCTCAGGTTCCGTAGCAGAGACCTCAACAACCTATGGCGCCAACTTCAGCTCAACATCCTCCTGCTGGATATTAGCAACAACCACAAGCTCATCCTCTTCAACCTGCTGCTCAGCCTCAACACGTACCCCATACTTAGCCTATGTAGCAGCCAATGACTACTTTGAATCCTGTTGGCGCTTACTATCCCCAGATGGTAGCTGTTCCAGCTAGTGGAGGAATGCCACCCTTCCCATCATTCTCTCAGAATTCCAACCCTATGCAACAAGGGTTCCCAGGCATAATTCAAATGGCCTCACCCGACATGTAGGTTGCTCAACCTCCACTGCAAGGAGCCCCTCGCTCAAGTGTCCCATCACCATAGAACGCTGCACATCAACCACAATAGGAAGCACCCTAGTAGGCTGCACCTTAGCAACCAAGACCTCAACAACCACAACCTCAA
>JBOEGA010000239.1:0-3785 GCA_050633205.1 Methyloligellaceae bacterium | reverse complement strand
CCGAGCGTGGCAAGATCGTTCCAAGCCGTATCACTGCTGTTTCTGCAAAGAAACAACGTGAACTGGCAAGAGCAATCAAACGTGCACGTTTTCTGGGACTATTGCCTTATCTGATCAGATAATCTCCCAGTTACCATAAACAAGAAATCAGGTTGGGGTAAATCAATGGATTTACCTCTAACCGCTCATTAAGCGGGACAGCTATAATATGTTACCTCCTATTTATATAGCCACACTTGCCGGAGTCGTTTCAGCTCTGTTATTGCTGGCACCGCAAAGTCAGAATGCATTTGCATTCGTAATTTCATTTTTTGCTTCGCTTCCCATTGCTATCGTTGCCCTTGGATGGGGTNNCTTGCCGGCTTTATATTGCTGACGACCCTGGCATTGTTTCTGAAATTTTCTGTTTTATTTCCCATAAGCTATGCAATCGCTACTGCCGGACCGGTATTGATACTGTCTCATCTGACTTATCTGTCCAGAAGCTATTCAACACAAGAAGACAATGTCACATCTTCAAAAGTAGAGTGGTATCCGATAGGCAACCTGTTGTTCTGGGCAGCAATAATCGCCTCTACATTGTCGGTCGCCTTTATCCTCAACGTGGGAACCAGTTTTGATACATACATAAAGAATGTTGCATCATTTATTGATGAGGTTCTCAAAGTTGTACAGGAAGCACAAAAGGTTACCTTAAGCGCCAAGGATCTTGCGCAGCTTAAATACACACTGGCACACTATATCCCGCTGATGATGGGAGCTTCCGTGCTTCTCCAGATTATTTTAAACTTCTGGATGGCAGCAAAAATAACCCAGCGCTCAGATATGCTGGCTCGTCCCTGGCCTGATATAAGGACGATAGAAACACCTCAGGCGTTCTTTATTATATTCGCTGCATCACTGGCTGTGATTGCATTTGTCCCCGGAATGCCGAGACTGCTGGCCTTATGTTTTACCGGAACATTCTTCCTTGCAAGTGTAATGGCAGGTCTCACTGTCATCCACACGATAACAGCACATATGGAATTCAGAATAGTACTGCTTATTGCCCTGTATATGGCTCTGTTTTCCATGTCCCTAACACTTCCCGTAGCCTTTATTATTGCAATATTTGGCGTCGGAGAACCTATTTTCAAATTGAAACAACGAGCACTTGAAAGAGCATCCCGAGATAAATCAGACCGGGAATAAATCACCTGCTCATCGACAAATACACAGGAGAACTAACATGGAAATTATCTTACTCGAACGTATCGGAAAGCTCGGCCAGATGGGCGATGTTGTACACGTAAAAGACGGTTTTGCGCGTAACTTCCTTCTTCCTCAGGGCAAAGCTTTGAGAGCGACTAAATCTAACATGAAACGCTTTGAAGAAGAGCGTGCCCAGCTTGAAGCCCGCAACCTTGAGCTTAAGAACGAAGCAACAGCTGTTTCTGAAAAAGTTGATGCAACAAGCTATATTATCATCCGTCAGGCTGGTGACACAGGCCAGCTTTATGGTTCTGTTTCAACACGTGATATCGCTGAAGCTGTTACAACAGGCGGCTGCTCTATTGATCGCGGACAGGTATTGCTTGACCGCCCTATCAAGACGCTTGGTGTACACCCTGTACGCCTTAGTCTTCACCCTGAGGTACAAGCTTCAATAACTGTAAACGTTGCACGTTCAGAAGACGAAGCTGAGCTACAGTCACGTGGCGAAGATATCATGAAGCTACATGAAGACGATGGCGAGAAGCCTAAATATGGTGGCGCTGCTGAAGACTTCTATGATGATGAAGATGAAGCGGACAAGCCTGCAGAAAATACAGAAGCTGAAACTGAAGAAAAAACAGAAGAAGCTTAAAATATCTATTTCAGAGCGGGCGGTTGTCCGCTCTGATATCTGATCACACAAGCCAGAGCGGCTATGCAGGTTTTGCAAGGCTCCAGGCACGATCTATAATATCTTCAGGAGTATCCTTTATATCAAACCCGGTGATACCTGTATTCAATGATACAGAAACAGGATGATTATGTCCCTGTATTGCGAATTCAGTATGATTCACCACTCCGCTGATGCGTTTGATAGCCTGAACAGCATAGTCAGAAACTGTATCAGGGAGAATTATAATAAAGCCATGCCCAGTATAACGGGTGGCCAGATCTTCTCCTCTTACCAGCAAACCGATAAGCTCTCCCACCTGACGAATAAGTCTGTCACCTGATGCATAGCCCAAAATTTCATTAATCTCACGCATATTGCGGATTTCAATTGCTGCTACTGTGAATGTCTGACTGGTACGCTTGGCGTCAGAGATTACATTTGCCAGATGCTCCAGCATAAAGCCCCGGCTATATAATCCGGTCAGGGCATCATTTGTTGCAAAGTGCCTGGCTTCAGAATAAATCTGGCGCAATGAGGTTCTGAATCTCTGCTCTCTTACAAGAGAAGTGGTTCTTACCTGTAATTCATCCTGGCTGACAGGTTTTTCAATAAAGTCGGTAACACCAGCCTCATATGCGATAGCAGGATCACCCAGACAGCCGGGATCTGTAAGCATCAGGATCGGCAAGTTATAAAACCTGGAGTTCCTTCTGAGATCCCTTATAAAATCCAGATAATTTTCAGGCTCAGAGCCTACATCAATCAAAATTGTATCGAAGCTGGATCTGTTGAGATAATCCATTGCAGTGGTGAATGTGAGAGCACTGATGAGTGTAACGCGTTTGTACAATGCATTCTCAATTGCGCCGTAGCCCTGTGCATTGCCCATGAACAGAATACTGGCATTGTCAAGCTTGGTAGGAGGGTGAACCGGTGGAGGGGCATCGACACCATATTTGGCCGAAGTATTCAACCTCCGAACCAGTTCTTCGTGCATGGTATTCAGACGGATAAGAGATTGTACTCTGTGACAGATCTGGACAGTTTTGATTGGCCCCAGAAGGAGATCATCAATATCCTTGTCCACCCCTTCGAGTGACATCTGATGGCTTCCCCCAACCATCAATACTCTCATACGGCTGGACAATGCACTTTCTTTCAAAGTCCTCGCCATAGCCACAAATGCCTTGGGATTTTGCTGAGCTTCCGGAGAATCCATATTGAGAATAACAATATCCGGACGCCGCTGGCCGGATACTTCGGATGCACTCTGCTCTATACTACCGGCATAGGTTTCAAAACCGGATGTATGCAGCGCCTTGACTAGGTCTTCATCCGACTTGGTGTCCTTACCAACAATTAATACTCGAGCCGCACCTTGCATTACTTCGCCCCTAACAATCCCTTATTGTGCCTATGTATAAGCAGTCTATACATACGCATAATAGATTTAAGATTTAATAAATCGGGAGATTCGCATTGTATTTCTATATTTTACCGTCGTGAGTANNGGCATTATTTAATATATACACAAAAAAGGCCGGGAGAATAATCTCCCGACCAATATAGTAATCACATCCAAGGAATAATTATTTCTTAGGTGCTTTAACTGTACATTTCACAGGACGAGCAGCTTTCTCACCTGGAATTTGAGCAACACTCACAAGACCAAAGCCAGACTTATCGAAGTCGTTCTTCAGCTTCTCTTCGTAAAGAGGCAGCTTGCTTGTGTGAGCCATTACGTGAAGGCCAACAAGAAGCTGGTGGTCTTTTGCACGCATTGATGCAGTGCTACCGTCAAGACGAGTGATAGATGCACCCTCAAGAGCTTTCGCTACTGCGAATGGCTTCGCACTTCCAGCTTTCTTGATAGCATCGCCCAGCATTCTCGTCATAGTAGTGATACGAGAATAAAGAA
>JBOEGA010000238.1:0-3025 GCA_050633205.1 Methyloligellaceae bacterium | reverse complement strand
CCCAAAGCTGTGCTCAATTGGGTACAGGTATTTAATAAGCTCGGTATCGCTAATTGCATTTTTTCTTCAGTAAATCGTTCTTTCGCTCCGGCAACAGCTATCGCCCCAATAGGCATATTGTCGACACCGGTTATTAATCCCGCCAAGCTGTTAATTCCTTTACGCCAAGTACTCGCCGACATGCCGTAATGATTTTCACGGATGTTTTTCATTTCAGTGAGTAGTTCGCTGAGCTTGAATGGGGGTTTAGGGTTTTTTTGTGCGGCATAAATTGCACGAACATTTTTTTCATAATTGTGTTGGAAGGATAAAATGACTTTCCCGGAGACCGTAAGAATTGCGGGCGCACGTTCACCAACCGTCGAGCTGGTGCGAATCGGCACACTGGCAGAAATTTGGTGAATATAAAGTGAGTCGTTCCCGTCGAGCGTGATTAGATTTATTGTTTCTCCCATTTCTTGATATAGCCGATGCATAAAAGGCAGTGCTGCCCGGCGCAGCGTATTGCGTGAAATCACTTTCACACCCTGTTCCCAAATACGTAAGCTGGGAAAGTAATAACCTTCATCGTCTTGTTTAACGTAACCTGCTTCGACCAGGGTCGTGAGTGTTCTATGTACGTTGCTCTTGGGTAGATCAAAGGCGGAGGCTAGGTTGGAAACACCCAGCCTTGTTTCTGATTGATTGAGGTATTCGAGAATCTTAAGGCCTTTCAGTAATGTCGAATCTAGTCGTGAATGCTTGAGAAGCTCTGCCTGCGGAGTGACTGGTTCAATGGTGCCAGTGTTTTTATTTATCGTGTTCGATTTGTTGTTCATCAATCATTAATCCCCGAAGTGGTGAAAAAATATCCAGCAGAGTGTCTAATAATTTTTTTAATGTTGAACATTGTTTCATTTAACAGAACGCTGTTCAAATGTTATAGTCGAAAAATTGACGACAATATGTAAATAATAATAAATCTCTCTTCCGACGAAAAAACCTAATAAGTGAGCTCTCATGAAGATTCCAGTATTAATAATGGTCGCCTCATTTATCTTCTGCAGCCTGGTATCTGAATCCGTTACAGCGAAATCAATCAAACTCACCACGGATTCCGGTGTGCTACGAGGCGAGCAAATCAAAATCTCCAATGGCAGCGACAACGCTTCAAGCGCAAATGTGAATGTATTTAAGGGAGTTCCCTTCGCTAAGCCGCCGCTCGGTGACTTACGTTGGATGCCGCCCCAGCCAATAGCGTGGGAGGGGGTTCGCGAGGCAAAGGATTATTCGTCGCCTTGCTTGCAAAGAACGAATGCCGATGGCTCCTATAATGGAGCGGGTGTAGTTGGCCCCAGTGATGAAGACTGTTTGTATTTAAATGTGTGGGCGCCAGTGAAGGCTAAGAATGCACCCATTATGCTATGGATTTTTGGTGGTGGCGGCGTAATGGGGGCGGGCAGTGTGGCGACCTATAACGGCGAGGCCTTCGCACGCGATGGGGTCATCTTGGTGACCATTAATTATCGCTTAGGTGCGCTGGGTGGTTTTGCTCATCCGGCGTTAAGTGCAGAAGCAGAAGCTCTTGGCCATCCATTCGGTAATTTCCATTTGCTAGATTCAATGGCGGCATTGCGTTGGATAAAAAATAATGCGGAAGCCTTCGGTGGTGACCCTGAAAATATAACCGTTTTTGGCGAGTCCGCTGGCGCCACAATTACCGCAAACCTTGTAACTTCGCCGATGGCGAAAGGTTTGTTTAATAAAGCCGTCATAGAATCTACCGGCTCACTACCGACTCCAGCGACGACTTTAGAAGCGGCCGAGCAGCAGGGTGTGGCGGCGCTAAAAACGTTGGGTTACCCGGAAAATATTAGCGTCGCGGACATGCGTGCAATCCCCGCCGAAGACATCATTATGAATCGTGGCGCCGGTCGTGGTGTGCGAACTATTCTTGATGGCAAAGTGAAAACTCAATCCATTCTTGATAGTTTTGCCGCAGGCAATGAAATAGACGTACCCATGATTATCGGCACAAACAGTGATGAAGACCGTTTGCGTGGTACTCAACTCGTCGCAACTCACGCCCAAAGTGGTGCACCGGTTTGGCAATACTTTTTTGATTATGTACCGGAGTGGCGTCACCAAGAACAACCCAACGGCGCACCACATGCGGCAGAAATTCCTTATGTGTTTGATACTGTAAAAGCTGATCGTCGTGTCGGAGAACAAATGACAGAAACCGAAGAAGCCGTTGCGGCACGAATTCATTCCTGTTGGGTGGCTTTTGCGAAAGCGCCCCTGTCGAGTAAAACGATTGAGTGTGCGGACGGTTTTCGCTGGCCAGCAAGAACAGATGAAAATCATCAACGTATTGCAATTTTTCAAATGTTTCCGTCCCTTGGTTATGCAAAATACTTACGTTCACCACCCAACGGCGCAGAGCCAGGCCCAACGAGTCGACCTTAAAAAATCTAATTTAATAATTGCCCAAATAAAGTCGTGTTGCTTTTAAAAAAATAATGGAGAAAAAAATGAAACGTAGAATATTTATTGGTGGGGGTTTAGGTCTTACTGCTAGCGGCTTATTAGTGCCGCGCATGGCTTTGGCACAAAACCAACCAGTGGTTGAAACAGCGCAGGGAAAAGTTCGGGGTCTCACCAATACTCGCGGTATTCACGTTTTTAAAGGTATGCGTTACGGCGCAGCTACGGCAGGTGAAAAACGTTTCTTACCGCCGACGGCGCCGCAGAGTTGGGCTGGTGTACAAGATGCGTTTAATTACGGCGATCAATCTCCTCAAGCGCAAACTCGACTCGCCGCCGATGAAGCGATGACCGACGATTGTTTGCGTATTAATGTTTGGACGCCGGGCATCGATAACGCAAAACGTCCGGTTATGTTGTGGTTTCACGGGGGCGGTTTTGAAGCAGGGAATGGTTCAGAAGCTCTCTATGAGGGAACTAATATTGCGCATCGGGGTGATGTTGTCGTTGCCACAATTAATCATCGACTTAATGTGTTTGGACACTGTTATCTTGGTGG
>JBOEGA010000237.1:0-1375 GCA_050633205.1 Methyloligellaceae bacterium | reverse complement strand
GAAAGGTCCATCCCATCATCCCACAATTTTTATCGGCCACAAAACCAACCGCATCATACCAAACTATCTCCGTAAAAATCTGTGGGACCCAGTAACCACAGAAAGCACGTATGGCAAAAGCCTCACTACCTACTCATTCTCAACCAATAAACCCAACCGGCTCCACAACCACCTCATCTCCATTCTGCCAGATCACATGATCCGCTTCCCACGGATCAGGCACCTGCCATTTATTCAGCATTTGCTGAATAACCTTCTCCGGCACCGCTTTATCGCGTTTTTTGTTCTGCGCAAACAACAGATCATGCTCCACCTCAAGATAATGGATTTTGGTCCGCGCCCCATACTCCTTAAACAGCTGTAGGGGTTTGCTTCTCATATCCAGAGACAGGTTGGTTGCATTCCATACAAATTTGCGTTTGGCCCGAAGATGCTCCTTCGACCTCTCAAAAGCCAGCCGGATAACAGCCCCCTGATTGCCCGTTGGTGAAGCACCGGTTTCTTTACGGATATCATCCAGCGACACAACCGCATAATCCGAATAATGCTGCTCAATAAGATGATCCTTTCCCGCTCCCGGCAGCCCGGATAGCAGAACAACCTCGAAATCCGTCTGCTCCTCATAGGCAGTATAATGCGGATTTCTGTCACTATGAGAAAAATACTCATAGCGCGAAAGCCCGTTCCCGAAATGCCATGGCTTGTCATGAATATCATTCTCGGCAAAATATTCGTAAACGCATTCAAGCTGCACCAGTGTGTCATTCGGCTCGGCACAAATTCTCCCGCGATAATCCGCAACTGCATGGAGATAGAGATCCGACCCAATGCACTTCTGGGATATCTCAATCGCTCCCTTTAGAGATTTCCGCTTGCGTAGAATATGAAATATCCTCTGGTGATAGCGAATAATACTGCAGATCTGTTCCCGCTCCACCATCGGCACACCAAGCTTCCAGAGGAACGGACGCGCCATCCGCTCACCAAGACGGGAGTGATTGGGATGGCTGACCCGGTCCCGGCCAAGGCTTTTATCAAAATAGGCATCTCGCGTCTTCGGCTTTGCAATATCATGCAGCACAGCCGCCCAGAACAAAATACGCCTGCGCACCTCAGACAATGCCCGATAGCGCTCGTCCGCACACAAAGCCTCAACCACCATACGCGTATGCGTCCACACATCACCTTCCGCATGGAAAACCGCATCCTGCATACACTCAGCCATATCCTGAAACCACGGGATCGATTGCTCAATCTGCAGCCAGTCAATACCCCCGCCAGCCTCACCGGGAGGAAAGTCATAATAAATCATCTTCAAATCTCCCTGAAGCTCATAAACAGATCAACACCATCTGCTAGACGGTTCGGTATATGT
>JBOEGA010000236.1:0-3099 GCA_050633205.1 Methyloligellaceae bacterium | reverse complement strand
CCCGTGGCTCTGGTGTCCTGCCTGTCTGGTCACAGTGGATATATGAGATGTTCGCGTGATGCATGGTTCTGCTCCCTGCCCTGCTCTAGGCGTCTTCACTCTGGAGAGTTTTGTTTTTGTCTTTGTTCTTCTCCAGCCAACTGCCCATTGGTGTATGTTCGAAATCCGCTATGGCCTCCTTGTAGGTATCAACAACCATCTGATGCTCACGCATTTCGTTTTCGTCTTTTTGGCGGTCTCTGATAATCTGGCGTAAGGCTTTTGTGTCGTAGCCATCCGCTTTGGCTTCCGCATAAACAACCTTTACCCGGTCAGAGGCTTCCGCCTTCTCAATCTCGTGACTCTCAATTCTCTCTACAAAGCTGATAAGCTGTTGTGCTGTGCTTCTGTTGATCGCAGACATAGAAAATCCCCTTGCTCAGAACGCAGCTCTGAACATTGCAAATGTAATAAAACGCTTTTTTTACTGAAATACGCAGGATGTTATGCCGAAAAAGGGAGGGTGATAGTAGGACACACCCTCCAGGTTCGGTTTCACCTCAGATTGCAACGTCTCTCCGTGCTGTCACCTGCTCACATACATTTATAGTCTGTAACCTTCAGGTCTGGTCTCCGGACTTCTCAGTTGCCGTGGTGGCAATTACTATCTTTTTCAAAGGCTGATCCAGAATGCAATGCAAGGACTGGGTGTTTCCATATTTTGCGGGATCCCAAATCAGCCTATGGAAGGTGAAGCTTCTGTTGTTGGGCCATAACCACCTCTACGTCACCTTGATATGTATATTGCATGTACTTATCTATCCGCATATTTGCGGCTTGGATCTCATCTGCCGTATATCCACCAAGATCCATGATAATAAAAAACCAATGAGAGGGGATGCCGTTAACTACCCATTTAAGAACCCCCCTATATGTTATCTGTCGAGTGCACTTATCTGAAGCCCTGCTAATAGCAGCAGCTCCACCACACTTTTTTATGATCGCTGAAATTGTCATAAAAATCATTATGTAGAATATGTTTCTACATTGCAACCCCATTTATTCGGATTTATTACTCGAAAAAGTAGAATATAATATTCTTTATGAAATGGTATCAACGAACACAGCAAAAACTTGAAGATCTAGGTTGGACAGGCGCAGAGCTCTCCAGGCGCGCCGGGATCGAGATTAAAACTATCTATAAGTACTTGGATGGCGTTGTTGAGAATCCAAGAGGCAATGTTCTGTCTAGAATATCAAAGGCTCTCGGAGTAACCGAACAATGGCTGAGATATGGTGCAGATGAACCTAATGTATCCTTCAGCACTCAAGAAAATATTGACCCCACATACGTGCAGGTACCAATTATCGATGGCAATACACTCTCTCTCCTTGTAAAAGGAGACATTGAGTATAGTACAGTATTACTACAAAGTAAGTTGATGCCATTTATGAAAAAAGATAATTATTCCAATGAACTTGTTTCCATATCTATAGATGATGATAAAAATTATCCGGACTTAGCCAGAGGAGACTTGGTTATTATTGATAAAAACCAAGAACCAGAGCATGGAAAATTTGCAGTTGCTATATCAGGAGGTAAAAACATTGTCGCAATGTACACCTTAGTTACGCGAAACAGAGCCCCATCTGACGCTCTACATTTCACTCACGATGGCATTCCTGACATTTATATTGATGACATAGATTGCGATGGAGTATGCAGGGTTATTGCGATAACCAAGCATCACTAGCTTATTACCCCCCCNNGCCCCCCGGCGAATCCCTTCCCCCTGACTAATAAATACAACTCTGTATCATTATTTTCTACTTTATTGTTGACAACGACATAGAGTAGAATTATATTCTACCCAGTAAACAGTATATTTTATAAAACACAACACAGGGTGGCGTCTCCCGGCAAGTAAGTTATTGGAGAACGCTATGAACGACATAGATTCAGTTGAACTGGATGGCATCATGACTGTAGCAGCAGCAGATGCAATATTGGGTGTTTACGAAAACCCACACGATACAGACACCGATACTCTGAGAAGTGATATTTACAGAGAAACGTATAAAGCCAGACGCTTGGCTTTGAGTAGAACAAGGGCAAGATTATGAAACATAAACGTTCAGCATTGACTGACAGCATTCAGGAACAGCTTAGTGGCAACATTACTGCTCTATGTGAAACAGCAGGCCCAGCGCATACTCTGAAGGTTCTGAGTGCTGCAGTTACTACTCTGGAAGTTGAGACTATGAGCTATGAGGATTTTGCAGAGAAATATCCTGATGTTCATAACGAGCCTATTATGTTTGTGAAACAGGATGAGTGATGGGGTGGTGGTCATATATGACATTATGAACTCTGGAAACTCTTCAACTATTTAAAGGCATTCACTACTTTTCATGTCCAACCAACCAACAGATATAGCACGCATAGAAAACGCCTGGCGACTGGCTGCGAAAATCGTACTGAGCGATGAGCTGTATCTGCCTATCTTTGAAAGGCTGGATAAAGAGGTTGAAACCATTAGGAAAAAGCAGGGGATGCTTGAAAAGGCGAAGCGGGCGCTGAAGGATGGTGTTTAGTGGCTGCACTGCAATATGCTGATTAGAGCAACCTATAGGTGCATTTTCTCTTCTATTCTCGATAAATTTTCTATAGCTTCTAACTGAGGTAAATAAATTTCGGGGAAGCAGAACATGGATGTGGTGCCATATACGCCAGAGCAACGGGAAGAAGAATTAAAACGGTGCATAAAAGAGGTTCAGGAAACAAAATCAACTACACTTGACCTGAGCGGACTGGGGCTTACGGAAATACCAGAATCTATTTATGTGTTGAGCTGGATAACACATCTTGATCTTGGACCGCATGAGAGCGTCAAAGAAAAGCCATATTGGCGGTATACTGATAAAGACAAAAAGATATGCAACGCGGTACGCGAAGTACCTGATGCGTTGATAGACGCGCTCCCGCACCTGACGCACTTAAACCTGCAGTCCAACAATATCGGCGACGACGGGGCAAAGGCCCTGGCCGCCCTGACACAGCTGACCAACCTTGATCTGCAGTCCAACAATATCGGCGACGACGGGGCAAAGGCCCTGGCC
>JBOEGA010000235.1:0-7389 GCA_050633205.1 Methyloligellaceae bacterium | reverse complement strand
GGCCAGTATGATGGAGATTGATCTGTCATGTATTGATCAGTTTTCTCAACAGTATCTGCAGCATTTGCAGACTTGCTGCGTAGGTGGCGGGCTTTATATTACTGATAAAATGCCAACAAATTTTCTCAATCTTGGATTAATATATCTGCTGTTCCCCAATGCAAAGATCATCCATGCGAAGCGGGATCCTGTTGACACCTGCCTGTCCTGTTATTTTAAAAGATTTGTCGATCTGACCCACTTGTCATTTACCTTTGATATGGAAGATCTGGGTTATTTTTATAATGAGTATCTGAGGTTGATGGATCATTGGAAGCGGGTGCTGCCTGTGAGCTATATGGAAGTGCAGTATGAAGAGCTGGTAGAGAACCAGAAGTTAGTAACAGAGCAGTTGATCGATTATATAGGCGTTGACTGGGATGATAACTGCTTAAAATTCTATGAGAACAGTCGTGGAGTAACAACATCCAGCCTGCATCAGGTTCGCAAACCCATGTATAAAGGGGCAGTGGGCCGATGGAAGCGATACGAAAAGCATCTCGGCCCACTGCTGAATGCACTCAATCAGTAAGTTCCGCGACGATCAAGCCGAACTCTTATAGACGAGATACGGTCATTCCATGACCAGCCCACGAACCGTTTACTTCTGTAATAAGTTCTGCATTCACCTTCAAGATATGCATGCTCACATACTTTAATGACAACTCTGGCATCTCCATGCACTTCAATTGAGCTGATTGTATCATCAAGGCGTCTGCTCAAGCGGTTAAGTGTTTTGCCCACAGGGATGCAGACGCTGCGTCCGCGAAACTTTCTATTTTGGTGAAAGCATACCTCATTTGCCACTTCATCATCAGCATCTTCGTCATCATCATCAGCTGCAGAATTTTCAGAATCCCTGTTTGATGCATACTGATCCCTTGAGCCGGGGTGACTTGAGTGGAGAAAGCGGATTCTTAGCGAAGAAGCCCTGTTGCTCCATCCGCGACCGATATAGTCGCTGCTTTTTTTCAATATAAGGCACTTACCTTCAAGATAGGTATCTTCACATAGCTTAATTTCCGCACTGCCCGTAATTTTGATAGATGAAATGTCATCATTCCAGCGATCTGGCAGGCGATGGAGTGCTTTATTGGAATCAAGGCAGAAGTTTTCTCCGCGATAGCCCGTATTATCATAAAAACAGACTTCCGGCTTCTCTACCTCGGCAACCTCGTCAGTGCGGCTCTCATCTCTATCGATTTCTGCATCGTCAGCATTGTTGCTGGCAACGTCATTATTGGCTGTCTCTCTGTCATCTGCGTCTTCCCGCTGAGAGGGTGTTTCATCTTCTCTTTCGCGTTCAGGTGCAACTTCCACGCGGCTATCCCGGTTTTCATCCGGCCTGTTGCTGGCAACCTGCTGTTCTGAATTGTCTGAACCGGATATCTCGGTCTCAGCCCGCTGGTTTTGATAAAGACGGGCAACCCGATCTTCACTGGACCTGAGAACAATATGAATAGAAGAGATGCTATTGTTCCACTCCCCATCCAGATTAGGGCTCCCCCTTCTGAAGAAGCGACAGCTACCTTTAAAGTCCCGGGATTTACAAACATAGACTACCAGTTTTTCATCTAGCTGGACTGAAGAGAAGTTATTGTCCCATTTCCCTGCCAGAGACTTCAGCTTTTCACCGGTTCTGGCGCAGAACTTTCTTCCCCTGAAGTTTTCATCTTCATAGAAGCACAAGCCGCCGTTTTTATATCCAGACTTAAATCCCTCTTGCGGATCCGCCAATGCCACCATTTTGAAGGCAAACAGGATAGTGCATACCAACGCAGCCAGGTGTAATTGTCTCAAGTTTCTTCTCCCGTTTTGTCCCCACCTTGGTTAATGAGGTTTTCGTTTACACGTTGATAATCAAAATTGTGGCAAATGGAGGAACAAAATCAGAAAAAAATACAGATAATAACTGGTGCGACATCTCGACATTGCCTTCATTGGTTAGATATATTATTCACTTAAGTTAGTATATTGGTGGTTAGAGTCGGTTCATCAATAGTAGCCATTGTTATGGCTTAATATTGTTTTTTGGTTGGGTGTTTAAAGTTTATTATTAATGCGTTAGTCGCAAAAGGGTGATTTATGTCAGCAAATAGAGCGATATCATTTCTAAAACAGATGACATCAGTGTGTGCTCTGTGTCTGTCATTACTTATGAGTCTGGCAACCGTGTCATTTGCTGTAAATCAGGCCCTGCTTCATGTACAGGAAGGTGGAGCAGCACTCTTAAGGGGAAACTACGAGCGGGCAATTGAGGCCTATGGAAAGGCTATAGCAGCAGGTGGTCTCTCTGATATCAGGCGAGCTGGCGTCTATAATGATCAGGGCGTTGCCTATCAAAGACTTGCAAAGCATAAAGAAGCTCTGGCTAACTTCAATCAGGCTGTATCTATTTATCCGGAATACGCACAGGCCTACAATAACCGGGGTAATGTTCTTGTTCATCTTGGCTACTACGAAGAAGCAATAAAGGATTTTGATCGTACTGTGCTTCTGGCACCTGCATTCGGTGCAGGTTTTAATAACCGGGGCAATGCGCATCTGCAGGCGGGAAATAACCAGAAAGCCCTTGCAGACTTTAATAAAGCTATTCAACTGATGCCTTCAAATGCTGTGCCATTTAATGGCCGCGGAATGTTACACACCAGTCAGTTAAGAGATTTTGGTAGTCTTCGGGACCTTACCAGAGCCATAGAGCTTAATCGTGAATACTCTGATGCTTATGTTAACAGAGCCAGCGCATACATAAAACTGGCCAGATATAGCGATGCTGTCGGGGATATGACCGTTGCGATTCAAAAAGCTCCCAGAACTGCAAAACTTTATGTACTCAGAGGACTTGCTGAAGCAAAAAACAAAAAATACTACCGTGCTTTTCAGGACTTTAACAGAGCCATACAGAAAGATGACAGCTATTCACTAGCCTATGCAGAGCGGGGACGGGTCCGTTCTTTGATGGGAAAATTCAAGGATTCTATGGCCGATTTTGATAAAGCAATCGAGATCGAGCCAGAGCTTGTCCTGTCCTATATATATCGTGCTAAAGCGTTCTTCGAGGCCAAATCCCTGAATGAGGCACTTGTTGACGCTGATAAAGCAATAACAATGGATGCCAAAAACCCCGAAGCTTATAGGGTGCGGGCAGATATTCATGAAGCGCTGGGAAACTACAATAAGTCAGTTGCAGATATCAAAAAAGCTGTATCGCTGGACAATAAAAATGTAGAAAACTGGAAAATGCTGTCCAGACTAACAGGCAAGGAATTATACGAAGCAAAAGCTGAGTTCGGCCCTGCTGTTGAAGGTTGGAGTATTAAGAAGAGAGTTGACGGCAGATATGTTGCTGTAAATTCAGAATATCCCGATTTTGAAGTTGTTCTGGAAATGTATGGTGAGGGAATTCCAAATATACTGGAGTATTCGCCTCTGAAAAGCATATACCGTGGTCTCGTATTATTAAGATACTCGGCTGGTGTTAACTCTGAGGGTAAAAATCAATATATTGCTATTATTGATCTCAGAAGAAAGAATACTGTCGCTATAGAACCTTTTCTTATGGCGGGCAAGGAAGTTAAATGGAGCTGGAAGGATGGAACACTTACTGTATCTGATCCGGTAGGCATTCCTTATGAGCTGGTTCTTAGAAGAAAACCGCGCCCCAGACCTAAAGTAGAGGAAAGCGAAAGAGGCTGGTGGGATGATGAGGGTTCATTCTGGGCATCTGACAACAGAAGACGTAAAAAAAGAGCACCTGCGAGACGTAAAAAAAGAAAAGGTTTCTTTGAGTCACTATTTGATTGATCTCTAAAGGTTATTTCAGATCATATATGCGACCAGGGAAGTGCAGGGTTTTAAAATTGCGATTTGCACTTTTAGGTGATTGCAACACTGTGTCTTGTATGATTATGTTATATAGTATCAGGTTATCCCCAACGGATGACTGTTTTTTCAGAGCCAGCAGATCAGCGGCTATTTAAAACCATTTTTCCTGCATATATATTGCTATGGACGGTTAATGAGCGGGTAATACCCGACAGGGTGGTGTTGTTTTAATATGAGGGAAGGTTTGTGAATCATAGACCAAGGCGGCCGGGCCCCGGACCCTCTCAGCAAAATCCTCCTCTTCGTGGAAGACCTCCGGGTCCGCCACCGCAGCAGCAAAGAGGAAATCAGGGACATCCTCCTGTGCCACCACAGCAGGGAATGCCACCTGTGCATCCTCAGTCCAGAAATCCGCAGATGCGGCCACCACAACAACAAATTAATGGGCAGCACCCTAATCAGCAGGGGCAGCAGCAGCCCCGGTTCCTGAATGAGGATTTTTCGCTTCCCAAAAGACAGAATAAACCTATCCCTGCATCTGTACCTGCTGTTGACCTGGATGCAATCTCGGCAGCACTGGACCAATGTGCCAATGAGCTGGACACAATGGAGCGTGGGGGCAGGGGGATGCCGCCAGAACCTATCGATGATCTGATCGTTGTTGATATGTACACCCCAAAAGAGCAGATTCCGGTATCCAGACGCCAGCAGGCAGCTCAGACTGTCGCTATGCTCGGACCTGCCGAGGAGGGCGCCAGAAAACGTCAGAACCAGTTGATTCAGGCTTTGAAAATTTCACCGGGAAATAAGAAGCTGGAACCGTTTTATGGTGAAGAAGGGCCGGGTCAGGCAGATAACTCAATTCCTGAACCTAAAGTATTCAACAGGGAGCCTGATAAGCCTCACCCTACGGTAAAAAAGGCCGACGAGCTCAATCCTATGTTGGAAGCTTTTGAGGCTGCTGTATACTCTCAGGGTCCAATACCTAAAGAAGAGCATTCTGAAAATCAGGAAAACAAAAGCGAAACTGGGGAGGACCTTTCTCAGGATAAGTTTGGATCCCGGTTAATGCCGAAATCTAACGCATATAAAATTGAGAGAGAACAGCAGGCCGAAATAGCTAACGAAGAATCTGGTATGTCTCTTGACGAACTCCACTCATATTATGCGTCTCAAAAAGATACGAACTCCAATGAAGAACAGGCTGCACGTGAGGCATTTCTTTCTGAACAGGCAAATCGTGTTCAAACTTCAGGTGCAGAACCGGGCTTTTTAAGTGGTCTCGGAGGTTCTGCCGAAACCCATCACCCTGCAATCAACGAAAATAGCCAGACAGGAGCATTTTCAGATGCAGGAGGTTTTCTTTCCGGTGTGGAAAGCGGCGGTACAGAACAGCAGGGTGCATTCTCTTCAAGAAATATCGCTGTATCAAACGAGAGTAACACGACTGGAAACGGAAACTTTCTGGACAGTCTCAATGCGTTTAATCAGCCTCATCCGCAACAAACTTCAGAGCCGGTCCAGTATGGCGCGGTGCCCCTTCATGACCCATTTTCTTCCAGTAATAGCATTAGCCCTGAAGCAAAAGCATACCGGGATTCTGTTTTATATGGTGACTCTCCTCCACCCCAGGTTCAACATCAGCCTCCGGTAAATAATCAGGCAGGTAATATATATCAGCAACAACAGCCTGCGCCTCCTCCAATGCCGGGAGGTTCTCCTGTTTTAGGCCATGATAGCCCAAGTTTTCTTAATAGTCCGACGCACCAGCCAGTACAGCAGGAACCGGCACAGAACAGGCAGATAAAGAGAAACACAACAGAGCATAAGAGGAAAACAAAAGAAAAAATCAGCTCGGTTGACCGCGGAAGAAGAAAAGCTATTCAGGCTTATTTTGGAATACGCCCGATGTGGACAATACTTTCCGCATTGATTGGGGTGGGTATTGTAAGCAGTCAGGGGCGGTATGACCCAATAAGAGAATGGGTTGTTTTCTCTCCAGGTTGGGTATTACTTTCAGGATTATGCCTTCTGGCAGCCTCCATCGCGTGGAGATATTTGAGCAGCAGAAAGCCCAAGGAAGAGACGCTCGATGACTGGTCCGCTGAAGATCTTGTCAACCTGGAGCGTAGAGCATTCGATTCCATGCAACTGCAAAACCGCTATCTTCTGTTGGAACCAATCGTAATGAGCGGTTTTCCCGATGTTGAGAATATTGATGACGAGTATGTAAACGGTTTGTATGGCAAGGATCACATACTTAGATATACGCCGCGTGCTCTTACAGTGATGTGCTTCACTCGAGGGGAAATACTCACTTACGAAGGCGCAATTGATTTGACAACAGGACAGGTTGTTTATGAGGCTTCACGGGAGTTCTTTTATAGTGATGTTGCTACAATCGGTATGGTTAAGTCCAAAATACGCAGAAAATTCCGAATTCTAAACCTGATTCTGCCATGGAGATGGATGTTTGTTGAGCGGTTCCTGCGGGTTATGTCTGGACGTCCAACGGACAGATCTTCAGCTAATAAGAAAGAGACTTTCCAGATCAGCCTTAAGGATGGTAGT
This sequence comes from Methyloligellaceae bacterium, assembly GCA_050633205.1. Lineage (GTDB taxonomy): Bacteria > Pseudomonadota > Alphaproteobacteria > Rhizobiales > CBDHHC01 > CBDHHC01. The sequence continues at coordinate 954 of JBOEGA010000235.1, read as the reverse complement.
CGCGTTCAGCTTATCCTGCGAGATGCCCGCGTAATGCGTGAAAATACATTTGAGGAACTTGCAGTCAGTACAGATGAAAAAGTCCTGAAAGCCATTACCGACTTCGTCGTTGCACAGAAGACAGACCAGCTGGCTGGATACAGATAATAAAAAAGAGGCCCGAAATTATCGAACCTCTTTCTATTTGCTTTAAATCATTCCCCGGCTTTCCAGCTCTTTAATCAGCTGATCCACCATCTCTTCAGGGGTGGAACTTCCGCCATCAAGGCGAATATCATATCGCTCAGGAAGTTCGTAATCAGAATCAATACCAGTGAAGTTCTTAATTTCACCAGCTCTGGCCTTCTTATAAAGACCTTTCGGATCTCTCTGTTCACAAATCTCAATTGGCGTATCCACATAGATCGTGAAGAACTCACCCTGCTCAAAGAGGCTGCGCGCCAGTCTGCGTTCTGACCGGAATGGAGAGATAAACGATACCATCGTAATCAGACCAGCATCGACAAACAGCTTGGCAGTTTCAGCAACCCGTCTGATATTCTCAACACGGTCAGCATCTGTAAAGCCAAGATCCTTGTTCAGGCCATGACGAACATTATCACCATCAAGAATGTAGGTATGGCGTCCCGCTGCAATAAGCTTTTTCTCAAGCAGGTTGGCAACCGTTGATTTACCTGAACCGGAAAGTCCAGTAAACCACAGGCAGCAAGGCTTCTGGCCCTTCTGCTCGGCACGCTTGGTTTTATCAACATCAAGTGCCTGCCAGTGAATATTCGTTGCACGGCGAAGACCGAATTCGATCATGCCAGCGCCGACTGTTGTATTCGTTATCTTGTCGATAAGAATAAACCCGCCAGTGTCACGATTGTTTTTGTAGGTATCAAAAGCAATCGGACGATTGAGCGACAGGTTGCACAGCGCCACTTCATTCAGCTCAAGGGTCTTGCCCGCGCA
>JBOEGA010000234.1:0-2164 GCA_050633205.1 Methyloligellaceae bacterium | reverse complement strand
CGTGTGAGGCCGAACGGTTACGAGAATAATAAGTCTGGTTTACAAAATTTGACAAGCAATGGCCTTATCTTGCAGATGCATCTTTTTTATTCTTGCAAACTCCGCCGTCAAGCTGGAAGCAACCGGACTATGCCGGTGTGACTTGCAATCGCAACCTTTTACTCATGCAAGCGGCTGATATTTTGGGAATGTCTTTTTACTACGGTAGCGTCTTTTTGTGGTTGAAGCTTGCCTAAACGGTAGGAGTTGGGTTGCAAACCCAAACCCCGCAAAGTTCCGGTGCGCGCTACAAGTACGCACCAAGCTGGAATTAACTACTTTTTTTGAAACTCTCGAATTAAGTTATGTGCTTCAGGATATTTGGCAAAAGGTATCCATTTTAGTGCAGAGTGCCCATCTGGAGCAATTACAGACGGATTTACACCAATCTCAATAAAAAATTTTACTTCTTTAAGTGTACCTTCGCGGCCACTCAATGCGAATATCATTAATGCATTATAACCTCTTGCATCGACAGCATTTACATTTACATTACGAGATAAGTACAATCTAATTACCCCCTCTCCAGCACCTCCTTGAGCTGCTGCTACAATAGGAGGAGTCCCATTTTTATCTTTCCAGTTAACATTTGCTCCATTATCTAAAAGTAACTCTACTATCTTATTTGTACGTGAATTAGAGCAATGCGGTTCACTGGTAATCAGCGTCAGCGGTGTATAACCTCCCGCTACCTCCAAATTTGGATTTCCACCTTCTTTTAACCAATGTTGGATCAATGCAAGGTCTCCATCACATAATATTTTAACAATATCCATATTCTTAACCTTGTTTTTTTCAATCTGGCTTGCATATAAGCTGCCATCAATCAAATGATACACAAATACAATAAAAATAAATATCACTCGCATAATATATTACCACCACCTAAATTATAGTATTTTACCACTTTACTAATTTCCGATATACCTTCTAAAGGTAGGTGTTTGATTTACTCTGAATCCCCAATCACTGGTTTTGATAGGAGCTGGGGCATAACTAGTTCCAGTTGTTTTATTTGGCCCGGTAACAATAGCTACATGCCCAGTTGAGGTAGAACTTATATTTTCTATTGCAGCTACATCACCTCTTTGAGGATTATTTGTTACCTCCCAACCTTCTATATGAAACTTAGGATCTGCCCACTGTCCAGCAGTTGGACCACCATAACCAGAAAAAAACTTTGTAAGATCTCTGATCGATCCGCCATAACCTATAGCACCAGCTTCTCTAATTACATCATATACAAATTTATTACACTTGTATTGGCCAACTCCATAGTTATCTTTTTCAACATCCGTATACCATTCTTTTGAATTTTCGTAACTTTCAGCAATTGATGCAATTTTCTCCCTCGTTTGAGATAAAGGAATACGACCGGATTGCTGGGCTGCTTTTGGATTCCATGCCCACTTATTATACATATTAGCAAATGCCGCAGAAATCGCCCCATTTGCACAGCTTCCGCCAGCTAGCACAGCAGTTCCACAACCAGATGCCGCTACAATAATCGTATCGAGAAGCATATCCCCCTGACTGATGGCATCAGAAATAAAGCTTGTCGCCTTACCTATCGCACCTGTTGCAAAACCAACAAGGAAGTTTCCTCCCTGTGCGGCTGTCATAGCTCCATTGACCACGCCATGGACTATGACCTTGGCGAAGTTGGAGGCATTGGTGAGCACTCCTTTAACTGCCCCCCATACTTTATGGGATATAAACGAAAATGCCATTGCCTTGAGAACATCCCCCATGGACCCTCCCGCGGCCTTGGCCATGGCTCCCGCGACGAGTGCACATTGTATCCCCGTCACCGGGTTCGCACACGCCACAATCTGAATAATCGCCCTCACAATCGGACTTCGCAGCAGCTTCTTAAACGCCCGTCTAATCGCACTGAATATCTTCCCAAACGCCTTCCCAATCGCCTTGAACAGCTTGGCAAAGAAGAACCCCGTCGGATCCGTATAGCTCAGTGGATTATTCAACACGTAACTATAACGGTTGAAATTCTGCAAATTATCCAGCGCCTGCACATTCGGATCAGCCGAGAGGAAGCGGCCGAGTTCGGCATCATAAACCCGCCCGTTCATGTGGATCAGGCCGACGCTGTCGATCTGTTCGTGGC
>JBOEGA010000233.1:0-6726 GCA_050633205.1 Methyloligellaceae bacterium | reverse complement strand
TTGTCGAGGCTAGTACATATTACTCTACTGTATTTTGTTTTATTCTATTTTATTTTTTCCAGATTAGAGATTATCTCAGAATACGCACTTCTATTTTCAGGAACAATCTCTGATAGTGAACGAAAAAATAGCTTTGCTGCTTTTGATACCTCTGAAATAAACTCTTCTTTACTAACAATTACAACAGTTTCTTTATTGCAGGATAATTCTACTTGTAATTGAGTTGTGTTTATTAATGTAAATGAAAGTTTGATTGGCTGATCAGGAAAATATGTACTAAAATCATTATTATTATAAATATCATTCAAGCCTTGAGCTATATATGACCACAGCTGATCAATATAATCCCACATTGACATATCAATTAATCTGATATTATGAACAGTTAATTCAATAGCACCCTCAATGTATTGTGGATCTTTTATACGATCATTGAATGTTTCAATTGGTACAAAGATCTTCCCATTTTTTAGAAATGAATTAACCGTTATCATGCGCTTTTATCTTCTCTATTTTGGGTAAAATTGACCAATACGTCCTTGATTTACTCCTAGAACATATTTAGTTCCCTTATATGATCCTTCTATTTGATAAACTTCTCTAGTGCCAGAACTTGAAAGCAAAGTTGCTCTATTTTGTTTCATAACGCTCTTGATAGCATTTTCAATGTCTTTCACAGACATTTTCTTGGAAAAGAATGTTTGTTTTGGCTTGGAAGTCTTATCCCAGTAATTTGGGTGATGACGAGTCAAAATGTGTTTTAAGCCTTTCTTATCCAGTTTAAAAACGTTGCCGCCAAACTTAAAATTTTGTCCTCTAAATTTTTTTATTACTATATCAATTTGATGACAGTGATTATGCACCCAAACAGGCTTAGCGTTCTCATTCGCAGCACCACGCACAAAAAACGTATGAAATCCGTCAACATGTAAATTGTACGCGGTTAAGTTTTTTTTCTCAAGTTTGACAGAGATTATCTCTGAATGGCTGGCATCACCATTTAACAATCGATACCCCGGTTTCAGATACTGTGCTTCAATCCATTTCCCCGTCGCATTTGTTCCTTTGGTCATGCCTGAAGAGTTCACAACTAATTGTAATGAGACAGAACCTTTTGAAACGTAAAAGCGGTGAATCCTATTAGATACTATAGTTTGAATTTCCCCTGAAATCATATCACGGATAGTAATATGAAGCCTATGATCGTATTTGCTGTAATTTTGGCCTAATACTCGCTTCCAATCCATTTTACCTGTGTATTCATTTCTTGCCCAAACAAAATCCTTATTGGCTTTGATAGATCTAATTTTCCTATATCCATTGCGCGTTAAAACATTTGTATCTCCATAAAAAGAACATTTAATACAAATTTTCNNCATCACAGCTATTTAAACGAGCAGTTTTTAATAGCTTTTGCTTTTCAAGCTTGAGTTTTAAATTTTTACTTGTATCACGAAGTTTTTGCAGTTGTTTCTGGGTTTCTTTGCTAGAGACTTTAAGTTTGGTGAGGATGTTTTTATTGTTGTTGCTCAATTGACGGAGTGAATTGCGTTGCTCAAGCGCTTTTGCAGCAGATACATTTCCACTATTTTTCTGTATTGAATTTGTCTGCCGAATCTGAGACGCAAGCACTGCAAGCGTATTGGCTTTGCTTTGTGTATCTGCGGTATTTGTTTTTTTCTTCTTCTGATCTTTTAACTTTTTCTGGAGCTTTAAAAGCCTTTTATCTCGGTAAGGCTGGGTTTGGGCTTTGTTTTGGAGAGTGCTTTTAATGCCGGACTGTTTGATAGATTGCTGTTTTTGTTTAATAGAAAAATTTCGTTTCTGGATCAGCGCTTTGATTTTTCGTTGCCTCTGCCGGATGACTTGACGTGTGCGCTCTCTAATATCTCGTTGCTGTTTTCTTTTTTGTAGCTGGATGTTTCGCTGTTGTTGTCGTATTTGTCGCTGTCGTAGCTGTCGTTGTCGAACATTATTGTTTCTCCGAAAATTATAATTACGCCTATAGCGTTGAGTTAATTGTAGGAATTTTTGTTGTTTTTTTCTTTTCAGTAAAGATACATGTTCAGCTTTGTTTTGAACTGATACAGAAGAATTAGCATTCCTTTCAGGAATAAAAATGAATAATATAAATAATGATATAATAATCAAAGCATGCCTATACATTATAAAATGATCCTTTGAAAAAAGTACTCTTCAAATCGTACTAAATAACTTTGACAGTTTTTTGTTATGTTAAGTGCTTGTATTCGTGTTTTTCAAAAAGAACAACGGGAGAATGTCGTGCGTGTTTTTATCTGATAGGAGCAGGAATTATGTTGTTCCATGGCAAGTGTGTACAACATCCACTGCCAAAACCATCAAAGCTTCATGATATTGACAAATGCCACAGATATATCGAACAAGTAATCAACTTGAGTAGGTGTTAAGACGGAGATTATATCGTCTTAGCCAACGGGGTGGCTTATGTTCAGATGTCTTGCTGCACATACTGTGATGTTGTGCATTGCTATGTATGGTAATATTCCTGCGTTTTCTGTGGACAAAAAGTGTTACAAGAAAGTATTAAAAGTTGCTATTGATATTGGTCACAGCAAACGTGACCCAGGCGCAATCAGCGCAAGAGGTATACCAGAATATGTGTTTAACCAAAGATTTGCCTCTGAGTTTGTAAAGCATAATACCAAGCATAAAAAACTGAAGCTTATCATTATAAATGAGTCTGGGAAGCCTATCAGGCTTAGGGACAGGACAAGGATTGCAGCTCAGAACAATGCAGATATTTTTCTCTCATTTCACCACGACTCAGTAAATCGAAAATATCTAAATAAATGGGTTTATAAAGGAGAGAAGCGGAACTATTCGGATAAGTTTCAAGGATTTTCTCTATTCGTATCCTCAAAAAATCAGCGCTTTAGTAAAAGCTTTGAGTTGGCAAAACTTATCGGCAATAATTTTGTTGCTAAGGGATTTGAGCCAACCTTGCATCATGCAGAACCCATTAAAGGTGAGAATCGTAAGCTACTTCAAAAGAATCTTGGCATTTATGATGTACCCTTTGCTGTACTGAGAACAGCGACAATGCCATCAGTCCTTATTGAGTTGGGGATTATCCTCAATCGGAAGGAGGAGACATTATTGAATATGCCTTCGTATCGTGAAAAACTGATTGCAAATATCACTCAGGCTTTAGAGAAATTTTGTCCGCTGTAGGCGAGATGCATCCCCCCAACTCCAGAGAATATTACAGATAAATTTAAGCAAAACACTTCTATCCACGACCACGGAGAACCTGTTTTGCCGAAGAAAACGAAGACAAGCAGACCATTTACTTTGCGTTTGACAGAGAAAGAGCGCTCAGAACTTGAACGGCGTTCAGGCAGCAAATCTTTGGGCGCATATATCCGCACCTGTCTTTTCAAGACTTCTGCCTCTAAAGCTAATAGAAGTGATGTGGCTTCACTTCTGAGATGGCTTGGAAAATCTGATATTGCCGCCAATGTCCGGGAGCTTGCACAGGCTGCACGTTCCGGTTCCATGCCTGTATCACCAGAGACATCGGTTGAATTGGACAAAGCCTGTCAGGACATTCTCGCGATTAAATCTATGCTCATGAAAGCCCTTGGGATCAAGGAGCGCTAACACATGATCTTGAAAGCTTCACAGCGCGGCGGCGGAAAACAACTCGCCCTTCACTTGATGAGAACCGATGATAATGATCACGTTGAAGTTCACCAGATCAGAGGCTTCGTATCCGATAACTTATTGGAAGCTTTGAAAGAAGCATATGGGGCCAGCCAAGAAACACGGTGCAAGCAGTTCCTATTTTCCGTTTCTCTTAATCCGCCAGAGACAGAGAACGTCCCAATTTCTGTCTTTGAAGATACGATTGAGAAAATTGAGCAAAAGAATGATCTGTCTGGCCAACCCCGTGTTGTTGTCTTCCACGAAAAAGAAGGCCGCAGACACGCCCACGCGGTTTGGTCCCGCATAGATGAAGAAACCGGAACCGCCAGAAACCTATCGCATTTCAAGCTCAAACTCCGTGATATTTCCCGTGAGACTTATCTGGAGCAAGGCTGGAAAATGCCCAAAGGTCTGATGAATTCTAAAGACAAAGATCCGCGTAATTTTACGCTGGCTGAATGGCAACAAGCAAAGCGCATGGGGCACCATGCGAAAGACCTAAAGGCTATGATGCAGGAATGCTGGGCCGTATCGGATTCCAGAGCAGCTTTTGCGAGTGTCTTGAGAGAACGCGGCATTTCTCTGGCAAAAGGCGATAGAAACGGTTTTGTTGGCGTTACTCATGATGGTCATATTTTTTCTGTACCGCGCTATGTAGGAAAACATAAATCAGAAGTTCATGCCAAAATCGGCGAGCCTGAGAATCTACCAAACGTAGAAGAAGTCAAAGCTAAAACGTCTCAGGATATGAGCTTGACCTTCAAACGTCATGTGCGTGAGGCTCATGCTTTGAAACAGCAGGATTTGCGTGTCCTCAATCAGAAAAAAGAACAGATGGTGTTTCAGCAGCGGGAGCAGCGAACGCAGCTTAAAACCTATCAGCTTGAGCGCTGGAACCGGGAGATCATAGCAAGGCAGGAGCGCTTTAACAAGGGTTTTCGCGGACTCTGGGACCGCTTGAGCGGCAAGCATTCTGAAATCAGAAAACAGAATGAACAGGACATGCTTATCTCCAAACGAAGGGATTTGGATGAATGCCAGAGACTTATTCAGGCGCAGATTGCAAACAGGCAGACATTACAAACCGAATACCGCTCTATCCGCAAACACCACGCAGATCTACTGCTTAATTTGAAACAGGATTACAGCCGCATACAAGAAAACTTGCGGCCTGAAAAAGTACAGGATGCACCAAAACCTAGAAGGAAGAACAAACTCGATAATCTTCGGGAGCAACCTGTACGTCAAACTTTTCAGGAGAAGGTCCAACCGGAGAAACAGCCAACGCAGCAGGATCGTTTGGAACGGCTGCGTTCTGGCAGACCAAGTCGAGGTACAGGAAGAACAAGGGGACGGGATCGGGAGCGATAATTACTCCCCCGATCCATTCAGCGTTATACCTTGGTATTTTCCGGCTGAGAATGGAATGCCGACTTCCTTGGCGAGTACATGATGAAATTTCTTCGAGAACATATCGAGTTCTAATACTTCATAGTCGTTGCTGTTGCACCATGCCTGATAGCTAGCATAGGCTTGATGCAGGCTAATGGATGAGCATTCATCCGCTTTTAGACACGCCAGACAAAAATCTTCAATTTCTCCGGTGATAATATCACCACTATCGTCCTGCTTCTCAGTGGAATTCGTTTTCTGCCGCTTGCGAACGGGACTATGACTGGCTGAGAGATAAAGACCCAAGGACGAACCCAGCTCAACAAGCAGCGCAACAATAATGGTCAGCGTCAGGCGAATGTTTTCAGAGCTTTGGCCGAAGATCCGGCTCAGAAGCGAAACTTGTGGATCTGAATCCGTTTCCGCCCCATTGCTTCGAAGTCTGGAAATCTTATCCTTTAGAGTTTGGTTCTGCTTCTGGAGCTTTGCATATTCTTTGGCAGCGGCCAATTCAGAGCGCAAAGAAAAATACTTACGACAATACTCGCGGCTTTCTGGAATGGTTGCGTCTACGCACTTCTTTGTCGTGGTCCAGCGCACATGCTGCTTATAGCGATTGATTTCTTGTTCGACGATTGTAAAGGCTCTTGCTTGCGGAAGCCGAGAAATACGAGCTTGCGCAGCTTTCAAATCGGATTGCAGGCGTTCATATTGCGCTGTTAATGTATTCCGGCTTTCCAGTATGGCCCCCCGGTTGCTGGCCGAAAATCCCAGAGCGCTCAGTAGAGAAAACCCGGAAAACAACACCCACACTGCAATACCCGGAACTACAATGGAGTACCGACCAGAGCGCCAGCCCCAAGCAATAAAAAATGGAAGCAGAGCTTTAAGGCTATCAGCGGATGCAGACACAGCCCCCAAAACATGTGCTTCCAATGGCGATTTCCCAAGAGATGAGAGAAACAGATAATTCATCAGGCAGGAAGCCAGCAGCATTACCAGAGAAGCCGTCACTCCCAGACCTGATAGAACGATGCGCATACTTCTACTCACCCTTTTCTGAAAGTTTTTCGTAAAGTTCAAGGGCAGCAGATATTAGCGCCGCTTGTGAAAGCCCCTCCCGCTTGGCCAAAGCTTTCAATCGCTCTGCATCCCTTTCAGTGAGACTGAGGTTTTTCTGCACACGCTTTTCTTTTGCCCCTGAAAGCAAAGCTTTCTTCTCCGGCTTTGCCTTCAGATGCTTTTTGACAGCCCATAATTTATTGCTCAGAGATTCTGTCATGTGATACCCAGCCCCCTATTTCTCGCGGGAGCGATCAAAGTCAGAGCGGGATTTATCTTTAAGCTGCGAGCGGAGCCGATCAATCTTGAGATCATTACTGGCTTTGCCTAGACGCTCTTTCAAATGTTTGATCCGGTCCTCTGCGGATTTATTAACCTGCTTATGAACTTCCTGTGTCACGCTTCCCTCTATCGTAAAAATAAGCTCGGCCCTTGGTACGGGCCGAGCTTTCAGGCGTTGTTCGAGTTCGGCTTTGGTGCTGATGCCACTCGCCGCCGAACCAAACCTGGTTTTATTGGTCATCTTTCATATTCAGGTCCATCGTAACGGCCACGAGTGTTAGCGCTTCGGTTTTGAGAACGCTT
>JBOEGA010000232.1:0-713 GCA_050633205.1 Methyloligellaceae bacterium | reverse complement strand
CGGGAAAGGTCCATACATGACACTGGGTGGGCGTCTACTCTAAACATTTGATGTTTATTCTGAATTTAATGTGTGATTGCCCTACTTGTCGACGAGGGAAAGAGAAATGACTGTAATTAGATTACTTGTCATGGTGCTTTTTAAAAAGAAGTTATCTCCTGTGCTATCATACAGATCTCGTTCCTGCTGGAAGGAGCACTCTGCTCCTTCTAATGGTTCATGAGTGCCGTATCATTGAGTGTTTATCACCTCTGTTTCGCGTTCAGGATTTGTGAGTGTTATTGTTTTGGGTGTGTTAAGGTGGCAAGTTTTTATGTGCGAACGGATGGAATGCAGCGTGACCTGGCCCGAGATTTTTCAGAAGGTGCAGAGTGTGCCTTCTGGCTGGGGGAAACTGCAAATAATAGCTGGCATAAGTCCACGACTGCCGGGTTTGTGGTGCATGTTCGGGATGATGTTTAGGGGGGACGCTGGAGTAAGTTCTAAGAAGTTGATTTTATTCTGAATTCAAGGTCCGGTAGCCCTGCTGTCGATGAGAGCAAGAGGGTGTTAATGACGCCATGCCCTCGGTGTCACCCCTTAATTTATGCGGCCGGGGCCTGTCCGGATTTTATGGGGCTATCTCCGCAGAAATATAAGGGGCCCAGTACACACCGGATATGAGGGGGCTGGGAGCGTTGCTAATCGGTGCGTCCTTACCGGGAAAGTTTATC
>JBOEGA010000231.1:0-2792 GCA_050633205.1 Methyloligellaceae bacterium | reverse complement strand
GCATTTTTAGGATCTTTTTCAACCAGATACCTGACAACCTGTTCTACGATCCGCTCTGCGTTTTTCGGGTTTAGCCAGATATGAATATCGCGATTGCTCCCATGACTATGCTCATGATCATGCTTTTTCTTCTCATGATGTTGCCAGTCCTTGCCCCGGCGAAAATCAAGAAGGTCCAGCCCATGGGTTTTAATCAGTTCTACTTTTTTAGAGTTCTTACCTAGCGATTTTATCGGCTTCTGAAGAAAAGTCTCCAGTTCATCACCAACCCAGAATATCAAGTCAGCCTTCCTTAATGCGCGCGCATCAGATGGTTTCATATTATAGGAATGAGGGGAATGACTGGCTTTTACAATAAGGTAGGGCGCTTTTGTGCCCTTCATAACGGCAGAAACAAGGGAGTGTACTGGCTTGATAGAGGTAACAACATTCACATCTGCCCGAGCCTGAGTACTGATAGCGAATAGAAAAAGGCTGATAATCAATGAGATGCGCATGGCGTTTCCTGCCTGTTGAGTGTTTTGAAAGCTGTTGTGGGTATATGCAGGCTGTTAACAATTCTGCCCTTGCAATTTATGTTATAATATAACATTACTTCGCTTTGGCAAGCCATTATGATAAGAAGAGTAAAATATGTCCGCAATTATAGAAGCTCATGATCTGGGTGTACACAGGAATGGCAGGTGGCTGGTACGCAATGTATCCCTGACGCTAAATGATGGGGAAATTGTTACTCTTATTGGCCCGAATGGAGGAGGAAAAAGCACGACTGCTAAAGCTCTTCTGGATATTATTGAACTGGACGAGGGAAGGGTATCGCGAAGAGATGGCCTTGTTATCGGCTATGTTCCTCAAAAACTTGCTATTGACTGGACGTTGCCGCTTACTGTGCGCAGGCTGATGACTCTGACAGGCAGAGCAACCCTGAGCAGTATTAATGAGGCTTTATCGCTGGTAGGAATAGAACATCTTATTAATGTACAGGTGCAGACATTATCCGGAGGAGAGTTTCAGCGAGCTTTATTAGCCAGAGCAATTCTGCGTAAGCCTGATCTTCTGGTTCTTGACGAGCCCGTTCAGGGTGTCGACTTTTCAGGAATGATTGCCTTGTACGAACTGATAAATGAAATTCGCAAGAAGCTAGGCTGTGGAGTTCTGCTGATTTCCCATGATTTACATATTGTTATGGCACAGACCGACCAGGTGGTTTGCCTGAATGGGCATGTTTGCTGTTCCGGTGCACCGCATACAGTGGTTGAAAATAAAGCGTATAAAGACCTGTTCGGACGTGCTGGCTCTGATGCTATTGCCCTTTATCAGCACCATCACGATCATTCGCATGGAGAGCACGGAGAAATTATTCACGGTAGGAAACAGTAATGTTTGAAATATTATTATTACCATTATTGGCCGGAATTGGCGTTGCAGCTACAGCTGCTCCTCTCGGGTGTTTCGTTGTCTGGCGACGGATGGCTTATCTGGGAGATACAATAGCACACTCTTCCTTGTTGGGTGTAAGCCTTGCAGTTCTGTTCGACACCTATCTCATGCTGGGAGTATTTTTTACAGCTGTAGGCATTGCAATGCTACTGCTTGCCATGGAGCGACGCAGAACATTGTCTACCGATGCAATCCTTGGAATTTTATCCCATTCATCTCTGGCAGTCGGCCTGGTAGCATTGTCTTTTCTGGTGCAGAAACAAAGCGTTCTGATGGGTTTTCTGTTTGGAGATGTGCTGGCCGTAGATCTTATAGATGTAACTGTTATAGGAACCGGAGGGCTGGTGATTATTGGTATTCTGGCTGTAATCTGGCGGCCTTTACTCGCTGATACGGCAAGTCATGAACTGGCTCAGGCTGAAGGTATGCGCCCGACTCTGGCGCGTATAATATTTATGTTCCTGATCGCAGGTTTAATCGCGCTCACTATGAAAATTATAGGTATTCTGCTGATTACAGCTCTGCTAATCATTCCCGCTGCCACAGCCCGCAGGTTTGCACAGAACCCGGAGCAGATGGCATTAATTGCTGTTTGTTTCGGTGCGTTCGCAGTTATAGGTGGGCTGTTAGGGTCATTGCAATATGATACCCCGGCCAGTCCCTCAATTGTTCTGGCAGCATTTGTTCTGTTTGTGGGAAGTTATATTCCTGTAGGAAAGGTGAGGGACCTGCTGTATCGGTCTAGGTAAACCTGGCATATGCCCTTGCAACTGAAGCAGCTGTCGGCTGGCTTGATGGATCGGGAGGTAATGACGAACTAAGGTCATCAATCGTTTTCTGTAGATTATAGACACGCGTCGATTCTCTTACGTTCAGAACCAGCTTTGCACCTGCATAATCATTCACCTGTTTGACCAACCTGTTATACTCGGTTTTCTCTCGGACGGTAAGATCCTGTACACGTCGTGGTGGTGTTAGGGAACTTATTTGTTTATTGGCATTAATCAGGCGGTTTCTGGTTATTGTGCTATCATCACCACCACCAATCTGGTCCTCCAGATTTGTTTTTAATTTTTCCAGCCGATCAAGCCTTCGCTTTATCGAGCCATCGAGTTTGGGTGCCAGCAGATCATCGATCTCCTGTCTATAGCCCTCCAGTGTTTCATCAGCTTCAACTTCCGCCGAAGGCTTGCCAATGATAGTATCTGCTTCTCTGAATAGTTCGGAACGTGTTTCAATTTCATCAGGACGAATCGTGCCTTCCTGAGCTTTTTTATCAATTGCTGTAATTTGTTCCTGTATTTTAGAAAGACGTTCGGACTCGCCGGGAGTTAACCGCGGTTTGTAGCCCC
>JBOEGA010000230.1:0-15654 GCA_050633205.1 Methyloligellaceae bacterium | reverse complement strand
TTACCAGGCCTTTGGGAAATCTTGTGGTTCGAATGACTGATCTGGCCAAAGGTGATAAACACTCTCCCATTCCATCTGAGATGCGGCAAGACGAAGTTGGCAGCATTGCTAAAGCTGAGGGCGTTTTTAAAGATAATGCGATTGAGCGGGATAAGCTCGAAAGTCAACAAAATGAGGATGCAAAAAACAAGTCTGCCAGGGCGCAGAAACTTAGCAGTTTAATTGCAGACTTTGAGCGTGATATTGGCGAAGTTATAGCAGGTCTTGATAATTCTGCCCGTCAAATGAATGAAACATCTAAAACCCTGTCAACTATTGCAGATGAAACCCAGCAGGAAACAGGAGCTGCGGCTGCGTCCTCCGTTGATCTTTCGCAGAATGTACAGACTGTAGCAGGAACAATTGAAGAGTTTTCATCCTCCATCAAGGAAATTTCACATCAGGTCAATCGCGCTTCAGAAGTTGTTTCAAAAGCATCTTCGAAAACACAGAATACAAATAACGAAGTTGCAGATCTTGCCGTTGCTGCTCAGCGAATTGGGGAAGCAATCGTTCTTATTCAGCAGATCGCGGAACAGACAAACCTTCTCGCTCTGAACGCGACAATTGAGGCAGCGCGGGCCGGTGATGCAGGTAAGGGCTTTGCTGTTGTTGCAAATGAGGTCAAGGGTCTTGCCAATCAGACAGCAAAAGCCACTGATGAAATTTCGCAATATATCGAGAATGTGCAGAATTCAACCGAAAATGCTGTTCTGGCCATCAAGGAAATTTCAGAAACTATGGTTGAAGTAACAGATATTACAAACTCAATTGCAACCTCCACAGAGGAGCAGTCTACAGTAACCCTCGATATATCCAGAAATGTTCATGACGCCGCCGAGAAGACACAGGGCGTTGCCAGAAACGTGGAAAGCATTGCCACCGGAATAAACAAAACTGCAGATTCAGCAGGCAACTCCAAGGCCGCATCTGACACCCTTAATGAAAGGGCACAGGCCCTGCACACCAGAGTTTCACAGTTTTTAAAAGATGTGGCAGCAGCATAAGGTTACCTCGCCCCGCTTTTGGGTAAACTCAAGTCTTCCGGAAAGTAAATTAAGCTATTTGTTTCACCTGCCTGCCAACCCGCCCCACCTGCGGATATCCACGTCTTTATGTCTGCAAAACAATAATATAGCCTGCATTAAACTGACAGATAATCCGGCATAACAGGAATATCTGCATAAAAAATAGAGTGGTAGGCAGTTGTGACAGTTGAGTTTAGCCGCATTCTTGCGGAAGGTGTTGAGGTCTGGAATGCGTGGCGTGATGAGCACCCACATATTCAGCCGGACTTCAATAATATCGTTTTCTCCCCGATCCAGAGGCAGTTTAACAAGAGCTTCCATCAGATACTGAATCTGTCTCATGCCAGCTTTCAGAATGCAGGCCTGCAACATGCTTCATTTCTGAATACCAGCCTGACCAACGCCGATTTCAGCAATGCCGAACTTGCTCATACACGGTTTAACGGAGCTGACCTGAGTGAGGCTAACCTTTCCAGGCTCGACTTGACCGGCGTTGATTTTTCACAGGCCATCCTCGACAACACCGACCTGAGTGGTTCTGATTTGTCAGAAGTAAAAAACATTACTCAGGAACAACTCTCTGCAGCACTTGGCGATGAGGAAACAAGCCTTCCTTCACATATGACTATTCCCGAACACTGGATAGAAGAAATTACAACCAGTGAAACCATTAGTCCCGCACTGCCACTTCAGAAAAAGAAAACCATACTGCAGCGGCCCTTACTGCTTGGCGGCACATTGCTCGCAGCCGCTTCCGGTCTGTTTATTCTGACCGATACAATCATGCAGTCATTTTCTTCGAAAAATGTTCCTGCTGCCCTGCTCAGCTATCAGCCGGTTCAGGTGAAGCAGTCTGACAAAAAGAAAAGCAATACCAAAAACACAGCGAAAGATCCGCGTGATAAGAAAAAAACTATGGCGTCAAAGGAGCCACAGGCACAACCCCAGCCACCGGAAATTATCAGCGAAGAAACTGTCTCGTCTGGCAGCACCGGTTCTAACGGCTCCCACTCAACTGTCTACTATTACCCATCCCCCTATGGCAGCAGCAGATCATCCAATACGGAAAATAATTCAGACAACTCTGACGAGCTGAATTCTGAAAGTGACACAACACTGGTTCTGCATTCAGATATAGGAGAAGATCTCTCAGGCTTTCTCGAAGCTCAGCAAAAAGCAGAACGCAGAAAAAAACTGCAGCGCGCGCTTGATAATTCAGTCAATTCAGATGGTTCCGGAAACTCGGCAACTTCCGTAAATTCACAGTCAGCCTTCCAGCCCGGCTCCCATTCTCTGACAAATGGCAATATTCCTGCCGCCACAAGAGCAACAGGAAATACAGTCACCAATAATCTGCCAGTTGCCGGGAAACTGCTGGGGCGCTAATATATCACTGAGTTCTGGATCTATATAAAGACCGCACCTTCTTCAATGATAGAGCTTTCGACCTGACTGGCATCTGCATTCAAAACCTCAATATAGTTCCATACAGTGGTACTGTCCGCTACAAAAATATAAACTGTAGAAGGGTTTGTATCACTGTTATAAATATCCAGTATCAGGCTCTTATCATCAACCATAATAACATCACCCTCATCATAATTAAAATCAGAGATAACATCCCCCATAGCCTCACCTTTCTTTAAATCAAAGGAAAAAGCATCAGCACCTGATCCCCCGGTAAGATAATCCCTTCCCATATCACCTGTTAGAATATCCGTACCTGATCCTCCGTAAAGAAAATCATCTCCAGCATCCCCATCAATGATATCATGTCCTTTTCCACCAAAGAGAAAGTCAGGACCGCCAACATCATCACTGCGGTCACCGATTAAAAAGTCATTCCCGCCGCCACCAACCAGCCAGTCGCCAAGAGCATCCCCATTAAGCATATCCGCACCATGGTTTCCCCAGAGCATATTGTTTTGGTTTTCTACCCCTCTCTGAACATTCCAGGTGCCATTTTCAATTCTTTGCCCGTTTTCTTCTGCAATCAACCTTAGAATATTGATAATATCAGACATTCCGTTCCCCTGTTCTGGTTTTAGTTTTAAAACCAGAGCTAAACCACAACAGCATACACTTTCATAATGAATTTTTCTCTTGTCGAACGTTAGAAAAATTCAACTGAGACAGACTTTACATAATTGCATATAGGATAAGATATATCTGTTGGGGGGAAACTCTCGGAGAAAATATCACGCTCAAATGAAAATAGCTCCCTTCGCCGAACGGGAATATAACCCGTTCGGGGGGAGCATACAGTCTATTCAGCCCTGGGATTTCAGGACCAGAAGTTTACAGACGGCAAGGCTTGGCACTTGCTTTACAGACCTTGCTGACACCAACTTTCCAGCAGTTCAGACCTTTGTTCTTCGCCAATACCCATGACGCATATTTCACACCATATTTAGCAGTAACATCAATCCGCCATTCCGTTTTCGCTCTTACTCTGGCACCTGTCCATGTCAGAGCAGCACCGCCGGTCTCATATACCTTCTTGGATTTACAGGACTTTGCCTGAGCACCTGTGAAAGATAGCGCTGCCAAAGTAAGTGAGAGGGATGTAACCATCAGTATTTTCTTCATTTTTATTCTCCATTAAATGCTTATACCTCTCTGTCGCAAACTCCATCAAAAAGGTTCATAAGAAATTATGAAAATTAAAAATCTGCTTAAGACCGGTTCGCAAACTGCATAAAAATACATTCACCATACATACCCCTTCAAAACATGGCCTGTTACACTAATTGCTCACTTTCAAAACGATATATTCCCTAATTTAGCCATCACTTATGCCTATTAGAGCTATTCTACATCTATATATTTATTTCAGGAAAGATAAACACACCGGAACCTTCATCAAGTCAGGGAATTAAAACTTATGGAATATATAAAGCAAAGGCAGAATATAAACCTTAAACTTATTCCTTCTATTACTTCTTTAATTGCATTCGAGAGAACCGCATTTCATTTATCATTTGCTAAGGCAGCTGCTGATATTGGAAGAACCCCCTCTGCGGTTTCCCATGCAATCCGTGACCTTGAGGTCAGGTTGAATTGCGAACTGTTCAACCGGAACAGGAGTAAAATATCTCTGACCAAAATAGGCTATTACTACCTTACTGAAGTCAGAAAGGCTCTGGAAATACTTGAAGCCAGCGGAAAACTGGTTGCTGACAAAACAAAACTGTCGACAGTTCGCATGCGAATTGCCCCCATGTTTGCCAGTATGATACTTATTCCCAACCTCGCAGAATTCTGCAATACCTATCCGGACATACTACTGGAAATAGATACCACTCCACTTAATGCTGACTGGGCCAGAGAAGAACTGGATCTTGAAGTCAGAATGTGCGGAAATATGGACCAGGAGCTTCATGTACATCAGCTTGGCTCTCTGAGGTCTGTACCTTTATGCTCACCGGATCTGATCAAAAGCCAGCGAAAGCTGAAAGATGTAGAGGAAATTTCTCAATTCACTTTCCTTCATATGAGCACAAAACAGAACATATGGCCACACTGGCTGGGCAGAGCTGGTCTTGAAAATCTTCCAATGAAGAAAAATCTCTCATTCAACTCTTCTACATCTGTACATGATGCTGTTATGAATGGGCTCGGCATCGGACTGGGCATCTACGAATTTGTAACCCGGCTGCCGGACTATGGTAAAAGCTTCATAATGCCGTTCGATGATATCGGGGTAGACTACTCCCTGAGCTATAATATCGTAAGCAGAAAACGATCTTCCAGACCAAAAGAAATCTCTGCAATCATCGACTGGCTTACATATGCTTTTGAGCAGGAAGCCAGACCGGTAAATACCAACAGAGATAAATTTAACTGAAATATTTATCCGGAGCCAGCCTGAAAAAACAGTAACTCTCTATTCCGGATCTTTTCCACTCAGAACCTGTTCAATCTGGCTGCTGGAGAAGCGATGTATACCTTTGGCATAGTTTTTTGCATTCTGCACATAGAAGCGTGCATTCATTAGGTTTGCCTCCGAGTTATCGACTGTCTTAATACGCCTCGCCGGCGAGCCTGCAATAATAGAGTTCTCCGGAAATTTAGTGCCCTCAGTTACTATGGAATGACCTGCCACGATTGAATTATCTCCGATTTCAGCTCCGTCCATGATGGTTGCATTAATCCCGATTAGACAGCGATCGCCGATTGTGCAGCCATGGATAGTCGCATGATGTGTAATCGAGCAATCCTCACCTATAATTGTAGGTGTTTTATTGCCGACATGAACCATGACAAAATCCTGTATATTCGTGCGGGCACCAATCCTGATCTCGAATATTTCTGCACGCATTACCGCATTGGGCCATACAGAAACATCAGGGCCCAGCTTGATTTTTCCATAAAGGAGAGCTGTCTCATGTATAAATGAAGGGTTATCGATGTCTATTTCCGGACCAGATTTATTATTATTCATTCATATAATCCATAGAGTTAAAGTCACACTTATTATTCAGTAAAACAGATCTCATATCAATCCAATTATGGTTATACCCCTGATGCCCCCTTTCGGGCAGAACATGACATGTTTTCTTTATTTCAGAAATCCCTATATACTTCCCACCACTACAATACAGCATTCGATGGAAAAAGAATAATGACAGATATACAGGGACTGCAACCAGGAATCATGCGCCGAAAGATTGGCTCGATAGAAGTGACTGCCTTGCTGGATGGGTATGGCAAAGCTGATAATGAGTTGCTCGTGGGGTTTGATGCAGAAAGGGCGAGGGAAATTCGCAAGACAGCATTTCTTCCTGAAACCGGTCCGATTGCGATGCCGGTTTCTACCTTCCTGGTAAATACCGGGCAGGAGCTGATCTTAATTGATGCAGGAGCCTCTGAAACATGGAACCCGAACATGGGCAAGCTGGCACAGATGCTTCAGCTCGCTGGTGTCAGGCCTGAACAAATTACGAAACTGCTTATCACTCATATGCACCCGGATCATATTCTTGGGGCTGTGACTGGTACTGGTGAAGCCTTTTTCCCCAATGCAGAACTGGTTCTGTCTGAAATTGAACATGCATTCTGGACCAACGACAATTATGTAACTCCGGACCGCAAAGCGGTGTTTGATATGGCAAGAAGCGTTCTTGCTGCTTACAGGGAGCGCCTGAAATTCATACAGGACGGTCAGGAAATTATTACAGGCATTCAGGCTGTTGCCCTGCCCGGACATACCCCCGGCCATACCGGCTATATGATCTCATCAGATCAGGACAGCCTTTTCGTTGCAGGCGATATTGTCCACCTGTGCGCACTTCAGTTCGCAGAACCCGGTTGGGCAGTTATCTTTGATGCTGATAAAAATCAGGCAATAGACACCCGGAAAAAAGCTCTTGATCAGGCAGCCACTGACCGCCAGCTCATCACCGGAATGCACATGCCCTTCCCCGGTTTTGGATATGCAGAACGGAATGGAAACGGCTACAGGTTTGTGCCTGCAGACTGGCAGTATTATTAGAAGCAGGTCAGGTAGCTGATACCAACTTATCAGCTACCCCCCAAAAACGGATAATTCAATCAGGAAACTGATTTTGGAATTTTTCTCCAAATCTGATCTAAATCAAATTATTACTCCTCAAAGGCTTGTATCGTAACCTTATCAAGAGAAAGGTTACTTACCCATGTCACATGTCCCAAATCAACTTGCTGAAGAGTTTCCTGAATATAAGGATAAAATTCATACATTAAAAATTTCTGACAACCATTTTGTCAGGAAATTTGACAAATATAATGATATCAATAGGGAAATTCATCACATTGAGGCCAATGGCATTAATGTTTCAGATGATCACTTCGAGGAACTGAAGAAAAAACGTCTTGCGTTAAAAGACGATATTCGCAAAATGCTTACATCCTGATTGCGTGACATCTCTCATAACCTAAAGGATGTGCTGTAATGATTGATATCGAAAAATATAAAAAGGCCCTGCTTACCCGACTTGATGAGCTGGATGAACGGCTTCATAACATTGAAGACGAGTTGGAAGAGCCCACCGCTAAGGATAATGAGGACCGGGCTACAGAGCGGGAAGGCGATGAGGTTCTTGAAAGTCTTGGCAATGCCGGACTGCTCGAATTTCGAAAGATCCAGAGCGCTCTCCGCCGTATTAAAAACGGTACATATGGGATTTGCATTGAATGCGGTGAAGAAATCAGCACTGCACGACTGGACATTGTTCCATATGCACCGAAATGCAGGGATTGCGCCTGAAGACTGGCACACTATCCCGGATAGAGCACCAGACAGCAGAGCATATCATCGCATACGCCTTAGTCGTTCCCGTCGGCATATCAGACCACCAAGAACACATCCCTGTACAATAAGAGTAGATGGATCAGATTTTCTGATTATTGATTTCCCACGGTATACTTTCCCGTCCCGCGTATTAAATATCGGGCCGACATACTCCAGTTTTCCTCTGGTTCTTCTGCCACCGCATGAGAGGACTTTATTTCTGTATTTTCGAATGGGAGTTCTTACAACCTTCATACCGACACCTCCACCACAGGGGAATGTGCGATAGACTTCGTTCGTTTTCTGGCGGTACCACCTGACACCAAAGACAGGGTATTTTTTACCCTTAATAGTAAGCGTTCGTTCAATAGAGTGAGCATTTATGGGCATGAACCCACAGAGAAGAATCGTCATGGCAAACAGCAGTCGGGCATGCTTCATCGTTTATGAATCTCCTTACAAAAGCAAATATCACCGGTTCATTTATTATGACAGATTTCTGCTGTTTGTAACTTATTCTAAAGAATGCCTTTTCTTTTTATTGCGAGTCAGGGGGGTAGTAATTAGTTGATATTTATCGCGGTTGCCTATGAAGCTCCCTCCGACCTGCCAGGTCTGGAAGGAGCATGTTCAAGCTACGCAAACAGGGAAAAAGAATCAGGCAAACATGAAGTTTCCTGCATCCAGATCATTCAGGCTCACACCTTCCAGTGTAATACTGTCAGCTCCGGCGTTAATGACAACATTGCCATTACTGAACCAGCCACCACCTGTTTCATAGGCATTACTGATCACGTCATTATAACTGCCGAACACATCACTTGCGAATTCGATCATATCATCAGAACTGTTAAAATCAGTAATAGTATCGTCACCAAATCCGGCAGTGAAGATAAAGGTGTCATTACCCGATCCGCCAGTCAGCTGATCATTGCCGGCACTGCCGAACAGAGCATCATCCCCGCCACGGCCATTCAGGGTATCGTTTCCAGCATGACCATCAATGAAGTCATCTCCATTATCACCACGAAGAAGGTCAGCTTTGGAGCCTCCCATAATAAAGGCATCTTCGTTATTGTGATAACCGGAAGGACGATTTACAGGCTCCACCCATGTTGTTGCTCTTGCAAAGTCACTGAGATTAGAAACAATAACCAGACTATCGCGGTTCATCAGATCCTGAAAATGAGAATCTGCTATAGATGAAAAGATTTCCTCATGATTAGTAAAACCATCAATATGGGCAATCCAGGACTCAATATTCGCGATATTTACACCGAGAATACCGAATAGCGGGCTGGAGTAGGAGTCATTAAACAACACAAGATTATCTGTGGTCGATGAACCAGCGCCAAAGGCATCAACCTGAAACACACCATCATTCTCAAAACCAAAATTATATACATTGTCAGCATTCTCGAATGCCGGAGAAGCAAAGGTGATAAAATTGGAATCGGCGTAGAAGCCATCAGCATTCGAAAACCTGCCATTGGCAGCATTGTTTGCAGCACCAGCCCCGAGGCTATAACCGGTGACTATGACTTCATTACTTGCTACTCCATTGTCCTGAGCATAGTCAGCAACAGCGTCAAGCAGGTAATCAAAGGCATCGTCATAAATATTCAGGATCATCGGCGTGTAATCAACAACATCAAACAGTGAGTTCGTTGCCGCAAAACTGATACCGATCTGATCAACACTGCCATCCGGTGCTCTTTTTACCAGTACTTTCGCCTGCCCATCCAGCGTTCCTGTCGCAGTAAAATATCCATAAAGGTCTGTCTGAAGCGAGCTTAGACCCAGATCTCTTGCACTCAGAACTTCCCATCCATCGGGAACCTGCGTACCAACAACTGTGGATGTATATGCAGCAAGAGCATAAGCTTCCCCCACAAGTTCAGTATTATCCTGTCCACGAAAATCAAAAAATCCCATATCCTTCTCCACGATAAGATTACATAAGTAACGTTTTTTGTTTCATTCGTGAACATACTATTGCGAAGCTGTGTGGCGCTAAAAATGATACTTTTTACTATTTTCAATGTTTTTTATATCTGGCCTAATCTGTAAATGATGGCTACAAGATTATTGAAAATATTTATACCCGGCTCCCGTTCAAATGTAGAGAAGGAATGAAATCATGAAGTTAGGAAATTCTTCAATAAGTCTCGCAGTAAGTGATATCGCTGCATCCAGAAACTTTTACGAGAAACTTGGGTTTGATGTATTTGGCGGAGATGCTGAACAGGGCTGGCTGATTATGAAAAACGGCAAATCTATAATCGGACTGTTTCAGGGAATGTTCGAACGGAACATGCTGACTTTCAATCCAGGCTGGGATGAAGACTGTAACAGGCTTGAAAGCTTCACTGATGTGCGCGAAATACAAAAACAACTGAAAGCTTCCGGTATTGAACTTGTCAGCGAAGCTGATGAAAAAACGTCAGGACCAGCAAGCTGTATGCTGCATGATCCCGATGGCAACCCGATCCTGATTGATCAGCATGTCTGAACTTGCCTTTACCGGGCTGCGTAGCGGAAAAAACGCTTTTCCATGCTACGCAGGCTCCAGCCGATTATAACAGCTATAAGCAGATAAAATATTGTTGCATACAGGAAGATATCTAGGCTGTAACTACGGGAGAATACGGTACGGGTTACGCCCATAAGATCAAAAACAGTGATGGTTGAGACCAGCGCACTCCCCTTCATCAAAAGAACAACTTCATTACCATAGGCAGGCCAGGCAATTCTAAAGGCCTGAGGCAGAATAATTTTACGCATTCTGGACCAGTAAGCCAGCCCCAGTGCTTTTGCGGCCTCAACCTGCCCCTTGTCTACATTCTGAATACCACCCCTCAGAATTTCAGCAACATAGGCGCCCGAATTCAATGTCAGCGCAAGCAGCCCCACACTCCAGGCATCCAGAAAAAAAACCCACAATATACCGAGACGTTCTTCCCCTAGTGAGCCAATACCATAATACAAAATCCAGAGCTGGATAAGTAAGGGAGTTCCCCGGAATACATAGATATAAACATATGAGAACGCGGCAAGTATTCTGATGCCGCTTGTACGTGCAAGAGCCAATGGAACAGCGATCATAAGCGCAAACAGACATGACAGCAGCAGAAGCTCAATTGTAACGAAGAAGCCATCAATAAAGCGCGGGCAGTGGCTGGCAAAATTCTCAGGAGTAACCGGAGATAAAACGGAACAAACACCAGTTGCTGTCTGCGTTTTACCATAGGTATAAAGCGCGTTTATGCTCTGAAATATACTCATGAAATTCCGCGCCTCGCACTTCTCTCCAGATAATGTCTCCCGATATCAGAAAGACCTGTCATGGCCAGATAAATAATGCCCGCAGCAAGGTAGAATGTCAGAGGATCTCTCGTTGTTTCGCTGGCAACTTTGGAAACACGTAATAGCTCATCAAAGGCTATCACAGCAGCAAGAGAAGTATCCTTAAGAAGAACCATCCAGAGATTACCAAGTCCCGGCACAGCGTAACGCCAGACCTGAGGCAGAATTACTGTCCGAAAAGACTGAAACGGGGTTAGTCCCAGCGCTTTAGCAGCTTCAAACTGTCCTTTGGGGATAGAGAGGTAGGCCCCGCGAAACACTTCCGCAGAATAGGCCCCGAATATCATGGCCAGACCAACAAAAGCCGCCAGAAATTTAGGAATATCAACCTCAATACCCAACTGCAGGGCATTGGATATTGCAAAGACCGCATCTGATAACCCGAAAAATACGATCAGCATCACTAAAAATTCCGGTGTGCCCCGGATAAGTGTTATATAGCCTTGGGAACTCCAGCTCAGAATACGCCAGGAGGAAAGCTTCATCCCGGCAAGTATGATACCAAACAGCACCCCGGCAATGGAAGCCGCCAGAGCCAGTTGCAGGGTTGTGAGTGCACCAAACAGAAGTTCATCACCCCAACCCGTATCACCAAAAGAAAGATGATTGATCCAGGTTAATTCGTCAGACACGTTTCTGTACTTCCAGACTGATCAGGCATCCGGGCTGAATGCCTGATCCGGTTGCATGGCCTAGTAAATATCAAACGGAAAATATTTGTCGTTGATCTTCTTGTATTCTCCGCTTTCACGCAATGCCTTGATTGCCGTATCAAAAGCTGCTTTTAACTCGTCTGAGCCTTTACGAACTGCAATACCGATCAGATCATTAATTTCAATCTTCTCGCCAACAAATTCGTAGTCTTTTTGTTTTTGCAACCAGTCATAGGCGGGATACACATCACTGACTATGGCGGTCAGGCGGCCAGCTTCAAGATCACTGTATGCTGCTGTCTGGGTGTCATACAGTTTTACTTTTACCTTTTTGGCAAGATTGTCTTCAAGCCATTTACTCGCAACTGTAGAGCGCTGTGCTCCGACGGCCTTGCCATCAAGATCACCAGCACCTTTTATGCCGGAGCCTTTTTTTGCAAGAATGCGAAGGTGGTTGGAGTAATAGCGGCCGGTAAAATCCACGGACTTCTTACGCTCATCCGTTATGGACATTGAAGCAATGATTGCGTCATATTTCTTTTTTACAAGGCCGGGAATAATACCATCCCAGTCCTGCGCAACAATTTCACATTCAATTTTCATTTGCGCGCAAAGAGCACTTGCAATTTCAACATCAAATCCGCCAAGTTTTCCATCAGCAGACTTAAAGTTAAATGGAGGATAGGCACCTTCGGTTGCTATTTTAATTTTTTTAGGCATATCGGCGAAAGCAGTTGTAGTGAGTGCTGCGATCAGAAAACCAATTACGGTGAACATCAGTCTCATGTTTTACTCCTCCTGAGATATTATAGAATTATTTATGACAGGCAATTAGTCCAATGACATCATAGTTTACGGATTAGTGTTAGCGGTCAAGCTTAACTTCAAGCTCACCGGATTTAACAGTTATATAGCAGGGATTAGAATATTCTCCGCATACCCTGTTGCTTGCAACAGCGTCAGGAAAAACCTGCCCGCGAATGGCGATCGCAGCTAATGAGACAGCAATGACGGTAAGAACACTTTTTGTATATAAATCAATCATTTTTTACTCTCTGATCTTTTGTTGCCAGAGCTTATTTTATAGCATAATCTCAACATACCGACTATCAAAAACGGTCTGATGGTTTTGGAGCCCGAGAGAACAATCCAAAAGATAAAACTGATTTCCTGAAATTGATAGGCAAAGCACAGATCCTCAAATAATACCTCTATGCTGCTAAGGTGATTTTATATGTATATATTAAATTTTCTCGTTAATATCTTTGTAGATTTAAACAAATCAAATGATGACGACCAGCACATTAATTTTCAGTCATACTACGACAGAAACATTTACATCATAAAGCCTAAAGAACATCTCCTTGAAAAACTGGAACCATATTTCAACCAGTCAGAACTTGAAGCGATCTCCGAGCCCAGCATCATGATGACTGCAGTTTTACCATTTGATCTATATCTGGATAGCTGGAGTCCTGATATTCTGAAAAAATGCAAAGAAGCATTTATCAGAGACCAGCAGGAACAAGGCATCTTTTTTGACCTGGAAGATAAAAAGCTGAGTAATTTTCTAGGACCGACTTCCAATCCAGAGAGATGCTTCGATGCCTGGTGGGCGGCTGAACAGGTACGAAACTGGGAAGAGATACCAACCGACTGGAGAAAGTAGCATATTAATAAGGGTGAGTTTCACCAGCTAAATCCCCCTTCCCCAAATCTGAAAGCCGCGCTATGCTGCTTAAAAATACATCACTCCCGTATCATGGAGCATAAAGCATGACCTATTTTGGCGCATATCAGAATGAAATTTATCTTGGGGGACTGGAGGGCCGTGTGCCTAAATTTCCCTTTCATTATGAGGAGCTTGAAAGGCGTGCCCATGCGGCTATGTCAGAGGGACTGGTTTCGTATGTTGCCGGTGGATGCGGAGATGAGAATACGCAAAACTCCAATGCTTCAGCATTCAAAAAATGGGGGCTGACACCCCGCATGTTTGTCGGTGCCAAGGAGCGGGACCTTTCCATTGACCTTTTCGGAATGAAGCTGCCTACCCCCCTGTTCATGAGCCCTATCGGCGTTATCGGCCTGTGTGAACGGGATGGCCATGGTGATATGGCCACAGCGCGCGCAGCTGCCCAGACCGGGGTGCCTATGATTACGTCAACACTGATGGCAGATCCGCTTGAGACAGTTGCACCAGAATTTGGGTCAACACCCGGAATGTTCCAGCTTTATACGCCCAAAGACAAGGATCTGGCTGCGAGCCTTGTGCAGAGAGCGGAAAAAGCCGGCTTCAAAGCTATCGTAGTAACACTGGATACATGGGTAACAGGCTGGCGTCCAAGAGATCTCAGCACAGCAAATTTCCCGCAACTCAGAGGATATTGCCTTGAGAATTACTTCACGGATCCGCGTTTTCTTGAAATGCTTGGAGAAGGTAAGTCACCTAAGGAAAACCTAAAAGAGGCCGTTGGGCTATGGTCCGGGATATTTGGCCAGCCTTTGACATGGGATGACCTCCCCTGGCTTCGCTCCCTGACGAAACTGCCACTGGTTGTAAAAGGCATCTGCCACCCCGATGATGCAAAACGGGCGATTGATTACGGTGTTGATGGTATTTATTGCTCTAATCACGGTGGGCGTCAGGCCAATGGTGGACGGGCAGCAATTGATATGCTGCCAGATGTTGTCAAAGCATCCGGAGACATTCCTGTTCTGTTTGATTCAGGAATTCGCAATGGCACTGACATTATCAAAGCTATCGCTCTGGGAGCCAGAGCTGTAGGCGTGGGACGCCCTTATGCTTACGGGCTGGCACTAGGCAGTACTGAAGGTGTCGTGCATGTTCTGCGCTCACTTCTGGCTGAAGCTGATCTTTATATGGCCGTGGATGGTTACCCATCCCTCGCCGACCTCACACCTGAAGCAATACAGAAAATTGCCTGAAGATTATTATCACGTAGAGCATGGTAAAAATGATCATGCTCTACGCCCTTCCCTCCCCACATAAAACTGCTCCCTGATTTCATTCCCATGAACTGAAACAATACAACAGGACATGATGTATTACATGTAACTATTGTAGTAACATTGTCGACTACAGTCATATTGCAGGCATATTCCAGGTGATCCAATAGGTTATGCTGACAGATATTAACTAGACTATGTAACTAATCCCCCAAAAATCTGCATGTACAATTTCATATAATACATACATATATTATCTGTAATAATAATTGGGCGTACCCCGACAGAAATTAACAACTAAAAACGCCGAAATTAGTCAGAATCTCAAAGTATAAACTGCCACATTACTAATGAAACTATTCAACAAACAAAGGATACAACATGGGACAAGTAATGAATTTTTTGGGAGCTATTGGCTGGCATGAGAATCTGGGAAGTGGAAATGATACATACTGGACGACCAACACCGGATACAACTTTAATATGGTAGAAGGAGGGAGCGGTCATGATGATATCTTTGGTTATGATGGTTCTGACTGGTTCTATGGAGGATCTGGAGATGATCGCCTGGTAGGTAATAACGGTACTGATGTGCTGTATGGTGGCACAGGCCGGGATGATTTCACAGGTGGTCGTGGCAACGATTTGATGGATGCAGGCAAGGATAATGACGTTGATCATTTCTTTTACAATAGTAATGGTCGGTATGAGAATTTTGGCACCGATACAATAAAAAACTTTAACTGGGGTGATGATAAATTATTGGTGACGGATATGGCTCTAAAAGGCTATGAGAATGTAGATGGTGATCTTCATCTGGAATTCGGTAAATATGGAAATATTATTCTCGAGGATTTAGGTATTCTGGCCGATAATCCATCGGCAATAGATTATATTATTATCGCATAGAAAGAATAAACTAACTGGGCGGGTAATAACAATCCGCCCTTCAATTGAAACATAGCTATTATCTACAGGTTGACATATCTAGTTAAAAGCCTCTGCATCCCCGAAAATTTTAATCTTTATAAATTCTGGACCTGCACTCTATACAGGAAGAATATCAGCGCCTATGCTATACACATAATCCCTCTCAATCTGCTTCAATCCTCAATAGCAAAGGGCTCTTCCCGATGATTACTGACCCATATTTCTATGCTGTGGCTGTTGTTACGGTATTTATTGTCGGGGTTTCCAAAGGTGGCTTCAGTGCAATCGGGGTGGTAGGTGTCCCTATCCTGTCTCTGATGATCCCTCCATTTCAGGCTGCAGCAATTATGCTTCCCATTCTGATTGCGATGGATATGACCGGACTATACGCATGGAGAGG
>JBOEGA010000229.1:0-8368 GCA_050633205.1 Methyloligellaceae bacterium | reverse complement strand
GCAGACGACCGTGGAGCGATTGGATATTCCTTGCGAATTTGATCCATCAACCAGCAGAATGCATATTCGCTGTCTGTTGTCCCAATCGGATGATAGAACTCCAGCGGCCATTTTTTAATATTTTTCAGTTTGCCGTTATGAGCAAAGGCCCAGTTTCGTCCCCAAAGCTCCCGGGTGAAGGGGTGGGTATTGATCAGGTTTACCTGTCCGTGAGTTGCCTTACGAATATGACTGATAACATTCAGGCTTTTAACAGTCTGCATTTTTACGAATTTGGCGATCTCGGAATCACAACTCGCAGTCGGGTCATGAAAAGTTCGGCACCCGTTACCTTCGTAGAACGCGATTCCCCAGCCATCCCGATGGACACCGGTTCGCCCTCCCCTCTCTGCAAGGCCTGCGAAACTGAAACGTATGTCCGTAGGGACATTACAGCTCATTCCTAATAATTCGCACATTGTTTATTTGCTGTCTGTTCCTGTTGAGCTTTTATTGTTACGTCATGGGTGTTAACAGCAGATTTACCTGATGTTGACACTCCGGCTTTTTCCCGGCACAACCGCCATGAAATTAATAGGTCATTCCCCCAGTGTAAACCTGATACAGTACACTTCTCAAGCATGTTTCTCATAAAAATATGAAAGATACAGGGATAGAACTGTTATTTCCAATCCGGGGACCCGAGTGTTGATCTCTGTGGGGAAAATGACAAGTTTCATACTATATTTGTGGGTGGATTATGTTTAACCACCTACTATGGCTGAAATCCGGTAAGCTTGTCGATCGTGACGGTTATATTATTTGCTGACTTTATTCCTGAAGGAGATTTGTAATGTCCAATGCGGAGCAACCAACCCAGCAACTGGCATCCGATAATTATGCAGGAGCCTGCCCCGAGGTTATGGAAGCCATTCAACGGGCTAACAGTACCGGGCATGAAATCTCTTATGGTGATGATCACTGGACACAGCTTGTTTGTGACAGAGTCAGGG
Source organism: Methyloligellaceae bacterium (assembly GCA_050633205.1). Taxonomy (GTDB): domain Bacteria; phylum Pseudomonadota; class Alphaproteobacteria; order Rhizobiales; family CBDHHC01; genus CBDHHC01. Next base: position 7,376 of record JBOEGA010000229.1, on the reverse strand, counting down.
ACCTGTTTGAAATAGACTGTGAAGTTTTCTTTGTTTTCAATGGTACGGCTGCCAACTCTCTCTCACTTGCAGCTCTTTGCCAATCCTATCACTCCGTGATCTGTCATAATGTTGCGCATATCGAGACTGATGAATGTGGTGGACCGGAGTTTTTCTCAAACGGATCCAAGCTGTTACTGGCAGAAGGAGAAAACGGAAAAGTTACTCCTGCAAGCATTGAGGCTATCCTGACAAAGCGTTCGGATATTCACTTTCCCAAACCTAAAGTCCTTTCCGTTACCCAGTCTACAGAACTTGGAACAGTGTATGGTGCTGATGAGCTTCGAGAGATCACCGAGGTTGCGAGGAAATATAATCTGAAAGTGCATATGGATGGTGCCCGTTTTGCGAATGCGCTGGCAACGCTCGATATTTCGCCTGCGGATATTACCTGGCGGTCCGGTGTTGATGTGCTTTGTTTTGGCGGTACTAAAAATGGTCTTCCGGTTGGGGAGATGGTTATATTCTTTAATAAAAAACTTGCCGAGGATTTTGCCTACAGGGTTAAGCAGGCCGGGCAGTTGTGTTCAAAGATGCGTTTTATTTCGGCTCCCTGGCTGGGGTTGCTGGATAATGATTTGTGGCTGAAGAATGCCCGCCATGCGAATTCCATGGCTCAGAGGCTTCATGAAGGTATAAAAGCAATTCCGGGTATTGATATTATGTTTCCTCCCCAGTCCAATGCGGTCTTTGCCGAGATCCCCAAAGCTGTAACGGAAAGTCTGAAGGCAAAAGGCTGGATGTATTATAATTTCATCGGGGAAGGCGGAGCGCGGCTGATGTGTTCATGGGATACAAGCCCTGAAACTATTGACCGCTTTATCTCCGATATCCGGACCGCTACTCAGCAGCTTTCTGGATCATAACTGATGTGAAGTGCTTTCTTATATGTTCCGCAACTTCTGTAACCATTGTTTTTTCGGTCGTTGGTTTTGTGTAGATATTATAGAAATACACAGGGAGAGGTGGCAGGCCGCTGTCTGCTCCCAGCACACTTAGATAATCCGGAACTGTATGGGCCAGCATGGGAGCTACCGCAACGTCAGCTTCAATGGTGGCGCACTGGGCGGCCATATCTCTGGCTGAACAACTGAAGGTCCAGTTTTTCTGTGCATCATTCAATGCCTTAACAGTTGCAGACCTGAAGGCACAGCTTTCATCTCCGAGTGATACCGGTAAGGGGTTACGGAGATAGGCTTTTCCAGCTTTTGCTCCAACCCATACGAGCTGGTCGGCCATCAGTCTGCTTTCCAGATCAGGGCTTTCTGCCTCTGTTGCCAGTGTGATATCAAGCTCGCCGGCTTTTTGTTTTTCTTTTAGCTGGACCGTTGAACTGCATACCATTCTGATATGGATTTTGGGCCATGCAAGGTGAAAGCTTTTCAGGATCGGTGGCATAAAGGGTTGCACAATGTCATAGGGAACCCCGAGAAAGACCTCGCCTTCATATTCCGGAGTAGTCATCAGGCTCCAGATTTCATCATTCAGTGTCAGGATTTTCTGAGCATAACCTAACAGCCGCTCTCCGTGAGTTGTCAGCGTGAGACGGCGATTTGCCCGTTCGAACAGTTCAACGCCGAATTGTTCTTCCAGGCGTTTGATCTGCTGGCTTACAGCAGCCTGAGTGAGGTGGAGCTGTTTTCCGGCGCTTGTCATGCCGCCGCTCTGCAACACCATGACAAATGCTCTTAGGAGAGATAAATCTATATGACGCATAATCAGGTCTCATAAGGGTTACTTATGAACCTGACTATAGCTATTCACATGCCTTATGGCAAGTTTTATATAATTTCGTCTTCGTCGAAGATGGGATCGTGATCCAGTTCATCAGCGATATCAGCGACTTTCTGCTCTGCCAGTTCCGGCTTTGCTACTCTGGCGACATGGAAGAGAGCATCTCCTCTGTTTACTACAGCCAGTTTGGTTCGCCCGATTATCAGGCCATCAGTAACCGAAGTTACCTCGGTTACAATATCCTCGTAAGGGTTTACAATTGTAGCCAGAACCTCACCTTTTACAACGCTGTCACCTGAGGCTTTATTGGCCCGCAACAATCCGCCCTCTCCTGCCCGGACCCATTTGCTGGATCTGGACAATACGGGAAGTATGTCACTTGACGGGATTTCTATTTCCGGGAGCATTTTCAGTTCGTTCATCACACGCAATACACCCAGTGTACCTGAACGGACCGACAGCTCATCAAGGCGCAGTGCTTCACCTGCTTCAAATACCAGAACTTCAACGCCAACCTGAAAGGCAGCTTCTCTCAAAGACCCCGGACGCAATCCGGACTCGAGCATTACCGGAGCACCAAAAACCTTTGCAAGTTCAAGTGTATTATCATGAGCAAAATGACTTCTGATCTGAGGCAGGTTGGTTCTGTGTACTGCTGCTGTGTGCAGATCTATACCGATATCCGATTTACTTACGATTTCAGTCATAAATATATGGGCAAGCTGTTCGGCCAGTGCTCCCTGCGGTTTGCCGGGAAAACACCTGTTCAGGTCCCTTCTGTCCGGAAGGTATCTGGTATGACTGATAAAACCGTAGGCATTGACAATCGGGATACACAGAAGTGTTCCGCACAGTTCCTGCAGACCTTCAGTTTTCATTATCCGCTGAATAATCTCAACGCCCATAACTTCATCGCCATGAACTGCTGCACTGACAAACAGTGTGGGCCCGTCTTCCTTTCCGTGAAAGACATGTACCGGCAGAAATACCGGTGTGTGATTGGCTAACTTCGCAACTGGAAGATCCACGAGCTTGTGTTGTCCCGGCGCGATTTCCTCGGCACCAATCTTAAAGTTCTGACGCATTTATTTTCCCTGACCCCATCCGCGTGGAGAAACGTTCCATGAGTGATATTTTATACATTAGTACTTTCACTCTTTTTTCAAGAGGACGTAAACAAAAATCAGTATAAAGCAATCAAGTTAATGTTGAATGTGATGAATACCCTGGAACAACCTGGTCTTTTCTTGTGGTTAGGAATTCGTAAATGGGGAGAGAAATCATAAAAAAAGCTGCCGAAATTTTATTCCGGCAGCTTTCACAGTTTTTAATTTACGGCCCGATTGTTTATTGAGCTTCTACAAACTCTGCATCCTGTGCGTCTGCATCCAGATGGTGTACAACTTCTCCTTGTGGAGCGGTTTCGGCTGCACCATTTGATATTGTCTGCTCACTCGTATTTCTGTCTGATTTTAATTCGATCTGGGCGACCTGGCGTTGCAGGATAGAACTCGCTCTTGAATCCTCTTCCTTATCCATGTCGGATGTATAAGCACCGTTCTGGAACAGGGTTTCAATTGCACGTGGAACGGAGCGGGTAATTCTCTGGCTCTCTTCCTCGCTTAATGCTCCTTTACCCTTGAGTTCATTGATGCGATTTACAAAACCTGCTCCCATCAATGATACTTCAATCTGGTAGCGCATATTTTCGCTGTTGCGGCTGTGCTTTACCTTATACCAGACATCGGTAATCGTTTCTTTTACATCGTTAACGACCTGGTCATTGCCGAAAAAGTCTATTGTTTTTGCATCGCCAGAATCCATGCTGCCAATTGCAAGGGCGACATAGCCGGACTTATTCATAAGGGCGAAGCACTCATACAGCTCTTCAATTGAACGAATTACGTTCATCACGATGGCGGTGTCGGTCAGGGTATTGCCCTTCTCGGCAATGAAGACACGAAGCTGATGAACTTCTTTTTCCAGGCCATCCTGAAGTTTGATAACGAAACCCGACTTGTCCGTATCGCGAACGAGCAGGTCTTTAAACTTCGGCATTACGTAAATTACGTTGTAAACACCGACCTCGATATCGGAGAGCATTTTCTGGGACAGGTTGCGATCACCATCCAGCAGGCCTGACCAGAAATTGACGTTAACCAAAGGTGCCAGCCCGAATAAAGACATCAGGTATTTTTCGCCCTCACCGAAATTCAGGTGATGCTGTGAGAAAATGCTATAAGACATTAGCATTTTCTGCGTTAAGCTTGTATCTTCATTCTGAGGAGCGGCGCGGGCAACCCGGAGAACTTCCCTGACCTGTGAATCCATCAAGGCTTCACGTAGTTTCTCTATTGCTTTTATTATACTGTCGCGACGCATAGGCCTCTCCCTTACTCGATTAAAGTGTGCTACGGGCTCAATCAAAAATGTGCTACGGACTCCACCCAACTTTCAGCAATCCAGGATGACCATAACTAATGACCAACTCTGCAAACCCGTCCAATACAGAAATCCGTATCGCCAAAGCTATCGCCCGATCAGGGCTTTGTTCCCGTCGTGACGCGGAAAAGTGGATTTTTCAAGGCAGAGTTACCATAAACGGTAAGCAATTGGATACACCTGCCTGTATTATTACAGAAAAAGACGTTGTTATGGTTGATGGAAAACCGCTTCCAGACGCCCAGCAGGTGCAGCTCTGGCGCTATAACAAACCCAAGGGGCTTGTTACCACGCATAAGGATCCTGAGGGGCGCCCCACGGTTTTCAGGGCAATACAGGACCAGTTGCCGCGGGTTATTTCGGTTGGAAGGCTGGATATTAACACTGAAGGGCTGCTTCTGCTGACCACTGACGGTCATCTGGCGCGAGCGCTGGAGCTTCCTTCTACCGGATGGTTAAGACGCTACCGGGTGCGTGCCAATGGCAGAGTTACCGAGGATCAGCTAAAGAAGCTCAGTGACGGAATAACTGTGGATGGCGTGAAATATGGACCGATTGAGGCTCATCTGGAGCGGGAACAGGGGACAAACTGCTGGCTTACCGTGGCGTTTCGCGAGGGAAAGAATCGGGAAGTGAAGAATGTTCTGGGCTCTCTCGGGCTTCAGGTGAACAGGCTGATCAGGACATCCTACGGGCCATTTAATCTTGGGGACATGAACCCCGGCGAGCTGATTGAAGTGAAGAGGAAAGCCCTGATTGAGCAGCTTGGCTCCAAGCTTTCCAAAGAGATCGGGCTGTCACAGGACCGCAGGCATACTGCTAAAACCGGAGACAAAAAGCCTGTCGAGGGCAAACAGAAGCCAGCTGCCAGACAGCATAAGCCCAGAAACCCGAAGTCAGGTAGTCCGAAACCTGCTAACTCCAGGCCGGGAAATCCTAAACCCGGAAATTCCAAACCGGGCAACCAGCGCAATACTCAAAACAGGCGGACGAAATGAGAGTTGTAGGTGGTGACTATAAAGGGACGCAGATTTTTGCGCCGAAGGGAAATGCAACCCGGCCGACCTCTGACCGTGTCCGCGAAGCGCTGTTTAATGTGCTGGCTCATGGCATTGATGATTTTGAGCTTGAGGGGGCGCGGGTTCTGGACCTATTTGCCGGAACCGGGGCGCTTGGACTTGAGGCGCTATCCAGAGGTGCCGAATTTATTCTGCTGGTCGATGATGGCATTGATGCGCGCGGCGCGATCCGGCGCAATATTGAAAGTATGGGCGCGATGGGCCGGACCAAGCTTTTCAAGCGCAATGCGACCAAGCTCGGCGATTCCGGAACCATGGGCCAGTTCGACCTGCTCTTCGCCGACCCGCCCTATGACAAGGGGCTGGGCGAAAAAGCGCTGATCGCTGCCTATGAGGGGAACTGGCTTGCGGATGGTGCGCTCTGCGTTCTTGAGGAGCGTACGGGCAATGAGCTGGCATTTCCTGATGGGTTTATGGTGATTGATGAGCGGAAGTATGGGGATACGACGATCTGGATTGGGCGGTTTGGGTGATGTGGGTTGTGTCTAATTTAGCCTATACTCATCAATAAAATTAATAAGAACAATAAAGGTATGCGTATTATGGGCAAGCTTGACAAGCAAGAGCTGTTGAAAAGAATACTCGCCACACAAAAGACAGCAGTCTTTTTTTCGAGGGTATTTCCACCTGATCCCAATTCGAATATCCAAAGCTACGTCGGTGGGCACCCTAAACTTCCTCCCAACCTATCCTGGCCACTCAGTGAAAAAGATGGCAGTGGATTATTGTTTCTTGGACAGTTTGGCATTGAAGAATTTCCGAATTTTTCAACCCGACATCTACTTCCAAGCAAAGGTACTTTATACTTTTTTCTTGATAAAATGCTTTTCCTGCCACGAGTTTTATATAGTCCAAGAAGATCCTCGGAGCTCCCCGTTGCCAATGCACCTAAAAAACTTCAAAGGTTTTATGAAAATAAAAATTATGAATGGAAACACCAATGGTTAACTGAGGAAGAGTATGCCGAAGACCCAAGATTTGATATATTTCCCAAGTGGCGTGTCAGCTCTAATCTAACGATTACGAGGTTAAGCGAACCTTATGAACTTGGATATGATGAAGATAAAATTGATTATGAAGAGTGGGAAGATTTAATTTTTGAGATAGAACACCCTCATTATGATGAAAATGCTCCGATCATATGGCCACCTGCCCATTATTCGTACATGTTCGAATACAAAGATGAAAAATTTAATCTACCTGATAGCGATTATCCTTACTGCCTTTTGTTTATTAGAACATTTGCGGGAACTGTGAAGCTTGAAATGCATAACGCAATTGCCGAAATTGATAAACTTCTTGAAAAGAATGAAGTCTTAGCTAGTGATGCACAGCCAGTAAAGGAACGATATACTGCAGCCCTTAATCAGGCCCTCAAGTGGGAAGAGAAATGTAAACATAAAGACTTGTATCAACCATTGAACTTTAAGGAACGATCCCTGTTTCGCTCGTGGTGTAATGATCTTGCGCAAAAAGAGTTCAATTTTGAAGCTCATATCAAGGAGGAACTCAAAGAGTATTTTAAGGAATTTTCGGAGTATTGCAAAAAACGAAGCGAAAATAGTCAGGATAATTTAACTTGGAATAGAACAACTCCGCGTGGGCATATGGACAGGCTAAACCATTCCAGGGTCTCAAGTTGGCTGGAAAGTTCGTTTATTGCCAGCATTGATTTGAGTTTTGAAAATGACTGGGAATCCGGATTTTCTTTCCCTGAAAGAGCAATGGATTTTATTAGTTATATACGCCACCGACAGACGATTGTTGGTCAAATGATGGGACATCATTATTGCGAAGGTTTTCCACCAGAAAGCTATATGGTTCTGATGAGTTTCAGTACTGACAAAGTTATGAGGTGGCATTGGGGGGATGTTGGTGAGCTGCGTTTCTGGATTAAAGAGGAAGATTTAAAGCAGCTTCAATTTCACGATATGAAGCTTACTGTTGAGGGATGGTAGCGCTTTGCCCCGGACGTCGAGAAGTTGCAGGTCGTATCGACTATGTTTTTTTGTGTTCCGAAAAGCTGGCATGACTATCAGGGTCAGGGCAGAATGCCCAGCCCCGGATAAGGCTCTACACAAG
>JBOEGA010000228.1:0-2217 GCA_050633205.1 Methyloligellaceae bacterium | reverse complement strand
CACTTTATCTCATTTGAACTCTACCCCGTCGAAGCGGCTGAAATTGCAAAAGCCACCCAACGTTGGCCGGAACTGGAAACTCTCACAAATCAACTGATCACTTACTGGCCTCCAAAACCCGGACAAAACAGTTTCAGTTTCGAAAATGCCCATCTTCATCTGCACATAGGAGATGCAGGGGAAACCATAAAAAACTGGGCCGGAACTGCTGAGGCCTGGTATCTGGATGGCTTCAGTCCTGCAAAAAACCCGGAACTCTGGGACCTTGAGTTACTTAAGGAAGTCTGTAACCACACCTCCCCTAATGGCACTTTCTCGACCTACACATCGGCCGGGTGGGTTCGTAGAAACCTTGAAGCGGCCGGCTTCACAGTTAGCAAAGTACCAGGCTTCCAGTACAAAAAAGAGAGATTACAGGGGATCAGGGAAACATAAAAAAAGATCGGAGCGAAGTGGCTGTTTAGGCTACCACCTGCCCCGATTTAAAGTCGGTGAGGAAGAAAAATATGTATTTGGTTCAGGGCCCGGTAATCTGGCCCGGAACCAGTTTCAGGCAATTTCTCAGCGATCGCTGGCTTTAATATCAACTCCGGCAATTCTCCATTTGCCTTTGATAAGAACCATCAGATATTTCGCTGTAACAAATCCACCATCAGGCTTTTGCAAAACAACTGTCTGAACATGCTGTTTTCCTTTAACAGCCTTCATTGGAGGAAAGATTGCCTTCTTGGAAAAATACACAGATGGATATGAAGCTTTGATTGAGCTCATAAAGTTTCTGGAGTTTCCGAAGCTTCCCTGAATTTGTGGAGAAGCCTGCGCATAAGCCCGTCTCGCATTATTCTTCTTAAAGGCGTTAAGCTGAACCTGAATAACTTTCCTGATAGCAATATTCTGGCTGAATTTCTTATTGTCAGCTTTCTTATTCCCCCCTACATCAATTGAGGAGATAATCTTGTTAACTCTGTCCTGATTATAACGATCAGCAGCAGATTTCTTTACAACCTTTTTATTCGGAGTTGTCGAGATAGAACCAAGTACCTTGTTAACAATCCGGGGATCTGCTTTTTCTTCTTTTGCTGCCTGCTTTGTCTTACCAGGAAGAATTATAGCATCCAGGATCTTACTTACTGCGACACCACTGTCAGAAGCGACATAATCTTTCTTATAAGCAGAGCCCGCATCTGCCACTTTAACAAGGTAATCACTTAAATTGGCTTTCTCCAGGTGATCATATGAGAACACATGTCTCGCAGCTTTAAGAGGAGCATGACACTCACGACACTTGTTTGTGTCTTTCTTCAGAAACTTGCCTTTCGGACTGAAAACCGCAAATTCCCAGTTATCATTACGAAGCTCTTCAGGAATATCCTTATCAATCCCGTCAATCTTCTCCATAACAACAATTGCTGCCTTACCATCTCTGATAAAACGGCCAATGCTGCTCTTGACAGGTTTGCCATCGGCACCTTTTTTAACCTTGGAAACTTCCATCAATAGAACGGAGCCATTAGGAAATTCCCCATTCTTTTGAACGCCAACAACAGCCTTATCATTGGCGAATAAACGGGCGGCTTGCTTACCATTAGCGCGATCCATACTCAAATAATTGGTAAATTTACTTTCATAATCTTTTGGAAATTTAATATCTTCGGGATCAGCGAAAGCCGACGTGGCGGCTACGCAAGCTATAGCAGCAACAGCTGCAGCATATTTTAACATAACGTTTCTCCTTATAGCCTTGCCATTAAACACATGCTATCGAAGCTACGTCTGAGGATTAAATAAGTTTCCCTTTATGTTAATTTTTCCGAAACAACATAAAAAAAGCGGCACAGGCTATTGGCCCATACCGCTCTGTCATCTGATTTTAAAAGCTTTCTAGGCCTTGGTTTCAGCCGCTCTTTGGGCAAGCAGTTTCTTTCTGTACTGTCCCTGCACCAGATCCACTGCAACCAGGATAAACAGAACAAAATAGAAAGTAGACTTGGCCATCGGCTCAACCTGATAACCAAACAGCTTAAGATGTGAAAGTTCTCCACCTTCAGACAGAAGAAGCACACCGACAAGGAAGAGGATAAAGAGCCCCAGAACCTCATACATTCTGTTTTTCTTCAGAAACTCTGCAACTCTGTCCGCAAGCCAGATCATCAGTATACCGCTCAGAACAATAGCAATGATCATAATTTCAAAGACATCAGTCAGGGCAATCGCACT
>JBOEGA010000227.1:0-717 GCA_050633205.1 Methyloligellaceae bacterium | reverse complement strand
CTGGGTACAGTTTGCACTGGCAACACCGGTTGTCTTCTGGGCAGGGTGGCCATTTCTGGAAAGAGGCTGGGCATCAATTGTCAGCAAAAACCTGAATATGTTTACTCTGATAGCGATTGGGGTTGGTGCAGCATATCTTTACAGTCTGGTCGCAATACTGTTTCCATCCCTGTTCCCTCAGGAGTTACGAAGCGGACATCATGGCACCGTAGCTGTTTATTTTGAAGCTGCGGCCGTTATTACCGTACTGGTTCTACTCGGGCAGGTGTTGGAACTTCGGGCCAGAGAAGGCACAGGGCAGGCTATCCGTGCCTTATTGGATCTCGCTCCAAAAACAGCATTGCGTATAAATTCTAATGGAGATGATGAAACCGTTCCTCTCGAAGAAATTCAGGCCGGAGACAGATTGCGTGTGCGGCCTGGTGATAAGATACCTATAGATGGTACATTAAATGAGGGGACCAGTTCAGTGGATGAATCCATGATAACTGGCGAAGCCTTACCCGTTGAGAAAGCATCTGGTGACAAGGTTATTGGTGGAACATTGAATGGCCGTGGCTCATTCATCATGACTGCAGAACATGTAGGCGCAGAGACACTCTTATCCCGGATCGTTCAGATGGTTGCTGATGCCCAGAGAAGCCGCGCACCTATACAAAGACTGGCCGATACCGTCGCATCCTATTTCGTGCCTGCTGTTATCACAGTTGCAGTCCT
>JBOEGA010000226.1:0-1957 GCA_050633205.1 Methyloligellaceae bacterium | reverse complement strand
CCTTCGCTATTGTGTCAGCAACTACAGTTCTGATTATTGCATGTCCCTGTGCGCTGGGCCTGGCAACACCAATGTCGATAATGGTTGGAGTTGGCAGGGGTGCTGAAATTGGAGTGCTGATCAAAGATGCCGAAAGTCTTGAACGCATGGAAAAGGTTGATGTGCTCGTCGTTGATAAAACCGGAACACTCACGGAAGGAGCGCCTAAAGTAGTGTCTGTTGTTACCAGTAATGATGTAAGCCGGGAAGACCTTCTCCAGTTAGCCGCCAGTATTGAAAAAGGAAGTGAACACCCTCTTGCAGGCGCAATATTGGATGAGGCAGAAAAATATAGCCTGACGCTCGGGAAAGTGACAGACTTTGAAGCAGTTACGGGTAAAGGCGTAACAGGGCAGGTCAACGGAAAAAGAATTGCCCTTGGAAACAGTCGCTTGCTCTCGGACCTCTCTGTCAGCACTGATAGCTTTTCCAAAACCGTAGAAGAACACCGCAATAATGGTGAGACAGTAATGTATGTTGCCGTCGACAATATATGTGCGGGCCTGATTGTGGTAGCCGACCCGATTAAGAAGACTACAGCAAAAGCCTTGCAGGATCTGAGGCAGGATAATGTCGAAATTGTTATGCTGACCGGGGACAACAGAACAACTGCCGAAGCCGTCGCGAAACAATTGGGTATCTCCCGTGTGGAGGCTGATGTTTTGCCGCAGGACAAGCAGGAAGTTGTAAAACGCCTGCAGGAGCGGGGACATATTGTTGCGATGGCTGGTGATGGAGTAAATGATGCACCAGCTTTGGCTCAGGCCGACATTGGTATTGCGATGGGTACAGGAACTGATGTCGCAATAGAAAGTGCTGGCGTTACACTTGTGAAAGGTAACCTGGATGGAATAGTCCGTGCCCGTCATCTCAGCAAAGCTACAATGGCCAACATAAGACAGAACCTCGTTTTTGCATTTCTTTACAATGCGCTGGGTGTTCCCGTAGCAGCAGGTGTCTTGTTTCCGTTTTTTGGGGTACTTCTCAGCCCCATGATCGCAGCAGCAGCCATGTCCCTTAGTTCCGTTTCTGTGATTGGTAATGCTTTAAGGTTACGCTATCTCAGGATCGGGTAAACGACAGTAATGAAGTGCACGGATTAACTGTAATGTGATGTTTAAATTATTAAAAGTTCTCCATAAATCAATACAGGGTTTGTTCCGCAGGAAAAGTCTTGGTATAAGTGAGCTAAAATTTAACCTAAGGCGTAGTCTATGAAAAAGCTTATATTTAGCGTGTTTGTACTGATGATCGGTGGATTATCTACCTCATATGCAGATAACAAGATAACCCCGGAGAACAAGGCTCAGTTTGAAACCCTGATACGCGATTATCTGATGAAAAACCCTGAAGTTATCCGCGATGCAATTCAGGCACTTCAGAAAAAAGAACTGGAAAAACGTGCAGCCCTGAAGCAGCAGCTTATAGAGGGCAATGCTGCTATGATATCAAATGACAGCACTGACCCGTTTATTGGTAATCCTGACGCAAAAGCTGTTGTTGTTGAGTTCTTCGATTATAACTGCGGCTATTGCCGCCGCGCACTGCCAACTGCAGCTAAGCTGATAGATAATGACAAGCGTGTTAAGTACGTATTCAAGGAATTCCCTATTCTGTCTGAAAACTCTCGCCTTGCATCTGAAGTTTCTATGGCGGTCTGGAAAATTGACCCTAAGAAATACAGAGACTTCCATTGGGGCATTATGAAATCTCCTGGCAGAGCCAATGAGACAGTTCTGAAAAAACAGATCGAGACAATCGGTATGAAATGGGATGAAGTAATTAAGGTTGCCAAGGGCAAAGAGGTAAAAGCCAAGCTCGACGCAAATATCGAACTTGCTCGTAAACTGGGTATTGATGGAACACCTAGCTTTATTATTGGCAAGAAATTCTTCCCCGGCCTGGCATCTTATGAAGC
>JBOEGA010000225.1:0-4515 GCA_050633205.1 Methyloligellaceae bacterium | reverse complement strand
TTCTTAGGCAACCCGGCTCGCATAGGGAATTCTGTTTTGGGCAGGAACAACGTCTCGGAATAATCGCGTCCTTCCGCTGTTTCAGCGTCTTTTTTTGTCTTTTTCTCAGACATGGCTCTGTCTAGCCCTCGTTTCATATTTGTTTACTTTGGGGCGTGTTTTAACAATGATTTGGGTGTGAGGCTAGTGTTTTTGGGGATCTTTGCCCGCGCGTTTTTTTCAGGGTGTATATGTTAAAGAGCAGGGTGCGGGTCTGCAGAGGTTATCATGGATGGGTTTGAGGGGGATAAGTTTCCNNGTTTCCGGGTTTCTCCAGAAATTATTCAATAAAATCAATGGAAATTTTATCAGTCATATCTTTCAGGAGTTTTCAGAACGGATAATTTTATGGAAAATCAGTTGCGTTTTGTCACCTCCTGGTCATCTTTTGTTACGTTGAAACTACGCTTATTCACCTCTGTTTACGTGTTATATACGCCGACTTACCTCAACCACCACAATAAAGAGGTTTTATCGCCTTAATGCATTAATTTATTAATGTTAATAATTATTACATGGTTGAATTATATCCGGGGAACGGTTAAAGATATCCGAGTGGAGAGTCGCGCGGGCAGGATTTATGGATCTGACGGCCAACTTTACAGATTCGTTATGCCTGATGGATATAACATCAGTCATATCTCTGAGGGGATGACGCCAACTTTGACTCCAAGCTCATTATTAAATTTGGCCTCTTCCTGTGGCCGTTTCTTCCAATTATCTTAATAGCTGCAGCTATTATTTAATACTGCAGCTATTATGAAGCTTTCATCCAATCACCCAAATGACCATGCGCTCATTCCTACTGTTCCCAGACTGAAGCCGCTGTTGATTTTTTGTGGGGGCTGGTTGCCTGTTCCGGCGGTGATCAGGAGTGGGAGCAGGTGTTCGGGGGTTGGGTGGGCCATCTGGTAATCGGGGGCATCTGTTTTGAATTCGGAGAGGCCTTTGAGGTCTCCAGCTGACAATTTGCTGTCGAGCCAGTTGTCGAACCTGCTTGCCCATTCCGGCGGCTCGCTGCCCTCTTCCATTCTGTTTCTCAGATTGTGAACTGTGCCGCCTGATCCGATAACGAGGATATTCTGCCCCCTCAAAGGAGACAGGGCTTTGCCCAGTTCAATAAGCTGTTCAGGAGACAGGTTCATGTCGAGTGAAAGCTGGACTACAGGGATATCTGCTTCCGGATATACCAGATGAAGGGGAACCCAGGCACCGTGATCAAGACCTCTGTTTTCATCTTTTTCCACCTTAAAGCCGCTTACGGCCAGTGTTTCAATTACGGTGCTGACAAGAGTTTCTTTTGTTTTGGCCGGGTAAACGATTTCATAGAGTTCTTTTGGGAAACCTCTAAAATCATAGATGGTTTCAAGCTCCGGGCTTGTTGTGATTTTCAGGCCTCTGGTTTCCCAGTGAGCGGATATAATTACGATTGCGTCCGGGCGTGGCAGTTCTTTTCCAAGACCTCTCAGAAAGTCAGCTGCGGGATGACCGGATATTGGCAGTGTTGGCGAGCCATGGGGCAGGAACAGGCCGGGCTGGATTGTTTTATCTGACATAATATGTCTCCTCTTATTTCAAGTTTAGTATGAGAAGTACGCCAAGGCACTCCTCATTTTTGATTTTATTATTCAGGCTTCTGACAGGCCTGAAAATTTCAGGCTCCCTTTAACGTAGTTCAGTGAAAGAGCACCGCTTCCAAGCAATGCCTGTACAACCAGCGCAACGGCCCAGAATGCAGGAAACTCCCAGCCGCCATTTGTATTTGAAAACAACCAGCCATTTGATCCATGAACAAAGATAATTGCACCAAGAATTATCGGCAGAAGCGCGATGCTGACGAGACGTGTAAACAGGCCTGTAATAAGCAGAAAAGCGCCTGCAACTTCTGCGATGATAGTGATATATGCCAGCACTCCGGGCAAGCCGACAGACTGGAAGAAGCCAGCAGCTCCTGCGGGGGTGAACACAAAGAATTTCAGACCTGCATGGGCAAGGAATAAAGCCGCCAATGACAGACGAAGGATCAGGGCGGCATAAGCGTGAGATTGTATATTCATTATTTTCTCCATTTGATTTGTCTTGCTGATGCTAAATATATTAAAAACCATTTCGCGGATAAACATGCCTGTTGACGACTTATTGTGAACGATATATGGGCAATTATGGATTTAATTGATGGAATGCGGGCTTTTTCTCAGGTTGTTGCCAGTGGGTCTTTTACAAAGGCAGCGGAACGGCTGGGGGTGTCCAAGAAGCTTGTCAGCAAATATGTGGGCCAGCTTGAAGACCGGCTGGGGACGCGGCTGTTAAACAGGACAACAAGAAGTATCAGCCTGACCGAGGCCGGATCGATATATCACGGACGGTGTGTGCAACTGCTGGATGACCTTGATGAAATGGAGCAGACGCTTCACAGCAATACTGCTGTTCCAAAGGGGAAGCTGTTTATCTCAGCCCCTGTGACTTTCGGGGAAATGTATCTGACTGAGCAGTTGATCCTCTTTACTGAAAAATACCCTGAAGTTACCGTTGATCTGCGTCTGAATGACCGCACTGTCAGTCTTGTTGATGAAGGGTTTGATATTGCTTTGCGGATCGGGAGGCTGGAAAATTCCAGCCTGATCGCGAGGAAACTTGCTCCGTCACATATGGTTCTGTGTGCATCCCCTGATTACCTGGAACGGTTCGGCATGCCTGAACATCCGGATGAGCTTAAAGACCACCGCTGTATCATTGACAGTAATTTCCGTTCAGGCGCAAGCTGGCCATTTCTTGTTAATGGAGAGGAAACCAACAAATCGGTAACGGGCAGAATTACTGTCAACAGTGCACGTGCCGCGCTAGATTTTGCGTTAAAGGGGGGAGGTATAACATATAGCCCTACTTTTGTTGCAGGAGAGGAAATCGTCAGGGGTAATCTTGTTGCGGTTCTTGGGGATTATATTTCCTATGATACTAATATTTATGCGGTTTATAATAACAATCGCAACCTTGCACCAAAAGTGAGGGTGTTTGTGGATTTTCTGGCGGCGGCGATGTCTGGTCTGGAATGACAGTAAACAAGCTTCAAAATGCATATAAAGTCTAGACTCAAAACCTGTTAACATAATACTGGTGATGTGGTAAATTCTGACTTCGCAAATTTTAAAAATTATATTGGCAGCATAGATTTTACTCAGGTTAATATTGAGAGGTTTTATTGTGGCTGCACCTTTATTCAAAATTCTTCAGTTTGGTCTTAAATCTGCGCAAGTTGCTGTAGTCAAGGCGAGATTTATTCAACAAATGGCTCCACTCCAGACATTTTTAGCATCAAGTGTTGGCACTGCAGCTGCAAGTGTAGGTGTGTCTGTTCTGGCTGCAGCGGCAGCGGCAGCATATGTTACAAAGGCCCGGGGAGGGTCTGACGAAGAAGCAGAGGAAGCAGCCATGAAGAAAGGTGTTTCTGAAGCTATCGCAAAGGCTATTATCAAATATATTTCATAGGTCAACTTATACCGAGATGGTAATCAGCTCCTCTGTTCGAAGACAGGGGAGCTGACAGTTAAACTATTTCTTTTCCATCCAGTGTTTGGTCTCGGCAATGAATGGGCCGACGACTGAGGCTATGCGTTTATCTTCCGGAGACTGGCTGAGATTGGACAATAGTGAGAAGAAGGAACCTATTGCTGCACCGTTGACGTTAACCTGAAGCTTTGTTGAGCGATCGCTTACACTGACTGGCCTTTGAGCAATAATTTTTCCAGATCTGGCACTGACAAGCATAAGCTGCCCGCCGACATAACTGTCTGATTTCAGAAGTACGCGGCCCACTCCGCTGGACAGATCTATATTCGTCATAACCACTTTTAGAGTGGCAGGTCTTCCGGGCCCGTTTCTCTCTATTATCGCTTTTTCCAGCCCCTGCTTCAGAGTTATAATTGTTTTATCAATCAGTTTTTTCTGTTCTTCCTCTCCTGCAGCTGAAGGACGCCCATAGCTTATATTTTTTCCCTGAATGACTTTAACTTTTGTAACTCTGTACTGTTTTGCTGCAACACCGATTGTTGGTATTGGTGTTCCTGCAGAACATCCGGATAAAATAATACTTACCAATAGAATAAAACATAATTTTACACGCATTTTCTTTTCCCCTGATCCTTTTTGTTATGGGAGTTATGGGCGATGCGGTAAGAAGGTATTCAAGTATTTTTCTGTTAACTTTGTGTTTTTTTATTGCACCAGACGATTCAGTTAAGAAATTTCAGGATTTATTTCTTTTTTTCAACTTTGCGTTTAGAATGACGGTATCATACACGCTGGTCTTTCGATGTAGGGTGATTACTTATTAAATTTTCTAGTAATAAATAACTTTTTACAACGGACGCCCTCCCAAAAACTTGTTGTCCCTTAATTTGGACTGAAACTGATAGCTTTTTTCTGAGATGGTATATCTCGTCTCAACACTTTCGTACCTATTCGTGCCCAGTGGTTACC
>JBOEGA010000224.1:0-7935 GCA_050633205.1 Methyloligellaceae bacterium | reverse complement strand
GACTATCTTCCAAAACCCTTTGAACCAAGGGAACTTCTGGCTCGCCTGCGCGCAATACTGAGACGGGGCGTTAAAAAAAATACTTCATCGACGCTAAGTTTCGGCCGTCTGGAAATAGACCTTGAAGCAATTCTTGTCAGACTGGATGATAAGGTACTCACCCTGACCAGCTACCAGTTTGAACTTCTGAAGATTCTGGCCATAAATGCCGGTCGCGTTATGTCTCGTGATGCGATAATGGATCACCTGAAAAAGCAGACTATTGAATCATTTGACAGATCGATCGATGTACATATCTCGCGTATCCGCTCCGAAATAGAAGACGATCCTAAAAATCCACGCAGAATTATTACCGTTCGTGGTATGGGCTATGTCTTTGCCAAGATGCAGGATTAGGTGCCTGATCAATGAAACAGCTTTACCAAAAAATCTATCTAACTGTTATAGGAAGCCTTATTGCGCTTGTGATTATTGCGGGGTTATGCTGGAAACTGTTATCCAATCCCTCTCATTTTGAAGATTCACTACATATTGCAAGGGAAATTGCAACGACGATACTGCCACCTGCTGCGGATAAGCCCGAAGATCAGCAAAAAAAGCTGGGCGACCTTGCGGACAGGTTCAGGCTTGAGCTTGCGCTTTTTGATGCAAGTGGCAAACTCATAGCAATCACTGCAGACGGTCTCCCTGCCCCTTCTCTTGAGAGCTGGCGTGGAGAACGAACATTTCAACACAGAAGGGGCGCATGGATAGCCAGACTTGCGGACGGGCGATGGGTCTCTGTCAGGCGCCCTCCTCCGGATGGAATAGGTTTTGGCCCTTTCAGGTTTATCTTTATTCTCGGCGGGATTGTACTGGCGATTGCAATTGCTATTTACCCGGCCGTCAGAGGGCTTACTGGCAGGCTGGAGAGGCTGCAACAGGGTGTGGAGACACTTGGATCAGGGGATCTTGCAACACGTGTTTCTGTTGAAGGAAGAGACGAAATAGCTCAACTCGCAACCAGTTTTAATACCGCAGCAGAACGTATAGAAGCCCTTTTAAACTCACACAAGATGTTCCTCGCCAATGCTTCACATGAGCTTAGGACTCCTTTGTCAAGATTGCGGGTCACTGTTGAACTTCTGAAAGATAAGGCAGATCCCAAACACAGGAGCAATCTGGAAACTGATATTGCAGAACTGGACGACATGATAGAAGAAATTCTGTTAGCCAGCCGCCTGAATACGCTGAATGATATTGGTCACCTGGAAGAAGTTGACCTTCTTGCCCTGGCGGCTGAAGAAACGGCCAGATACCCAGGGTTTGAGCTGGAGGGTGAACAGGTAACTATGATGGGGGACAGCCGTCTGCTACGACGCATGATCAGGAATTTGCTGGAAAATGCAAAACGGTATGGTACGCCACCTGTCAATATCACATTGCACAAGAGTGAAGGTAATATCAACCTTCAGGTTGCCGACAAGGGGAAAAATGTTGCCTCTGAAAATTTCGAAAAAATATTTGATCCGTTTTTTCGGCCGGAAGGGACTACGGGGACAAGTGGGACAGGTCTTGGTCTGGCACTGGTCAGACAGATTGCAAGGCGCCATGGTGGTGAAGCAACAGTAAAGCATCTCGAAGGTGGGTGTACCTGCTTTGAAATTTCACTCCCGGGACAGAAAGTTTAAAGCTTCGGGCCATCAAATATTAAGTATTGTACCATATCCTGTCTATTATTGTGTGCTTTACTCAAGATGCGGGCTCTGATGATTAATAAAATACTGATTGTCGATGATGTGATGATAAATATGACGTTTCTGGAAATGTTTTTTCTGAAACATGATGTCACCGTATCAAAAGCCATACAGGCATCAGAAGTTGAAACAATGATCGAAACTGAAAAATTTGATGTTTCACTAATCGATTATCATATGCCTGATATTAATGGCGTTACCCTCATCAGAAAACTTCAAGCCAGTCAGTCTCTACACCGACTGGGAGATATTTATATGTTAACCGCCGATGTCGAGTTTGACCCTGTTAAAGCAGGAATCTCAAAACTTCTTACGGGCAGTATGAAAAAGCCTTTAGATCTAGATAAACTTGAGGCAATGTTGTTTCCTGATCAGGTTAAAGAGTAGAGGCCTTTCAGACTTCCCTTGCCTCTCGTTCGGATTCGGTTGATTTAAAATCTGCCAGCACTGTTTCCCCAGCAATAGCCCGCTGACCAACTGCGACCAAAGCCGTCTGCCCCTCAGGCAAGTATACATCGACACGGCTTCCGAACCGGATAAGGCCGAAACGCTCCCCGATTCCGATCGACTGTCCCGCTTCAACAAAGCTAATGATTCTTCTCGAAATAAGCCCGGCAATCTGTACAACGCCAATTTTAGCGCCGGACCGGGTAGTTATGACCATGGAGCGTCTTTCATTGTCTTCGCTGGCCTTATCATTGGCTGCACTCAAAAATCTTCCTGGAGTATAAACAGCCATAGAAACCTCGCCAGCTACGGGCGATCTGTTGATATGAACGTCAAAAATTGAGAGATGTACCGATACTCTGGTTCTCTCCCCTGCTCCCAGCCCCATTTCACCCGGCGGATAGACTTTTTCAATCGCGGCAATTTTTCCATCGGCAGGACTGACAACCAAGCCTTCACGCAGAGGAACTACCCTGTCAGGGTCACGAAAAAAATAGGCTGTGAACATCGTGGCAAGAGCCAGCAGAATGCCCAGTGGGGACCATAAAAGATAGAAAATGAACGTGGCGACGCCAAGAATAGCGATAAATTTATGGCCATCCCTGTGTACCGGAACAAAAACAGATGCCATATTTTCCAACCATCCACGTCCCTGAGCCATTGTCACGCCTCCCACAATCAGTTCTTTATCAGCGAATCTTTGTGCCTATCATAGCCCATTTTTGACACAGTATAGAATGCCATAAACGCAGTTTGAGGCAGAATTAGCTTTTATCACTGACATATTATTCGCATTTTGTTATACATTCGCCGAATTTAGGGCATTTAACGCTTTTATAAATTGGGGTCAGGATCTGAACCTGAAACAACAATAAATATTTGGAGAGTTTTATCATGGCAATAACAGGCAACAAGCTTGGTGTGCTGGCAGGAGCGCTGATCGCGACACTGCTTACAGCAAACACAGCCCTGGCAGTATGTAAGCCACGCAGCAGCAGTTTTAATTCCTGGCTGGAGGGGTTTAAAAAAGAAGCAATTTCCAAGGGAGTTGCCAGGCATGTCGTAAATCAATCGCTTGAGGGTGTCAGGTATGACTCGAAGGTTGTGGCAAAAGACCGAAGACAAAGCGTTTTCTCACAAAGCTTTCAGAAATTTGCAGGGCGCATGATATCCAAACACCGTATTAGAAAAGGCAAACAGCTTCTTAGAAAATACGGCTCGACCTTCAGACAAATTGAACAGAAATACGGTGTGCCCGGCCCGGTACTGGTAGCATTCTGGGGACTCGAGACTGACTTTGGAACCTTCCTCGGTGACACACCAACTCTCCAGTCCCTTGCCACAATGGCCTATGACTGTCGTCGATCCGAACTTTTCACTGACCAGCTTCTGGCTGCATTGAAAATCATCGACAGAGGTGATTTGACTAAAGACCAGATGAAAGGCCCATGGGCCGGCGAGCTGGGACAAATGCAGTTCCTACCAAGCCATTATATTGAATATGGTGTGGATTTTGATGGTGATGGCCGCGTAAATCTAATTGAGAGCATTCCTGATGTTCTGGCTTCCAGCGCAAACTATATGAAGCATCTGGGGTGGAAACCGGGACAACCCTGGCTTCAACAGGTACAGGTTCCAGATAATCTGCAGTGGGATCAGGCTGATATTGAAATTAAGCACCCAAGGTCACAGTGGGCCAAATGGGGTGTCACGACTGATACTGGTAGAAACCTAAAAGCTGATAATCTGCCGGCAACTCTCTTGTTGCCTATGGGCCGTTATGGACCAGCGTTTCTTGCTTATCCAAATTTCATAAATATCTATCTGGAGTGGAACAAGTCTCTGCTTTATTCAAATACGGCAGCTTTCTATGCAGCACGCCTCTCAGGTGCTGGGCCACTGAACAAGCCATCTCGTGATATTCAGCATCTTTCTCTTTCGCAAATCAAACTTCTGCAAAGCCGTCTGGCTGAGCGTGGTTATGATGTAGGCAAGATTGATGGTATTATTGGCCTTGGAACACGTAAAAGTGTGAGAGATATGCAAAAGAAGCTTGGAATGGCTGCAGATGCGTATCCAACTCCGGAATTGCTTGATCGTTTGCAGTAAAAGTATACCTAAACTACGCTTTCAGCATACAGGCTTGCCGGAAAGATATAAAATTTCTTCTGGCAGGCCTTTCCTACCTATGTAGCAATAAAATATCACGTTAAATATCAAGAGTGTTTCTCGAATGATAAAAGTAGAAAATATAATATTCGAATACCCCGGAAAACGCGCCCTGGATGACGTGACATTTCACGTAAAGACAGGCAGTGTATGTGCTCTGGTTGGCCCTAACGGTGCGGGTAAATCTACTCTGATGAGAAGTATCGCGGCGCTCGATGATGTCTTCTCAGGCAAAATCCATGTTAATGGAGTTGATGTTCAGGAGGACCCAAGGCAGGTACACCGAAGTATAGGCTATCTTTCTGACTTCTTTGGACTTTATGACGACCTTACGGTCCGGCAATGTTTAAACTATGTTGCCAGAGCCCACCGCATACCAAGCAGCGAATTGCAGAGTAAAATTGACCTTGCCGTTAAACGCCTGAACCTTCATGAATATATTGATGCCAAGGCTTCAACACTTTCACGAGGCTGGAGACAAAGGCTTGGAATAGCTCAGGCTATTATCCATGAACCACAGTTACTGCTACTGGATGAACCTGCTTCAGGACTGGACCCAGAAGCGCGTCAGGAGCTTTCAGAACTGTTTCTGTCACTGAGAGATCAGGGAATGACGCTTATGGTCTCCTCTCATATCCTGGCAGAGCTTGAAGATTATTGCACTGATATGCTGCTGCTCAGAAACGGAAAAGTCTTTGATCATCATATTGCAGACACTAAACCTGAACTTCAAAATCAATTCCAGCTGGTTATTGAATTTCTTACTCCGGCTGAAAACCTAATTACTCAGGTTGGCTCAATGAGTACCGTAAGCAATGTTAAAGCGCAGAAAAATATCATCAGCTGTACATTCAACGGTGGGAAACAGGATCAGCATGAGCTTTTAAAAGCACTGCTCTCAATGAACCTGCCTGTTGTCAGTTTTAATGCCCAGGAAAAACGCCTGCAGGATATCTATATGGATATCGCACTTAAGGGAGATAAGAAAAATGCAAATTAATCCCGAAGTCCTACGTAATTACTGGCTTAGTTTCTCAGTTCACCGCATGATCATAGCGCCAATTGTTATGCTGGCTATTATATTTCTGATATTTAAAGGAGCCCAGGTAAAGGGCGATTTTAACTGGAATAAAAGCGATGTTGCGCCTTATGCAGCGGCTATGATGACTTCCATTGTTCTATACTGTTTTATCATATTTGTATGGGGTGGTTATAGTGCAGCCGGAGCTGTGCTTGGTCAGATCAATGATAAAACCTGGGACTATCAGAGATTGTCATCTATTTCTCCCTGGTCCCTAAGCTGGGGGACTGTTTTTGGCAGTACGCTATTTGTCTGGTATTGTGCCATTACTTCTCTGGCCTTTGCCTTCTTTTATGCAAATTTTTTTCTGCCTCTGAATGTTATATTGCAAGGGATGTTCGTATTGCTCGCAGGCGGGATTTATACGATTCTGGTTGTCTCTCTTATTGGTTTACAGGCACTTCAAACCTCAGACAGAAGCGGAAAGCGCAGATCAATCGGCTATCGCCTGCTGGGTATTATTATTGGTCTGAATATGCTGTCGTACACAATAAGCCTTCTCCCTTTTCAGGATGTTACGGCTTTTGTAAACCCTGGCACCAACCAATTTGTCACTGAATTGAATATAAAATTCTATGGATTTGAAATCCCGATCAGAAGTTTCTTTATTACATCCATGCTTATTTTTAGCTTATGGGCATTCTTTGGCGTATATCGTACGATGAGAACGGAGTTGCAAATGCGTAGTACTCCGTGGGGCTGGACAGTATTCCTTCTGTTTTTATTCTTTTATTTCGGCAACTTCTCATTTCAGTCAGGAACAGTCTGGCAGAATGAAGCCCAGTCTTTCAGTTTACTCAATCCAGTAAATATTGGATCAGTCAACCTTGACTATTTCTTCTCAATTGCCTTTGGCATCAGCCTGCTGAGTTGCTACGTAATGTTTTTCTCTGACCATCTCAGCATTACCAGATACCGCATGTTACAGCACAGACTTGCAAGAGGTCAGTTGATGAGGGCAGCCGAGCTCATACCGCGTATGGCAATCTCTTACCTGTTTGCACTTATTGCCGGGCTTGTACTGATTATATTGAACCCTTCAGTTTCAGTTAAGTCTAACTTTATCCCGGCCTTTCTGACCCTGGCAGCCTTACTGCTGTTTACTCTTAGAGATATTGCAATCCTGCATTATTTTTCACTGGCGAGAGACAACAGAAGAGCTTTTCTGGCAACGATTTTCTACCTGGCTATTCTCTACTATTTATTGCCATTGCTATTCTTCAGTGTGGGAATTCGTTCTTACAGCTTCTTCTACCCACCGATATTTACAACAAACTGGCAGGACCTTATCCCTATTCTGCTCCAGTTGGCTGCAGTATTTATACTGATCTATCTTAGATGGCAGAGTGCGTACGAACCAATTAAGCAGCAAACGCAGGCTACCCAGCAGGCCGCATAAACCACAAATGCGATAATATACCCCTTCCATTTTGGAAGAGGGTATATTATCCATAGTTCACAAATTCCCCCACCAGAGGTCTATCTCATGAAACTTGCTGATAAAATTGCATTAATAACCGGAGCTTCCCGTGGTATTGGCCGTGCAGTTGCCCTTGCGTTCGCAAAAGAAGGTGCACATGTCATTGCGACAGCGCAGAACAAAGGCGCTCTGGAAGAGCTGGATGATGAGATCCGCGAAGCTGGAGGTACTGCGACTCTCCTGCCTATGAACCTTGCCAAAAGCCAAAAGCTGGAAGGTATTGGACCGACAATATACGAGCGTTGGGGAAAGCTTGATATATTTGTGGGCTGTGCAGGAATTCTTGGCCCTCTTTCACCACTTAACCATCTCACAGAAAGAGATTTTCAGTCTGTTCTGGATATTAATCTGACTGCGAACTGGAAGCTTATAAGAACTCTGGACCCTATTTTACGTCTTTCTGAAGCAGGAAGGGGTATATTTGTAACTTCCGGAGCTGTGCAGAAAAACCGGGCATTCTGGGGAGCCTATACAATATCCAAAGCCGGTCTGGAAGCTATGGTTAAAACCTATGCTGATGAAATAGAGAATACGAATATCAAGGTAAACCTTCTTAACCCTGGTCCTGTCGCTACCGGAATGCGTGCAAAAGCCTATCCGGGAGAAGATCAGGCAACTTTGACAAAACCTGAAGACCTGACAAATCTATTCATTGAGATGGCCTCTTCAGATTACTGTAAGAATGGTGAAGTTATTAACTACCAAAAATAACTGCTGTGCAAATTTCTGCTCTCATCCTATAATCTCACTGGATATCCCTGAATATTTGAACAATGACGCTGACTTTGGTCAATAAATGGACAAACAAATAAGAACAAAGTTCATTATCTCATAATTATTCAATAATAGTCGAGCATCATTGCAGGCACAGAGGCAGCACCATGAAAAAAACTCTGGTAACACTACTTGTTCTTCTAATTGGTTTTGGAACAGCGGGTTATTTTTATCTGTCTGGCCAGAAGTATGTTGTCACTATTCAGGAAAATAAACTGCAGCAGCAGTTTGACCAGAAGATGCCGATA
>JBOEGA010000223.1:0-2700 GCA_050633205.1 Methyloligellaceae bacterium | reverse complement strand
ATGTTGCCAGCGCAAACTGTACCCAAACTGAAATTTGAGGACTGATCAGAGAGCTGACAGTTCCGGGGAACAGATGCTCTCCCATTTCCAGTATGAAAACCGGGAGCGCCAGAGCCAGACCAATCCAGAAGCGCAATGTCATATCTGCTAGCTCAGGATTTGGTCCCTGATCAAGGCTGATAGCTTTGGGCTCAAGTGCCATGCCACAAATTGGGCATGTACCCGGCCCCACCTGCTCAATTTCCAGATGCATCGGACAAATATAAATAGCGTTGGGATCATCAGGTATATTGCTTTTCGCAGTATGGTGTTGATGATCATGACAGCAGGAAGAGTGCTCTTTTTTCTCTTCTGTATGACAGCCTGTTTCTTTTTCTGCGTGAGAAGCCATATATTTTACTCCTGCTGATTCTTGTCATTTCGACTTACTTATCTATATACCCCCTAAGGGTATAATATTCAAGTAGGTATTAGCTATATAATTAAAGCGGTTTTACCACGCTGATCCGAATAGATTGACGATTGCATGTAAGGCAAGTATGAAAATAACACTATCGTAATATGAAGGGTGCCCCCATTGAAGTCTCGCCAGAAAAACTGCATTAAACGCCTGTCGCGTATAGAGGGACAAGTTCGCGGTATATCTAAAATGATTGAAGAAGACAGGTATTGTATTGATATCCTGACGCAGATACAGGCAATCAAATCTGCTATCAAAAAAGTTGAGAATGAGGTTTTGAAGGACCACGCTGATCACTGCCTTATGGAAGCAGTGAACAGTGGTGATGAAGAAGACAAAAAACAGAAGCTCAGCGAACTGATAGATCTGTTTGGGAAATATAACCGCTGACTACTGTTCCCTGAATTTATTCGTTATGGGGTATCTGCGATCCCTGCCCAGATTGCGACTTGTAATCTTTACTCCGGGTGCAGCCTGTCTACGTTTGTATTCAGCTAAATATAGCAAATGTGCTACCCTGCTAACCACGGCTTTGTCATATCCCTGGGCTACAATTTCCGGTACTGGCAGTTCTTTCTCTACCAGACATTCAAGAATGTGATCCAGTTCATCATATTCCGGCAAAGAATCCTGATCTGTCTGGTTTTCACGTAATTCTGCGGTTGGTGCTTTTGTAATAATATTTTCAGGTATAACTATTCCATCAGGCCCCAGAACACCCTTTGGCACAACTTTATTCCGATAGGCTGAAAGTCTGTAAACCTGAGTTTTATACAGGTCTTTTATTGGGTTAAACCCACCATTCATATCCCCATAAAGGGTAGCATAACCAACGGAGACTTCTGATTTATTTCCTGTTGTAACCACCATGTTTCCGAATTTATTGGATATGGCCATCAGGATTGTGCCCCGTGCTCTGGACTGAAGGTTTTCTTCAGTTATGTCAGCTTCGGTGCCTTCGAACATTCCAGACAGTGCCTTACTGAATGCTTCAACCGGCTCAAAAATCGGTACAACATCGTATCTCATCCGCAACGCATCGGCACAGGCAGCTGCATCTTTAATGCTTTCCTCGCTGGTATAGGTATATGGCAGCATTACACAATGAACACGATCTGCCCCCAGCGCATCAACGGCCATAGCGGCACAAAGTGCAGAGTCGATACCACCGGACAGGCCAAGGACAACACCAGGGAACCTGTTTTTGCCGACATAATCCCGCAGGCCTGTGACGCAGGCCAGATAATCGGCATCATCTCCTGTTTCGAGAACGGCTTTTTGCCCTTCTTCACAGATCCATTTACCATCAATTCTGGACCATTGACTTATTGTAAGACTTTCTTCCCAGGCAGGCATTTGCATGGCCAGCGATCTATCGCCATTCAAAACAAATGAGGCACCATCGAATACGAGTTCATCCTGCCCACCAAGCTGATTTACATATACCAGTGGCAAACCGGTTTCAGTGACTCGTGACACCGCAATGTTCATGCGGATATCAAATTTGGTTTTGTCATAAGGGGAGCCGTTGGCTACCAGTAATATTTCTGCGCCTGTCTCTTCCAGACATTCGCATACATCCTCACGCCAGATATCTTCACAGATGGGAACACCAATGCGAACTCCTCTGAAGTTGACTGGTCCCGGCATTGGCCCCGGGGAAAATACACGCTTTTCATCAAAGACACCGTAATTAGGGAGGTCTACCTTGTAGCGTAATCCTGCAACTTTTCCATCTTCAAGCAAAGCAACCGCATTATATACCTTACCATCATCTGCCCATGGCAAGCCGAGCAGTATCGCGCAGTTCTGTCCAGCAGTTGTTTTTGCCAGTTGCTGCAGCTCATCCATTGCGGCTTTCACAAATGCGGGTTTATGAATCAAATCTTCCGGTGGGTATCCTGTAAGAAACAGTTCGGAAAATACAATGAGGTCTGCCCCCTGCTCTTCTGCCTGCTTATGGACACGCTGAACGATTTCCGCGTTACCCTGAATATCTCCGAGAGTCGGGTTAAATTGCGCTAGAGCGATAGAAAGGCGATCTGTAATTTGTTGGGGCATGAGCTTTACGGACGTTATTTCATTTATATCTATACTAAAGTTTTATCAGCATTTCACAATACAAAAAAGCCTCGCAAAACAACAGTATCGCGAGGCTTTCAATCTTTTATGAGCGCAGATTATGCAGTTGCTGCAACCGCCTGCTTCTGGCTTTCCTGCTTTTCACGCTTTAAACGCTC
>JBOEGA010000222.1:0-3929 GCA_050633205.1 Methyloligellaceae bacterium | reverse complement strand
CGGAACAATTCTCTCAGCAGGAGCTGATGCAGCAAATGCGTATCAAAGATGCTTTTGATCCGGACTGGCTGCTTAATCCGGGTAAAGTTTTTCCACTTGAGATGCACAGGTAAATTATAATGGAAATATTGCGTCCACGTGATGAAGCCCAGCTTGCTGAAGTAATAACCGAGGCTAATCATCAGAAGATGGCACTGGAAGTTGCAGGTGCAGGAACAAAGCGGGCATTGGGGCGACCTGTCGATGCTGAACGTATTGTCTGCACCGGAGCGATGTTCGGTGTTTCTCTTTATGAGCCTGAAGATCTGGTTGTAACTGTAAAAACAGGAACCCCGGTCCGGTTTCTTGAGGAGACACTGTCAAGGCAGGGGCAGATGCTGGGGTTTGAACCTCTCGACCTCGGACCTGTCCTTGGACAAAATCCCGGCGAGGGTACTATTGGCGGTTTATTTGCTACAAATTTGTGTGGCAGCCGCAGACTGCAGGTCGGATCAGCCAGAGATCACCTGTTAGGAATGACTGCAGTAAATGGTCTTGGCCAACAGATTTCAGTGGGCGGTCGTGTCATGAAAAATGTTGCTGGCTATGATCTGACCAGAAATATTGCCGGGTCCTGGGGTACGCTGGGAGTTATGACAGAAGTAACCATGAGGGTAATGCCAAAGCCTGAAGATGCCGCCACTTTGATATTTTATGGTCTCCTTGATGAACTGGCGATCGAGTTGATGGCAAAGGCTATGAAGACGCCCTGCGAAGTTTCTGGCGCTGTTCATATTCAGGAGCCTCTGGTTGCGGGCATTGGAGATGAAAAATTGCGCCGTGCAGATACTGCGATAACTGCAATTCGAATTGAAAATCAGGCTGCATCAGTCGAATTCAGATTGAAGTTTTTAAAAGATATTCTGGATTCTTTTGGCCCCATAGAAGTTTTGGAGAGAGACCGTTCGGATAAGTTCTGGGCGGAAATGCGTGAGTTGAAACTGATGCAGAACACTGACACACCGTTCTGGCGCATTACGACAGCTCCCTCTAATGGCGTAGATATCGTAGCTGCCATAAAGGCACATCATCCAAATAGTGTTGCTGTATATGACTGGTCAGGCGGACTGATCTGGTTATTGACCCCATTTACGGCAGATGCCGGAGCATCCGAGGTGCATAGAGCTGTCGTAAACAGAGGCGGTAATGCTACTCTGATGAGAGGTGAATTGGCATTGCGCGCAAGTGCTGATGTATTTCAGCCCGTCGAAGAGGGGATGGCCGTTTTGGCACGTAAAATAAAAGCAGCATTTGACCCGAATGGTATTCTTAATCCGGGGCGCATGTATTCCTACTGTTAGTGCTGCCCCCGGGGCGGCTTTGAGACAGGTAATGATAAAGCGATAAAGAAACAGCAATGCAGACAAACTTTACAAAAAAACAATTAAGTGCGCCCCGGTTGGCTGAAGCTGAATCAATACTGCAAAAATGTGTACAGTGTGGGTTATGTAATGCCACCTGCTCCAGCTATGTTTTGTTGAAAGATGAGCGCGATGGCCCCCGTGGCCGGATCTTTATGATTAAGGATATGCTGGAAGGTGGCAAGCGCAATAACTCAGGCGTCCGGGAGCATCTTGATCGCTGTATGTCCTGTCTTTCATGCGTAACGACCTGCCCGGCCGATGTAGATTATATGCACCTGGTCGATCTCGCGAAGGTCTATGTTGAAGAAACAGGGCAGCGTTCAACAAGAGAGAAGTTCTTCAGAGCTCTTCTTTCAAAAATACTGCCTTACCCAAATCGGTTCAGGGCAGCTCTGACAGCAGCTATCGTTATTCGCCCGTTCAGAAAGGTTTTTGACTGGCTGAAGCTGAAAGAGATATCTGCCATGCTTGAGCTTGTACCATCCAATCCGTTTAGAAAGGCTCAGTTCAGTGGACCGGGGATGGCAAAACCACATCGGTACAGAACCAAACGGGTCTCTTTGATGCGTGGATGCACACAACAGGTATTGAGACCCGAGATTAATGATGCCACCGTGCGCCTGCTTGCCCGTCAGGGAGTCGAGGTCATTATACCTCAGGAATCCGGTTGTTGCGGATCTCTCGATTATAATATGGGTAAAGAGAGTGAAGCATTGGCAGCTGCACGCCATAATGTTGATGCCTGGTATGAACTGATGCGGGATGAACCCCTTGATGCAATAATCATAAATGCAGGGGGCTGCGGAACAACAGTTAAAGACTACCGGCAAATGCTATCTCATGATCCGGCATATTCCAGACGGGCCGAGGAGATATCGGATATTGCTCAGGATATAAGTGAGTTTCTTGTCAATTTTGATCAGGATGCCCCTCATGGCTGGTCATCAATCAAAGTTGCGTATCATTCCGCTTGTACAATGCAGCATGGACAAAAAGTTAATGATCAGCCTAGGTATCTCCTGCAGCAGGCTGGTTATACTGTTCTTGAAGTTCCTGAAGGCCATATTTGTTGTGGTTCAGGCGGAACCTTTAATATGCTTCAGCCTGATTTGGCATCTGATCTACGTGAAAGAAAAGTTCGTAATATAGAAAGTATCCGCCCTGATGTGATTGCCACCGGCAATATTGGATGTATTTCACAAATTGCTGCCGGTACAGATATTCCTATCGTTCACACTGTTGAATTACTGGATTGGGCGCTTGGTGGACCTTGCCCCCGTGGAATGGAAAAACTCAGGGATAAGGTCACAGAGGTCAGCAGTATCTACAAGGAAGCAGCAGAGTAATATCAATTTGTAAACATTCTTCTCAGTTTAGGACATTGATACTTAAAATTCAAAGTTCGATA
Source organism: Methyloligellaceae bacterium (assembly GCA_050633205.1). GTDB lineage: Bacteria > Pseudomonadota > Alphaproteobacteria > Rhizobiales > CBDHHC01 > CBDHHC01. The sequence continues at coordinate 1,118 of JBOEGA010000222.1, read as the reverse complement.
TGAACTCAATTTTAGTAAACAGGTGCTAATCTTGCCCTCGGTGAGAGTAGGGGAGTGCCTGATGAGTATCCAGCAGAGAAAAGTATTCAGAATTGAAAAATACGTTTCGCAATCTTCTGCGCCTTCAATGGTGGAAGCCTTCGAAGATGATACATTTGAGGAGATGACCGCTCCTGCACCCGCCCCCGCTCCGGCACCTGTTCCGGTCGCTGCAGCGCCGGCTCCTTCTGATATTACAGATTATCCATGGGCAGAACAACACCGTGAAATCATGGATACCCTCGCTAAAATGAACGAGGAGATTGTTGCTCTGAAGACAGCTGCACCTGTTGCCGTTGAAGCAGTAGCAGCACCCGTTGACGTTGAAGGTGATGAGAAAATTGCTCCTCTGACCGCTGAAGAAATTGAGGATGCACGCAAACTTCGGGCTGAGCTGAAAGATATCTATGATGCTATAGAGCAGACAAAAGTAGAAATCCTGACAATTCACCAGTCCGGCGTTAACGGTATGGAAATATCACGAGTTACTGATGAACTCGGTGCTATTGTGGGTGGAACAGAAAAAGCAACTGAGACAATTCTTGAAGCAGCTGAAAGCATTGATCAGGCTGCTGCAGATCTGGTTGCAACACTCACAGATGAAACCACGCACGGAATGGCATCTGATATTCAGGATGGTGTCGTAAAGATATTTGAATCCTGTAACTTCCAGGATTTGACAGGGCAACGTATCAGTAAAGTTATATCAGCCTTCAGATTTATAGAAGAACGGGTCATTCAGATGATGGAAATCTGGGGTGGCGTTGACAGCTTTAAGGAAGTTGAAACAGAAGATCGTGAAGATCGTCAGGGTGACAGGGCATTGCTTAATGGTCCTGCTCTGGAGGAAGACGATAATGTTGCCAGTCAGGATGATATTGACGCACTATTTGACTAGTCAAACTGGCTTTTTCTCATAATATATTGCTGCAAACTGCTTCTCATACCCGTGAAAAGCATATGATACCTTTCATATTTTGTAAGGAAAACCCGGAAAACCAAAAGACTGGGTTGTCGCAATAGCTCCAATCATATAGAAAATTGTGAAATATTATAGCCGATTTGATTAGATATCACTC
>JBOEGA010000221.1:0-6556 GCA_050633205.1 Methyloligellaceae bacterium | reverse complement strand
GGTTACGCTTGTACAAAAACTTAACTGGGCGGAAGTGTTTGTCGGTACTCCTCTGATGAATATCTATTACCGGTCTATGGGAGCCAGTATCGGGCGTAATGTGGTTCTGGATACCAATTTATGCAATGCCTTTGATGTGGTCAGTGTTGGTGATCATAGTTGTGTTGGCAGTGAGACGCAGCTGTTGGGTTACAGAGTTGAAAATGGACAGCTAGTGATCGACAGCGTTGATATCGGAGATAACTGTTTCGTCGGCATGCATTGTAACCTGGGCCTCGGTGTGAGTATGGGGGACGGGGCAAGGCTGGATGATATGTCTGCACTGTTTGATAACCAACGTATGTCAGCAGGAGAAGGACGCAGAGGTTCTCCATCTGTGTCTGCCAATGTTGATGTTCCTGAAGGAAGAACTGTTCCAACTTCAACAGGCCGTCGTTTCCTGTTTGGTTTTATCCATCTGGTACTTATTTATGTGATGGGGTATTTCCTTATTGGAACTATGATGCCGAGCTTATTATTGATTGCATATGCCTTTACATCAGGTGGGGTACTCATGGCTATCCCTGCTGCACTGGTTTCTGCTCCTTTATTTATGGGCATCTACGTTGCTGCATTATGGGCTGTGAAAAGGATCGTGATTGGCCGGATACAGCCTGGTACATACGGTCTGGAGAGTGTGCATTATCTTCGTCACTGGTTTCTGGAATATATGATGCGTAATACGCGTATGATATTGCTTCCTGTTTATGCCACGATCTATATGTCCGGTTTTCTGAGGTTGCTGGGAGCAAAAATCGGAGGTAATTCTGAAGTATCAACGGTAATGAATGTGTCTCCGGATCTATTGAGTGTTGGTGAAGGGACATTTCTTGCAGATGCCTGTCTTATTGGTGGTGTGCGCATCTTTAATGGTGTGTTTGAATGTCAGGAAACCCGTATCGGAAGCAGGACATTTATCGGAAACAGTGCGTTTGTTCCGGGTGGTTCTGATATAGGAGATGATATTCTTATCGGGGTTATGTCTACACCACCTGTTGGTCAGAAGATGACTTCGGGTACGCGGTGGCTTGGAAGCCCAAGCTTTGCTTTACCCAATACCCAGAGAAATGTTTGTTTTGCAACTGAAACGATCTCAAAGCCGACGCCGGAATTAAGAAGAGCCCGTGCACTTATAGATGCAGTACGTATTATTCTGCCAGGTATTATCAGAATGACAGGGCTAGTGGTTACGGTAACGCTGGTGTTGTTTTCTGTTGTATTATTTCCTTTGTGGGCTTTGCTGCTTACTGTACCTGTGACAGGGCTGCTGGTTTCTCTATGGATGATTATGGTATCTGCTCAGATCAAGTATCTAATCAGTAAGGAGATGGAGCCGACTGTTCAGCCGTTATGGTGTCGTTTTGTCTGGATGAACGAGCTTGTTAACGGGGTGTATGAGAGTGTTGCAGCACCTGCGATGAACCCTCTTCTCGGGACACCATTTATTGCTTCTGCTTTACGGGCTATGGGAGTGAAAATGGGCAAAAGAACCTATGTTGAAACGACGTTGTTCTCCGAGTTTGATCTGGTTGAGATTGAAGATTATGCAGCATTGAATATCGGGGCGACAGTACAAAACCACCTGTTTGAAGACCGTGTTTTTAAAGCCGACCGCCTGACTATTGGTGAAGGTGCAACGATTTCAAATATGGCGATTGTTTTATATGATACAAGAATGGAAAAAGGATCTCACCTGGGGCCAATGTCAGTTCTGATGAAGGGTGAGAAACTTCCTGCGTTTTCACAATGGGCGGGTATCCCTTGCGAAACAGTCGATATAAAGCAGAAAATTCTTCCTGAACTGCATCATTCACATAAGGCTTCAGTGTATCTTTCATCAGATATCATTTTGAAGAGAATAAAAAATATCAGAGTCTTGCCGAATGCGCTCAAGCGTAAAGGTGCGGGTAGTGCCTTTGATGACTTTGATAAAGCAGGGTAATATTCACGAGCCCGGTAGCCGGTCAATTGCCGGCTACCGGATTAAGCTACAATTGTAATGCGTTCTGCTGCGCGGGTGACTGCAGTATACAGCCATCGAATCTGATGTTCCCTGAATGCGCCGCTTTGGTCGAACAAAACTACATCATCCCATTGGGAGCCCTGGGCTTTATGAACAGTCAGAGCGTAGCCATAGTCGAATTCATCGGATTTTCTTCTGGCGGAGTAGGCGAGCTGGTGTTCTTTCCCCTCAAAGAAAAATGGATGAACATTCACTTTTACAGTTTTTCGGGATTGATCATCTTCTGAACTGAGCTCCATTTTCATTAGGTTTTTGCGCATACCATTTAACCTCTTTACGGTCCAGATTCCTCCGTTCAGAAGACCTTTTGATTTGTCGTTGCGCAGGCATACCAGTTTGTCATCAGCAGATGGCATGAGGTCTTCGTAACCTCTAAGCTCACGGATACGTCCGTTAAACTGGCGTCTGGTCTTATTGGTTCCGACAAGAACCTGATCTGCCCGAAGGATGTCGTCTGAGTCGATTTCGCTTCTTGGAATAACCCGGCTTTCCCCATATGTACCGTAGTCGATGGGCTTGCCTTCCCGGATGTCCATTGACATGGCGATGATAGGATTATCTGCGGCCTGCCTGTGAACTTCAGTCAGCATGATATCGGGTTCGGCCTCTGTGAAAAAACCTCCGCCTTTTACCGGGGGTAACTGTGCGGGATCTCCCAGAACCAGCACTTTATTTCCGAATGACAGCAGGTCACGTCCAAGCTCCTCATCAACCATTGAACATTCGTCAATTATGATGAGGCTTGCTTTGGCAGCATCGCAATCTCTCTTAATTGCGAAAATGGGTGAATCTCCTTCACTCTCTCCACCTTCAGGGCGATAGATCATGGAATGGATTGTTGACGCTCCCTCACAACCTTTGGCCCTGAGGACATAAGCTGCTTTACCCGTGAAAGCCCCGAATAATACATCGCCATCAACATCCTGAGCCAAATGTTTGGCCAGTGTTGTTTTTCCTGTTCCGGCATAACCGAATAATCTAAAAACCTGGGAAGAATGATCTTTCAGCCAGCTGGATACCTGACTTAATGCATCATCCTGTTGTGGGGACCATTTCATTTAATTTGTCTCGGGTTATAATTATTGAATAGGGGCAATTTTCCAGCAGAGTAAAATAATCCTGTGACCTTCACAACTAAAACTATGATAACTGTATATAATCTGTCACATTTAGTTGAAACGAGTTGATGCTCAAACGTATACACAAACTCACGAATATTATGTATTCGTATACGTATGGAGCACGCTCTGCTTCGTGTGACGTTTAACATTCTTATAGGGAGAATAAAATGAGCAAGAAAATCGCTACCGCTGCCCTTGTTGCAGGTGCTGTTCTGGCAGCAACCTCTGCCTCTACACTAGTATCAACTGATGCAGTTGCTGCTAAAAAAGAAAAATGTTACGGCGTATCGCTGGCTGGTAAAAATGATTGTGCTGCAGGTCCTGGTACAACATGTGCCGGTACTTCTACAGTTGACTACCAAGGTGATGCATGGACACTTGTTCCTGCTGGCACTTGTGAGAAAACAAAGGTTGATGGGGACCGTAAAGGTAGCCTGACTGCTCTTGATCGTGATCTTCCAAAGAAGAAGAAGTAATATTGTATGAGGAGGGTTGAATGCGGTTAAATCAGTATAAATGCGATAAGGTTATTCCATGTCGCGCTGGTGTTGGCTTAAAAGCTGAGCACTATACCGATATTCTGGAAAATAATCCTGATATTGGCTGGTTTGAGGTTCATCCCGAAAATTATATGGGGGCTGGAGGCCCTCCTCATCATTACCTGACTGCAATACGGGATCGTTACCCGTTGTCCCTGCATGGTGTTGGCCTTTCTATTGGCGGGGCTGATGATTTAAATAAAGATCACCTGCAGCGGTTGAAGTCTCTCATTGACAGATATGAGCCCGGGCAGTTTTCAGAACATCTGGCCTGGTGTACACATACAGATGTTTTTTATAACGATTTATTACCCCTTCCATATACAGATGAAACTCTTGGCAAAGTCTGTGAGCATATTGACGAAGTTCAGTCTGTTGTTGGGAGAACGCTTCTTCTGGAGAACCCTGCAACCTATGTGGTTTTTGAAAATAGCAGCTATGAAGAGATTGATTTTATTAAAGAAATTGTAAAGCGGACTGGGTGTGGTCTATTGCTTGATGTCAATAATGTTTATGTGTCCTGCACAAATCATAAGCGCAGCGCTGAGGAATATATAAATTTATTTCCTGTTGAACATGTTGGTGAAATTCATCTGGCAGGACATGCTGTTGATGAAGATGATGAAGGGAACCCGCTTCTTATTGATGCTCATGACCGGGAAGTTCTGGATGAAGTCTGGAAGCTTTATGAGCAGACACTTCAGCGTAAGGGGCCTGTACCGACACTGATCGAGTGGGATAATGATATTCCTGACTGGAAGACGCTTTTTGCTGAAGCCCGGCTTGCGGAGAACCTTCTGAGCAAATATGACAGTTCTTCCGAGCGCGAGGTTGCCTGATGGGGTGGCAGAATTTACAGGAAGAGTTCGTGCGGTCGCTTAAACAGCCTGATCTGCCTGTGCCTGATGAAATCGGCAAGACTTTGGGGGAGCCTTCCCGGAAGCGCTTCAATGTTTATCGTAATAATTCTGCAGTAGGAATCTCCGAAGCGCTTATGGCTGGCTTTCCTGTGGTAGCGCAGCTTGTGGGGGAAGAGTTCTTTAAGGCAATGGCATCTGTTTATATGCAGTCCAATTTGCCGGCATCTCCGGTTATGATGCGATTTGGTGATAATTTTCCGGAGTTTATAGCCAATTTTGAGCCTGCTCAGTCTGTACCGTATCTGGCTGATATAGCAAGGCTGGAATGGGCCTGGACCGGGGCATATCATGCCGCAGATGCAGATCCTATTGGGATTGAGGCCTTGGGGCAGATTGATCCGGAGATGCTGCATGAGGTGAAATTTTCCCTGCATCCTTCTCTGCATCTGATGAAATCAGAATGGCCGGTTTTCTCTATATGGAGCGCTCATCAGCAGGAAAATACATCCGACATAATGGAAAGGCTTGAGTTCAAGCCTGAACAGGGACTGATTGTCCGGCCGCATCTGGATGTTGAGGTGATGGTGCTTATGGATCTGGCCTATGGATTTATCTATCATATTTCCCGGGGGAAAAATCTTGGAAATGCTTTTTCTCAACTGGGTACTGAAAACCCTGATGACCTGAGTGGTTGTTTACAGTTACTTTTTAACAGTGGCAGTATAATATCTGTTCAATAGGTGGGGGATAAGAATATTATTCTTTTTATAAATAAAAATAACAGACAAAAATGAAAGCGACGCAGCTATGAGTTTTATATCTTCTACTGTTAATCTGCATAACAGGGTCTTTAGTGGGGTGCAGAGTCTTACACAAGGCTGGTTCCCTGGTTTGTTTGCACGAATTTCGTTTTCCAGTGTATTGCTCTATTACTTCTGGAACTCTGCCTGTACCAAGGTTGAAGGCGGGTGTTTTCAGTTAGGTATGTTCCTGATACCTAATTCCATTGAGGCTTCCAGTGGCAGCTATTCCCAGATAATACCACCAATTGCCGAGCATTATGGTTATGACGCTTCGGCTATTCCTTTTTACTGGAAGACAATTGTTTATATGGGGACGTTTGCAGAGTTTATTCTGCCGTTAATGCTGCTGTTGGGTTTGTTTACCCGTTTAAGCAGTCTGGCTCTGGTTGGTTTTATCGCTGTAATGACATTTGTAGATATTAATTTCCATGGTGCTGATGCACAGACTATTGGTGCATTTTTCGACAAGGTGCATGACTCTGCAATTTCCGATCAGCGGGTATTGTGGCTTATGCCGCTTATTGCACTGATAATTACCGGACCAGGTAAGGTTTCTCTGGATTATTTACTGGGACGTTTTTTTCCAAGTAAATAACAGTACACTCTATATTGATATGATGGTGGCCGGCATAAATATATGTTGGCCATTATTCATTATATTACAAAAAATTAGACCAGTGGGATTAAATGCCACTATAAATTGTATGCAAATCTGTGTTAAACGAAGATCTTAACTGAACTCTCCCTTCCCAGAATAAGAAAATCATAGAGTCTGGAAATTATAATAATTTCCGAGTTTGCACACTGGTTTGTACTATGGATAGCTTAAAATACATCCTGCTTGTATTCCTTTTAGGGGTTTTGATCTTTCTGCTTTACATGAGCTTTTCTCAGAAAAGCAAGGATATCTCCAGCCTGAATGACCTTGTAAAGTGCGTTAATATTCTCGAGTGCAGGGGGAGTAACTGTAAGCCTGTTCCTGAATACTGTTCTCAAATTACCCCGAAAAAGCAAATATCAGAAAAGCAAATGAAGCCGCAGGCCAAACCAGTAATTAATAAGGCAGAGGTCAAGACAGAGGCTGATGATGCATGGGGGTTAAAGAAGCTTTATGCCCGCATCAATAATTACTTTAAAACTGAGAGTAAGCCTGCCAAAAGCAAGTCAGGGG
>JBOEGA010000220.1:0-3576 GCA_050633205.1 Methyloligellaceae bacterium | reverse complement strand
TCTGGTGGAGGTCATTGATCTACCCCCTAAACCATCATGGGCATATATAAGCTTAACCCAGTATCAACCTGACCTAAAAAACTCGATGTGTCTCACCTCTCCTCAATCCCACCATCATCAGCACCCGGAGAAGTATTCAGCATCTTCCAATAGTTTTCTGCTCAGCTATGTCGTATAATCAATGTTATCCGAAAAGGCGCTTACCTTCCGGATGGTTTCACAAAGCCCGACAAGCAGGGAACACAAAATATGCTAAAAATCTGGGGCAGGAAAACCTCGTCTAATGTTCAGGCATTGATGTGGTGTATTGGAGAATTGGGGCTTGAATATCAGCGCATAGATATCGGGCATATCTATGGGGGAACTGATACAAGTACATTTCTGGAAATGAACCCGAATGGAACAATCCCGGTTTTACAGGATGGCGATGATGCTCCCGTCTGGGAAACTGGGGCGATCCTGCGTTATTTGTGTAACCGCTATGGTAGCGACCCATTCTGGCCATCAGGTCTCAATGAGAGAACGAAGGTTGATATGTGGGCCGAATGGGGAAAAATCAATATCGCGCTCAATTTTGGATCCATTTTCTGGCAGATAGTCCGGACACCACGAGAGCTTCAGGATGAAAGCGCACTGCAAATAGCAACAGCTCGTTTTCTTGACAAGCTTCTTATTGCGGAGAAGAATTTGCAATATCAACAATTTCTTGCAGGCAATGATCTGACGCTCGCTGATATCCAGTTTGGGCACATATTGTATCGCTATTTTAATATATCCATAGAGCGCCCGAACCTCCCGGCCCTCCAGGAATATTATATCCGTCTGGCAAAACGTACCACATTTCAGGAACATGTCATGGTATCTTATGATGAGTTACGGGCAGAATGATATGAAATCTGTTGGGATTACTTTGTTTATTGGCAGATGATATGTCTATGCTGGTGGGGTGTAATCTGTAAAACCCCACCCAGGCACCACCCTTAGCCACCAGACACAACACCGCCCCACTGTATCATGAAACACTTTGAGCTTAGCTGCTTCTGCAATATACCCTCCACCGTGATAGGTGTGGGACATTTTACAGGAGCAACCATAATCAAAGTTTTTCACCACACTCACCACGTGTCATGCCGGAATTTTTTCAGCCACCGCACTCAATTTTACATCCGAACCCATCCCTGAAAAAATATCCGGTACCCTGTCCCCCCTGAACCCTCATAGGCATATATAAGCTAAACCCAATATCAACCCGACCGAAAAAAACTCAATGTGTCTCCGCTCCTCAATTCTGACAGCCCTTCTTGATAGCTACACCCACGTAGACAATCACATGCCCTACGATAGCTCCGCGATTACTGGGTACCGGATATTTTGACGGAGCAAAACACAATGGCAAACTCACCATCATACCCGCCAAAATTCCGGCATGACACGTATTGAGTGCGGTAAAAAAAACTCTTGCACCTCACTTCTTCCCCCATTAGCCCTTCGCTTAATTGTACATAATATCCCTTCACCGTAAATTCATGCGCTGGCTGATGCATCTAATAAAGAAAGTCAATAAAATGTCCTCCCAGTCCAAAACGATTAACTTCAACCCATCAGAAGTGCTGGGAATAACTGCAGCTCTTCTCACCGTCACAATCTGGGCCGGATATCTGGCATCATCACGGGCAGGCATTACGTCAGGCCTTTCAGGGATGGATATCGCTTTTATACGCATAAGTGTCTCCGGGCTGATCATGGCACCGTTCGCTCTGTACCAGCTATTTAATAAAAGAATCAATTTCAGATGGATACATATCTGCGTGTTAACATGCCTGATCGGCCCGCCATTCGTGTTCATTTCCGCAGGCGGATATGCCTACACGCCTCTCGCACATGGAGCCATAATTACACCAGCCTTTTTCACCATTGGCGGACTGATTTTCGCCAGATACCTGCTGAACGACACAGTTTCAAATCAGGCAAAAATTGGCGTTGGCCTCATATTCACAGGCCTGCTTCTTGTTGCAGGAGCCGCCTTTTTTGAGTTTTCTCCCATATTTCTAATCGGAGACATTATGTTCGTTATTGGCGGCTTGATGTGGGCACTGACAGCATCCCTGCAAAAGAAATGGAACCTGCAACCAATGGACATAGCATCATTCGTCTCTGTCCTCGGCGCTGTCGTCTTTATCCCTTATTATCTGGCAACACATAGCCTGGAACCCATCAACAACCTGTCTTCCGAAATGCTCTGGTTTCTGATCATTGTACAGGGCGTACTGTCCGGCGTCGTTGCATTAATCGCCTTCACAAAAGCAGTCGTCCTGCTCGGAGCAGCAAGAGCATCCCTGTTTCCAACTCTGGTTCCGGCCATAGCAATCCTTATAGGCATCCCGATCACAGGAGAAATACCGGACAACTTTCAATGGGCAGGCTTATGTATTGTAACGACCGGACTGGTCATCGCCGTTATTGGGAGCAGGAAATAGGAGGTAATTTCTTCCCTTGTAATTCATGAAGGAACTGAAAAGTTGGTCGCCGTAGCTCAGGGAACAATCTATCGCATAGAGTGATCCTGAGACCGACCTGCCTTCCTCACCGCCTCCGCAATACCCGCCCCGTCTCACGATAAATAATCGGCAGGCCATTCTGAATGCGCAGCAGCATCTCGGTACGGCCTCGACCGGAGGTTGTTTTTCCGGGGCGTTCCGCATCATAATTATAATCAAACTGTAGAGCATAGGCATCACGCTGACCAACAATGCGGAAAATTTTCATGCTGCCCGCAATCAAACGGTAACTCGTATAGGGCCAGCGTTTAAAATGCCGTTTCTTGTCCGCAATAACTTCGCGCCGCGAAACATTTCGCTTGTTCCAGTACCGCTTCAGCCTCGGTGCATAGTAATGCTCATACAGGTCCTTCTTCGCAATATGCCCGGACAGATAAATATCAGTCACAAAATATTCCAGAGTGGCATATACCTCTTCCGACACATTGGCATCCAGCTTTGGCTCTCTGGCCTGCACTGTTGCAATAGTAAGAGACAGTGCCAAACCAATCATCAGACCGCGTAATAACAGTATCATTTCACCACAAACTCCCGGGGGCCTTTACCGCCAGATCTGCAATACCAGACCTGCATCACAAAACTATGTGGCTATAGCAGATAAAACAGTGTCAGGTAAGCCGCAACTTTCTGCCTGTATAAAGAGGTCCGGATTTAAAAAAAATGTGACCGGCAAAACCACAGATAAGATACACATACAACTTATCTGTGGTGCCTGAACTACTGCGTAAGATTAGTAATCTGCACCCTGCGATGCCCACTGGAATAAGGATCATCAATCCCTGGATTCAGCTTCTCTTCGCCAAAACCAACCGTAATCAGCTTGTCAGCATCAAGCCCAAAGTAGCGGTTCAGATAAGCTTTAATAGCTTCCGCACGCCGTTTGGAGAGGTCCAGATTATAATGATCAGAGCCTGTAGCATCCGTATGCCCGGCAATCAGGATTGTCGAGCCGTTCAGCTCTCTGCGCTTCAAAGCTTGCCCAAGTCTGATAAGAGTGGGTTCAGATCCACGTGTAACC
>JBOEGA010000219.1:0-2608 GCA_050633205.1 Methyloligellaceae bacterium | reverse complement strand
ACGTGTGAGGCCGAACGGTTACAAAAAAAGCCTCGAAAAATGATAATGCACTCAGGATCAGGGAAAGCTGTTGGCTTTACCTGATCAGGCATAATACCTCAATAACTGAGACAGGACTTTTTCACCTGTTTTGCTATTTTAGTGTGTTGGCTACAAAAGCCTCTACAAAATTGAATGCCATGTTTGAATACTTGGCTTGCCGATTTTGTAGGCGCAGGGTATCTGGGGTATTGTCCCAACCGCTTTTTTATTTCAACCCATCGTCAAACTCACCAAATTTGATGGTCAACGCCCCCTTAATCAGATCGACCTCTTCCAATGTATCAACATTGCGGCCTTTTTCATAGCTCAGTGAAATAGCGGTATTTTTTGTAAACTTGTAGCTCACATCAGCTTCCAGATGATCAAATCTTTTTACACCGCTTGCTTTTTCCAAGTCTTCAAAATACCAATATTCGACACTGGCAGTTAACTTACTAAGGAAATCAGATCCGGTAAAACCAGTTACAGCATAAAAACGTCCGCCAACTCTCTGATACTGATTTGTTTCTAATAAAGATGCCTTTTGCCCAGGATCATACACATCACCAAACCGATATCTGGCACTTAGATCCATAAAGATCCATGGGCCTTCAAATCCCAGAGGCCAGACAGCTCTTTGAAGAGGCAATGTTTCACCCAAGCTTCCAGTAAAAAAAGGAGACCAAACAACTTCTCCAGCAACAATCTCACTCTCTGCAATAGAATCTGTTACATATTCCCCTCTAAAAGAAAGAGTGCCATCTACTATATTGGCGATCTCAATTCCGCTGATATCAGCTCGTAAACCAACAGCTAAATTATCAACATTTCGAGCTCCTGACTTGGAGCTGAACTTACCCTCATAACGAAAATATGGAAATAATTTGAGAGGAATTCTTCCTTGAACCTCACCAAAATCATTTGTTTCAGTAGCCAAATGAGTAACAAACCTCTTTGCCACCGCTACTTTTGTTTCAACTACAGTATTTTTTTTGACACCATCACGAGAAATGGAAAAAGATGCGGCTTTTCCTGTATCAATGTCGCCCGTCAGAGAGTTAATGCCAGACCTTATGATTAGATCTTTTCCGAAAGATTTAGGTGTATCATCAACTTTCTTTCTGACTTCAGCAATATTTTGTCCAACTTTCTTTTCCGGCCAATTAACACATTCTGTGTAATATAAACTAGGGTTGCTTATAAAGTGAACCGCATCAACTTTGTTACTAGAAGCAGCACCTTTTTTTCTAATAATATAGTGCTCGCCTGGATGACGAATCGCACTAATAAGTTCGACTACAACATCCGAATCTTCGTCTTTTGCCAAGTAAACAAGTTCAATAAGCGAAGGAACTTTTTGTCCAGGTTTCAACTTGGTAAAAATTTTTGCCAGAACCTCAGGGCCAATAGCTGTGTATACCAATTTTTTGACATCAATTTTCCCAAATTGACCAGCTCCTCGTTCCTCACAAATAGATTTTGGAGGATAGATGGGAAATCCGCTAGCATGTGACACTTCTGAAGCCAGTAATCCTGCAAGCAGTAACGGAATAAAATGATAATGGTACTTCATTTACGCATTACTCCAAAAATATAAAATTACATTTTCAACAATTTTATGTCCTGATCTTTTTTTCCAGAACGCTGATAAAACTACTAATTTTCTTTTTATGATATTTTTCCACCAAGTCCGCATCAACTGCTAGATTCAGGTTTTTAGACTGTACCAACCGAACAATCTTCAAACCAATTTCCCGCCAAGCGTCTAGTGAATATTTATAAGGAAGCTCAGAAGGCTTTTTTCTGGGATTATAAACATATGGGTGCTCACTGGTGAGAATTTCCTCTGCGCAATCAATTATAATAGTCCAGTTCTCAAAGTTTTTACCGGTAAATTTTTGCATTACAAATCTAGATAAAGAAACAAGTCTATCTAACATAGCAATCTCCAGAAATTTATATTCAAATAATGAGGTCAATATTGGTATTCACTAGTCGTTCAGTAATTGAAATTGCTCATATAACTAACGCGCAAATAATTATTACTCCTAATCAGGAATTATTTAATAACTTTTAATGCAAACTTAGTATTTATTTTTACACATTCTCCTTTTTTATACAACTTCATGTTAGTGAAACAAAACAAATTATCTAAACTTTGTTTCACAAAAACAACACTGTAATTCAGGAAGCTCATCATTTACATTTGGGACGAAAAAATAGATATAAAATTGGGAAAGAAGGTGCTACTTCGCCTGCTCCTCAGTCGTACCTTGCTTCACAACCAGCGTCTCAAACGCTTTCGTCAGCGTGGCATGTCCCCTATAATTAGCCCCAGTTTTTATCTCGTGATATAAATCAGATTCACGGCATATACGGAGGGGATAATGGGGAAGAAGAAGCCGAGTGTTGAGCAGATCATTCGTACTTTGAGGCAGGCAGAAGTGCTTTCAGCGCAGGGTAAGAAAGTATCGGAGATCTGCCGGGAAATTGGTATTTCGGATTACACCTACTACACTTGGCGCAAGGCGTATGGCGGGATGCAGGTTGATCAGGCAAAGCGTTTGAAAGAGCTTGAGGCAGAGAA
>JBOEGA010000218.1:0-8147 GCA_050633205.1 Methyloligellaceae bacterium | reverse complement strand
CAATTAGATTTAGTCTTTATGCTAAAAATACTCGAAGCTTACCCGGAATTTCTGCTCAACCTGCCTGACATACTCAGCTGTTGCGAACATAACAATCCTGTCATTGGCCAGGATTTTCATAGTTCCATTTGGAGGAACAAGTTTGCCTTTTCGTAATATCGCACCAATTCTTACCCCGTTTGGCAAGTCGAGGTTACGAAGCGGCACCCCCACCATTGGAGAGGTTTCCAGCGCTTCCGCTTCCAGTATTTCACCGGTTCCGTTATGGACCGAGTGAACAGCTCTGATACGCCCTCTTCTCACATGCTGCAGAATGTGGGAAATCGTTATACTTCGTGGATTAATATAGGTATCAATCCCCAGCGAACGACTGATCGTCATATAACCATGATTATTTACAAGACACAGATTTCTTTTACACCCCAGACGCTTTGCAAGTACGCTTGACAATATATTCACCTGATCATCATTAGTCAGGGCAATCATGGTATCTACATTGGCTATATCAGCCTCTCGCAGCAGCTCTTCCTCAAGAGCACTGCCATTCAGAACCAGTGTCTGTGTCAACTGCTCTGCCAGCCTTATTGCCTGGTCCTGATTAGCCTCAATAATTTTAACGCGAACATTATTGTTCATTTTTTCAAGACGGCTCGCGACATACAGCCCTGTATTACCCCCACCGGCAATAACGACACGGCGCGCCTGCTTCTCGTCATGACCAAAGATTTTTAATGTTCTGGAAACCTGCGCCTCATCAACGATCACATAAACATCATCCCCCACCAGCATCTGGTCTTCGCTGGACGGAACAAACAGCTTTCCATCTCGGATAATAGCTACGACAACAGCCGTAAGGTCAGGAAACAGCTCGGTTAATTGCCTGAGGGGAGTATCTGTAACCGGACATTCATCATTACACGAAATACCAACCGCAGCAATCTTCCCTTCACCAAAACTTGCAGTCTCGAAAGCACCTGGAAGGCTCAGCCTCTTCAGGACCATCTCGCTGACTTCATTCTCCGGCGAGATAATAACATCGATAGGCACATTCTCACTGAGAAACAGCTTGCTCCATTTGGGATCAAGATAGGTCTGGGAGCGAATTCTTGCAATTTTCGTAGGAATATCAAACAGATAATTAGCAACCTGACACGCGATCATATTAACTTCATCATGGAAGGTGACCGCAATAATCATATCAGCTTCACGCGCACCAGCCTGCTCAAGCACGTCAGGATGTGCCCCATGACCAACAAACCCTCTCACATCCAGCACGTCCGAGATACGCTGGATTAACGTAGGATTACTGTCAATCACCGATACATCATTGTTCTCGGCAGCCAGCCGCTCCGCAATACCGAAGCCCACCTGACCTGCACCACAAATCAGAACTTTCATCTGTGTCTAAAGCCTCTGGAAACAATGCCGAATGCCCTCCCTCCGGTTAGGGAGGAGAGCATCCTATACCATTCAATGATTAATATCTGCCTGCATCAAGCATATCAACTGGAAGCGGCCTGAACTTCCTTCACACTACTGCTACTGCTGCTATTGGAATTTCTATCAGAAGAATTAACACCAAGTGCACGCAGTTTACGGTGCAGGGCAGATCTCTCCATCCCTACAAATTCTGCAGTCCGTGAAATATTACCACCAAACCGGTTAATCTGCGCGACGAGATACTCACGTTCGAAAATCTCCCGCGCATCTCTTAAAGGGAGAGACATCAGATGCTCACTTCCCTGTCCGTTTGGGGAAAGCGGCACAGAAGCCCCGATTTCTTCCGGTAACATATCAGCAGTAATAACTGTATCAGCATCACCCTCAGTCAAAATCATCAGGCGCTCAACATTATTACGCAACTGCCGGATATTACCAGGCCAGTCATGAGCCTGTAGAACCGCAATAGCATCATCGCCGATTTTTCTTGGAGGAAGACCGGATGTCGACGCAATCTGGTTAATAAAATAGCTGATCAGCTCGGGAATATCTTCTCTGCGCTCTGACAAGGGAGGAACATGAAGAGGCACCACACTCAATCTGTGGAACAGATCTTCGCGGAAATTGCCGTTGGACATCTCACGGGCCAGATCACGGCCGGTAGATGAAATAATCCGGACATCAACTGACACCTTCTTGTTTCCACCAAGCCGAAGAAACTTCTGCTCAACCAGCACTCGTAAAATCTTGCTCTGCGTTTCAAGTGGCATATCAGCGACTTCATCAATATACAATGTGCCGCCATGCGCTTCTTCCAGGGCACCAACCTTGCCCGAAGCAGTCTGCGTCTGCTCTGACCCGAACAACTCCAGCTCGACCCGCTCAGGAACCATCGCTGCAGCATTAAGAACAACAAATGGTCCCGCCGCTCTGTGCGATATTTCATGAAGGAAACGAGCTGCAAGTTCCTTACCTGACCCGGACGGCCCCGTAATCATCACACGACTGTTTGTAGGGGCAACTTTTTCGATAGACTGGCGCAACTGATTAATGCTGCTTGAGTTTCCAATCATCTCCGAACTTTGCGTACTATGTCCCTTTAGACGCTTGATCTCCCGCTTTAGCTTTGATGCTTCCAGCGCACGGCTGGCGACAAGAAGCAGACGATCCGCCTTGAACGGCTTCTCGATATACTCATAAGCACCCCGTTTAATTGCAGTTACAGCCGTTTCAATATTGCCGTGACCGCTTATAATAATAACAGGAAGCTCTTCGTGAAGTTCTTTTATTTTAAGCAGAACATCAAGACCATCCAGACGGCTTCCCTGCAGCCAGATATCCAGCACGACCAGTGAAGGCCGTCGTTCTTCAATGACAGCCAGAGCTTCATCACTGTTTCTTGCCAACCTCGTGCTGTATCCCTCATCTTCAAGAATACCCGAAATAAGTTCCCTTATGTCTGCTTCATCATCAACAATCAAGATATCCGATGCCATCAATTAACCCCTGTTGTACAATATGTTGGCGTGTTCTTCATTTTCTTCCGGTTGTTCTTCTTTGGCACTGTCATCACCTGCTGAAAGTGCTTCAACCTTATTATTTTTAGGCGTCTCATTTTCTGCCGAAACAATCGGCAGAATAATTCTGACACAGGCCCCTTGAGTGAACCCGTCTTTTGCAGGCGCATCACTCAATTGCAATGTACCTCCATGTTGTTCGGTAATTTTCTGGACGATTGCCAGCCCGAGCCCTGTGCCTTTTTCCCGTGTTGTCATGTATGGTTCTACAAGTTTGTTTCGGTTGGTTTCGGGAAGTCCACAACCGTTATCGATAATTTCTATCTGACACTTATTATCAAGTGCTTTCATGCGAATTAAAATACTACCTTGATATAACTCGCCATTCTCTTCTTTTACTGCTCTCACTGAATCAATTGCCTCGCTGGCATTTTTCACCAGATTTGTAACCGCCTGGGAAAGCAGACGTTCATCACAAAGGCTCAGAACCGGCTCATCAGGGCAATCAAGTTTGATATCAAGATTCTCCTGACCGGATTGAAACAGAATAAACGCATCTCGCAGAACCCGGCGTACATCATGCTCTTTTTTGGCGGGCTCAGGCATTCTGGCAAATGATGAAAACTCATCAACCATTCGCCCGATATCCCCCACCTGACGGATAATTGTATCTGTACATTGATCAAATACCGTACGGTCCTGCCCAAGCGTCTCTCCATATTTACGGCGAATACGCTCAGCCGAAAGCTGAATAGGCGTCAGAGGATTTTTAATCTCATGCGCAATACGACGGGCAATATCAGCCCACGCCGTATTTCTCTGTGCAGACACAAGTTCCGTTACATCATCAAATGTAATCACATAACCATACTCGTCATCCCCGGCGATCTCTCGTGTAAATCGAACCGCAAAATGACGCTCAACCCCGTCGATCAGAATATCGATATGAGCTTCGACCAGGTTCTTAACCTGCTCCGCCTGCGCACGCTCCCAAAGCTCTTTAAAAGCAGGGACAACATCAAGCAGCGAAGATTTGATCAGGTCTCTTTCCGCAACTCCGAGCATCTCGATTGCTGACGGATTGGTCAGTGTTATAATCCCGTCTGAATTCACACCAATCACACCCGCAGTCACACCCGAAAGCACAGCCTCGGTAAACCTGCGCCGGTCATCAATAACCGTATTGGCATTAATAAGCTCGTCACGCTGCGTACGAAGACGGAAAGTCATATTGTTAAAAGTGGAACTCAGCTTGGCCAGATCGCCTTCTTTTTTCTTAACCTTCACCCGGACATTCAGATCACCACCGGAAACATTTTCTGCAGCCGTAATCAGTCTGCGGATAGGTTTCACAATCCGCCCTGCAAACCAGAGCCCGATCCATACCGCTGTAAGAAGCAGTGACATGGCAACAACCGACAGCATCAGGCCGTAAGTAATCTGCACATTCACCCGTTGGGATTTAAGCTTTTTATACTGCCGTGCCCGCGCCCTTGTCTCGCGAAGATGTTTAACAACATTCTCCCGCACAGGACGCTTCACAAACAGATATGTATTTGTAAACTGCTTAAGCTTGATCAGACCGCTGACATGAAAGGAGCGGTTAGGCGTCATAATAACGCTCTGCCCTTTATTCGCCAGCTCCATCGCGCGTTTGGGCGGCGGGTCATAACGTATCTTCAGGCGGTTTGCCGCAACTTTCAAAGGCTGCCCGTTCTCATCAATCAGCAGCGCCATCGGAAACTGCCGGATATCCGCCTGCGCACTTATATAATGCTGAAACCTCTTCTGATCCGTTTTCTGTAGAATGGCTGCACGGTCAATATCTCTGGCCATACCGATGATACCACCACGGATATTATCACCCTGATCCTCAAGATAAGCCTCGGATACCAGAACCGAGTTCCTCACAACCGATTGCATCTGAACCGAAAACACATGGTCCAGCCCCCGGTCCAGAGACGTATTCGCAAAAATACCTAATAATATGATTGGGAAAGCGGCAATAGCACAGAATAGAGAAACAATAAGAATATGGAGATTGGCTGCAGCGGCCTGTTTTCGCCTCGCTGCCCAGAGCTGCGCAATATGCCAGCCAATCACCGCAAGCATGGCTATAACAAGCAGCAGATTTACGATCAGAACGGTAAGATTAACACTGGCGTTAGGAGCAAGTGGCGTAAGCCCGGTCAGAATAAAATAGGTTGCAAGGCCTGAACACAAAGACAGGACCATAATACTGAACCCGACCCAGAAAGCTAACTTTCTCCGCAACTTTCCTTTAGGTTTTGACGCGGCCTCTTGCGTCTTGTCAGCGGAACTTCTGTCGCTCATACCGCCTCAAAATTTCCGAAAACATATGGTAAAGAGCTTCGTCGGAAACCATGCGCGCAAACGCATTTTCCCATTGCCCCTTTTTCCATCCCATTGCAGTGCATGAAAGACCCCATTTTTTCTATTCATTACTTACGTTCAACGCGATTATTTTCTGCAAAACTGCATCTGCGATTTTTATTGTGTCCTGTTCATTGCAGTAAATCAATCACAATGTTGCAAAACGGCGACATTTAGGCAATTTTGTTAAAAAAATCACATTCATGGTAAAAATGCACAGTTACATGACAGTTGTTGTACAACTTCTAATTTTATGAGTTTCCCGATATAATTGCATAATAACACTGAGGAAATCCACACTGCGGTATTTTTGCCGAGCGACCTATAGGCCACACATTTCACACAACTTCAAGTGGCTTTTCTCAGGCAGGGGATAGTGTTGCGCGTATGAATTCCCTTTCCAATCGAAGAATGATTCTTAGGTTAAATAATAGTGAATGTGGTTCTTCTGTCGCAGGCATACATGATATGGAAAATTTTCCATTCCCGGCAATTTCACAACCTATAAGGGAAATTATGAGCACGGTTCATTATGTCGCACTTCTGTACCGATCAGTGCTGAAAAAGGCACATATTTAGGCAGGTAACGGGCTTTAGACTAAGGTATAAAAAATGTTTCCGAGCCAGAATCCTCCCTACCTGGCTCAACCGTAAACGCAAACCGGAGAAGGATCCTCCTCTCTCCGGTAATTGAAGTTTTCAGCATAGCTGTAATCAGCAATTCGGATAGCGCAAGACAGGCATCCGCACCTATTCCTTTGGCGTTTCAGCAGCCAATCCGGTATAATATCCTCATCAGGCCCGGATCCTGAATTACCTGAGCCTGAATTTAAAGGGAGGTATAACCGCATGCCTATAAAAACCTTCGAACAGCTTGTTGCCGAGGCTGAAAGTGAAATTGAGACACTTACCGTAGAAGAGGCAAAGTCTCTCTTCAATAACCCTGCCGTACAGTTTATTGATGTCCGGGATGTCAGGGAGTTATGGCGGGAAGGAACAATTCCGGGCTCTTACCATGCCCCAAGAGGAATGCTGGAATCCTGGGTAGACCCGCAAAGCGAGTACGCCAAAAAGGTTTTTCAGTCAGACAGGAAATACGTCTTTTTCTGCGCCGCAGGAATGCGTTCCGCTCTGGCAACCAAAACCGTTCAGGATATGGGCCTCAATAACGCCTGCCATATAAGAGGCGGCTTCGCTGCATGGAAAAATGCCGAAGGCGAAACCGAACCGGTCGTACAGAAAAAGAAGGGCTAACGGTCATTCTCCTCAGCAAGAGAAGTGCAGGAAAGTATTTTGTCCCGTCCCCCTGTAGTCATAACATGCATCTGCCAATTTAGCCCTCACAATGCTATCGGCTGGGAATACCTGCGTTGCACCAATGGCGGGACATGACGTCAGAGCAAAATGCTCAGTCCTACACGGCATACACCACCCCCACCACCTGTCACCCCCGAATTTATGCGGCCGGTGCATATCCGTATTATACAAAACTGTCTCCGCAGAAATATCGGGGGTCCAGTAACCATCAGCTTCAATAAAGTTCCGCAAACTCTCCCAAAGCACAGTGATTGCAATAAAAACCTTACCGCATGGGAAGGAGTCGAATATTGAACCTGACTTGCCCCCTATGACGCACTATCACCCCCGCCCAATAAAAGGCATTTTTGAAGCCATCACAGTCATAAACTGCACATTGGCATCCAGCGGAAGCTTGGCCATATAAACAATTGCATCAGCAACATGCTGCACATCCATTCTCGGCTCCACCATCATTGACCCGTCTGCTTGTGGCACTCCAGCTTTCATTGCTTCCGTCATTTCAGTCGCCGCATTTCCAATATCAATCTGACAGCACACAATATCATGGCTTCGCCCATCAAGAGCAATGGATTTGGTTAGCCCGGTTATGGCATGCTTGGTCGCTGTATAAGGCGCAGAATTCGGCCTCGGAGAATGCGCGGAAATAGACCCGTTATTAATAATCCGCCCACCCCGCGGCGACTGCGCTTTCATAATCTTTATTGCCTCCGCAGCACAAAGGAACGAACCGGTTAAATTCGTATCCACAACTCGCTTCCAGTGCTCATAACTCAGCTCCTCCATTGGCACTGGCGGAGCACCAGTCCCCGCATTATTAAACAGAAGATCAAGCCTCCCGAATGTCTCTCTCGTTTGAGCAAACAGATCCCGAACCTGCTCAGGATCAGTAATATCAGCCGGAACAACAAGCATCTCCCCAACATCACTCATCCCGACAGCCTTCGTCTTCACCAGCTCCTCTTCCCGCCGCCCGGTAAGAACAACAGCATACCCCTGAGCCCCCAGCGCAACAGCCGCCGCCCGCCCAATACCACTCCCCGCCCCCGTAACCAGAGCAACTTTTTCATATCCAGACATGTGCCAATTACCGTTTGTTATGTGTTGAAGGTTGGCGAATGTAGCATGGCCTTTGTTAGCAATAAATGCGCTACACTGATTAGGAGGTTATACTCGTGGGTCGGCCCTGTTCCTTATCCCTCCACACCAACAGTCATCAATCGTTCATATGCAAACTTATATCCTATCCATAGTTAGGCAGGGAAAAGAACACATATGACGGAAACACAATACCAGCATAGCACTGATCAAAATATGCAAAGCCTTACATTCTTCCAAAAGCTCTGGTTATTACTATCCATATTCCTGGCTGCAACAAGTTCCCTTAACCTGTTCCAGATCTCAACTGACTTCTCATGGTCATCTGATTTTGAAATTTTTATAACACTATACAAAACCGTTTTTCATATACCTTTGGAC
>JBOEGA010000217.1:0-2610 GCA_050633205.1 Methyloligellaceae bacterium | reverse complement strand
CCAACATACTGCACGATATCCTGGAATTCGATATCAGCACCCTTTTCCTGCTCCAGAGCCACAAGATCTTCAACCGCAGAGGTAGTCAGCACTCTTTCCGTATTACGCAGATGACGCATAATCAGGCGCGTATCAAGCTCGGTTGAATTAACAATTGCATCTTTCACATTCTGATGCACAGGAGCTTCCTTGGTCGCAATAAATCTTGTTCCCATATTGATGCCATCAGCACCAAGCGCGAGCGCTGCAACAAACTGCTCGGCATTACCCATACCACCAGATGCAACAAATGGAATTTTAAGCTCTTCAGCAGCGCGCGGCAACAGGATCATATTTGGAATATCATCTTCACCAGGATGCCCACCACACTCAAATCCATCAACACTGACTGCATCACAGCCAATTTTTTCAGCTTTCAGAGAGTGACGCACAGAAGTACATTTATGAATAACTTTAATATCAGCACTTTTTAGCTGATCCATATAGGCCTCAGGACTGCGCCCTGCTGTCTCAACGATCTTAACACCGCCATCAATAATAGACTTGATATATCCCGGATAGTCAGGCGTTGAAAGCCCTGGTAGAAATGTCAGGTTCACACCAAACGGCTTGTCAGTCATAGACTTGCAACGTTCAATCTCGTTAGCCAGTGCTTCCGGATTTGGTTGCGTAAGACCGGTAATAATACCCAGTCCACCAGCATTGGAAACCGCCGAAGCAAGCTCCGCAAGCCCAACATGATGCATACCACCCTGAATGATAGGATGCTCTATACCAAACAGTTCCGTTATACGTGTTTTCATTGCGTTTGCACTCTTTCTTCTAATCTGGATAAACTATCTTTATCAATACCAAGTCCGCTAAGCGCATATGTTACAATATGCCGGACCACCTCTTTGGTTTCTTTCTCGCTATGCATGGCAGGAGGTTTTTTCCAGTAAGCCGGTGAGTTCAGTGTCATAAACAACAGTTGAATCGCAACCCCAACATCCGGGTATTCGAGAACTCCATCCCCACGGGCATCTTCCATAACGTCCCGGAACAGTGCCGAATAATTTTTTCGCTTACCGATAATCCTGTCCAGCTTGTCTCTATGGGCAGGAGTAGTTGCACCACGAATGTGCATTTCGACACCCGCCCTGACAACCTTCTGGAATTTGAGGGATTTGATCATGACATTGACATGTTCAGATGACATATCAAAAAGACGCTCAAGTGCCGGGCTATTGCTGTCATAAACCGGAAATACTGCATTATAGCAAATCTCCTGACCAACCTGATGTACACCAAGAAACAGATCCATTTTTGTACCGTAAAAATGGTAAATCCTGCCAATAGTACATCCCAGCTTGTCAGCAATCTTCTCAATAGTCGTCCCGCAATATCCCAGTTCAGAAAAACACGCAGCAGCAGCACAAAGTATCTCCTTGTGCCCCTCTTCCGGGATATTAACCAAAGAACTCAATGACATATCAGTCCCTGTCACAACTTCAACAGCCGCAACAGAACAGATAAACCACTCCAGCGACCGCTCATATTTCGAAAATCGAGAACAACATACTACTCCCTATGTTGTCAAGTTGATATAGGACGGAAAGCCGCCCCCGTCTATTCTGGTATTTCTCAATACCTTGAATAAATACAAAAAAACCCTCCACTGCACAGGCAGGAAGGGTTTCATTCTTTAGTTTGGGGGGAGTGAGGCTACGCAAACATAAAGTTACCGGCACTCAGATCATCAAGCTCGACACCTTCCAGCACAATGCTGTTGCTGCCACTTTCGATAACAACCTCACCACTACTGAACCAGCCACCACCTGTCTCATAGGCATTACTGAGAACATCGCTGTAACTGCTGAAGACACTGCTATCAAACTGAATCATATCGTCATTGACATTGAAATCGGTAATTGTGTCATCACCAAACCCGGCATTGAAGATAAATGTATCATCTCCTGCACCACCAGTCAGAGTATCATTACCGGTGCCGCCATGAAGAGCATCATTACCGCCACGACCATTCATCGTATCATTGCCGGCATGACCATCAATACGATCATCACCACCATCTCCACGCAGACGGTTATTGTTGGCATTACCAAGAATGAAAGCATCATCCCCGTCATGATAGCCTGTCGTACGGTTAACTGGCTCAACCCAGGTAGAACCACGGGCCAGATTACTCAGGTTGGAAACAATCACAAGACTGTCCTGAGACATCTCATCATAAAAATGAGAATCAGCTATTGATGAGAATATCGCTTCGTTATCGTTAAACCCTTCAATATGAGCATCCCAGCCACCAAGCGTAAACAGGTTCAGGCCAAATGCAGCAAATGTAGAGCTTGAGTAGGTATCATCAAACAATACAAGATTATCAACCGAAGTTTCGTTACCATTTTCAAGGCGGTAAACGGCATCATTTTCAAAACCGAAGTTGAAAACATTCTCACCTGTTGTAATCATAGGCGAGGCAAAACCGATATAATTCGAGTCTGCAAAAAAGCCGTCCGAGTTTGAATATTTGCCATCTGCAGCAGCATTCACTGCTCCACCGCCAAGGCTGTATCCGGTCAGAATAACATCAGAACCACTGACACCATTATCCTG
>JBOEGA010000216.1:0-5488 GCA_050633205.1 Methyloligellaceae bacterium | reverse complement strand
AGCCGGATAATCTGCTCAACACTGTGTCGCTTCTTCCCCATAATACCCTCCGTATATGCCGCGAATCTGATCTATATCACGAGATGAAAACTGCAGCTAATTATAGGGGGAAGGTCACACGCACCTGAAATTCAGAATGTTTCAAAGCATCAATAAGAGCAGGTACGGCTTTTCTATCTCCCAGGAAGCCAAGTGCAGATATAATATGGAGTCGATCCCATGGATTGGTTTTGATCTCCTCGATCAACTGAGGAGCAAACCTTCTATCTCCAATGCTGGCAATACCCATGTAGGCATGGGCCCTCATAGGTTTTGTCCCGTTTTTTGTTATATTCATTAAGACAGGTAACAATAAAGGATCACGGTATCTGGAAAGTGCCATGGTTGCAACTAAACGAATATTTGGATCTTCATCTTTTATGCAATCAATAAGTATCTGCGTAATCTCCGAAGTTCTATAAGCACCTAATACAAGCAAAGCAATTCTTCTGTAAGGGCTGGCTTTATCTTTCGCGAATTGTACTAAGGGTCGTCGAAGGTCTGGATCTTTTTTAAGTAAAGCATACATCAATGCGCCCTTACGGACAGAAGCATCTGGTGAATGCATTGCAGTGAGAAACTGGTCGAGCTTCTCTTGAGGCGTAAGTGCGTAAGCCTTTGTAGCTTGCACAGACGCGTAAACCAAGAATACTAATGCAAAGACAGTCGTAACCCTAAACATTGAACACCCCTTATAATTTATTGTTAAATCGCCAGGGCATCTCCTGT
Organism: Methyloligellaceae bacterium; assembly: GCA_050633205.1. Taxonomy (GTDB): domain Bacteria; phylum Pseudomonadota; class Alphaproteobacteria; order Rhizobiales; family CBDHHC01; genus CBDHHC01. The sequence goes on along the minus strand of JBOEGA010000216.1, from coordinate 4,720 downwards.
GTAAATGGGTTCACCTTACCGAGAAAACTTTTTGTCAGGGCCAAGTCTTAACCTGTAGGGAATAGCGGGCTATTTCCAAACCTTAAGGCGCAGGTTATGGCGTAAAGATTTCCGATAAATGAAGCTATTCAAACTCGACATGCTCTGGTATCTACGACGAGTTAAATTTGCAATGCGTTTAAAATTCGGCTTGCTTGATCACAACTTGTTCAGGAAATTTCATCCTGAAATCACTAAAAGTTTACCCTTAACAAACCTTCCACCGGGCAGGGCTATGTAACCCCGCTCACACAGTTCATACCAGCATTTACCGTTGTGCGTGGTGTTAGTTCTGGCATGAATAATCAGACGGGTTGATGCTCGTACAGCAAAGGCTTAGAATGACAGAAACTCATTCAACCGGTCAGCCAACAGATTCACTGTTTGATCCAGTCGACTTATCTTCAGGAAAAATGATATGCACAGAATAGTTCTCACATCCTGTTTTTTCTTTTTCGTTGTTTCCCAGGCATTAGCGGGGCACTTATACATTCCTGATGTCCGTTCACCTGAGAGAAAGCAAATCATGGACGCCGCCCGTGTCCCAATCATGAAAGCGCTGGCTGGACAAAAGATTGTATTTGTTGTCAGAAAACTGAAGGTGAAAGGCGAGTGGGCCTATCTTGAAGCGGTTCCTCGACTTCGTAACGGTGGCAAAGTCAATTATAACATAACGAAATTTCGTGACGCAGTAAAAGAAGGCTTGTTTGACGAATGGGTTGGGGTGCTTTTGAAACGTAACTTTGGATCCTGGGTAGTTAAGACACATATTATTGGTGCAACTGATTACCCGGTTGTCGCCTGGCCCAAAAAATTCGGGGCTTCTGCTGAGATATTTCAGTAGGAGGACCTCCGCTGGGCGGGGTTTGTAACCGCCCAGCGAAGAAAAGATCATAATCTTGCGCCAATTCTATTGAACTCCACCGGGAGCCACTGAGTGGTATTCCCCAAATAACCTGTTCAAATCAGGTTGTTGTATTTGCATTTCGGCGAATGTTATTGTTCCTTTTTGCTGCAGTTCTTTCATCGAATGTTGTACGAATCCAAGTGCAGCACGAGCAATGCTACCACCGAGGCTAATACGTTGCACCCCGGATGCCAGCCACTCCCTGACATTGCCATCAGCGCTACCTAACCCCATTACCATATTGAGTGGTCCATTAATTTCTTTTGCTAAGGTAGTAATTGTCTGGATATCTGTTGGAGATGGTGTAAACAGGCAATCTGCACCTGCATCACGATACAGGTTAGAACGTCTTATTGCTTCTTCCACACCGTTCTCACACCACACAATAGCATCACAACGTGCTGTAAGAACAAAACTGCTGTTCATAGCATCAATTTTTTCACGCGCCGCAAGAATACGCTCCACGGCAAGTGTTTCATCATAAAGCTCTGTTTTAAAGGGTATCTTATCTTCGATATTACCTCCAGCTAAACCAGCTTCGATAGCCATCTGTACAGTTTCAGCTATGGCTTCCGGCTCATCTCCATACCCGGCCTCCAAATCGCCATTAACGGGTATTTTTACCGATTTAACCATCTCGGCTATTCGGGCAAACATTTCCTCTTTTGATACATTTAGACTGCTATCTCCAGTTGGGTAGTCCTGTTTACCAAGTGAAAATGCAATACCACTGCTTGTTGTCGCAATAGCAGGAAATCCCGAAGCAGCGAGAATAATGGCACTGCCCGTATCCCAAGCATTCGGCATAACAAAACCAGGGCCGGTATTGTGCATTTCCAGAAAATCAGCAGCATAAGATTCGTGAGACATGTAACCATCCTCTTCCAGATATAAGAAAACTCTGAAAATGATTATGCTTTCACTTTATATTAGTCAAATTTATAGTTATAATAGTATAGATCAGTTTTTTGCATACAGGGTTTTCGTTAGATGGACTCCGAAGCACTTCGTACATTTCTTGTAATTTATCATAATCGTAGTTTTTCAGTCGCAGCAACCCGGCTTGGTCGCTCACAGCCAGCTATCAGCCGCCGGATAGCCTTACTTGAAGAGGAGCTAGGGGTGCCTTTGTTCGAACGGACCTCAAACGGTATTGTTCTCAGTCAGGCGGGACAGGTTCTACTCCCATACGCCCAGCGCGTGCTAGCATCAATTAATGACTGCTGTTCAGCTATTGAAGGCCTGCGGTCCGGTAATGCAGGGCCTCTTGCGATTGCAGCTGTAGGAACGCTCGCCAGTACCAATATGACCACGGTCTTAAAGCAATTCTCTTCTATGCATTCGGAAGTAACTCTGACGATACGTACTGCCACGAGCTCCGAAATCAGCGAACTCGTAAGAAACGGGGAAGCAACAATTGGACTTCGATATTTTACGGATCATGCTTCTGACCTTCATAACATTGAGATATCGAAAGAGCATTTGCACATTGCATGTTCGCCTGACCATCCGCTGGCTGGTAAAACTGTCAAATCGCTACGTTCATTGGCTAGCGAACACTGGTTAGCTTTTCCATACACTCACAAAGTACGTGAAAGTTCCGCAGACAATATTTTTGCACAGTTTCTGACACTCGGCATTTCAGATTTACACTGGACACCAGTTGATAGTCTAACTGCTCAAAAACGCCTGATTGAAGCTGGTTATGGCATCGCGATGCTACCGGATAGCTCAACCATAGAAGAACAAGCCGCAAATTCTCTAAAGATTATAAAGGTAAAAGGATTTGATATTTATAATCCCGTATGCCTTGTAACCCGACGCGAAGGCTATCTAAGCCCTGCTGCAACAAAATTAATCGAATTATTCCGTAGTAAGTATGGTGGAATATAAAACCTTCGCAGGGCGGGATTTCTAATTCCTCCGCCGAGCATAGCCTTGCAACCCCGCTCACACTGTTCATGCCAGCATTTGCCGTTGCACACGGAGTTAGTTCTGGCATGGACCGAGTTCCCCCACTCAGCGAAACACGTCATTTTGATCCAGTATTAAGCGCAGCAGGCCAGTCATGACCTTCCTCTCTGGCATCTCTGGCCCAGCGGTAGAACGCATCATAGAGCAGCATACCGGATTCAAGCTGTTCAAGGTCATCCTTATACATCCGGGACAATCCAAGTGAGGCTGCCAACAATCCCGCTGCTTCGGGAGCCAGGTCATGACGGTTGGTATCTGCTCCACGCACGATTGCTGCCAGAACTTTTAATGGCGGGGTTTCGATACTAAACTCTTCGATAAATGTATCAAAACTGCATTTCTCCTCACGATGACTCCAGAACACATCATCAATGTCAAAAGGCGTGGCATCGAATTTATCCGCGACTCCCAGAACTTCAGATGGCGATACAAAGAGAAACACTGCACTCGGATCAATAAACCTTCTTATAAGCCAGGGACATGCGATGCGGTCAATCTTGGGCCGATGACGGGTCACCCAGACTGTCTGTCCCTTGTCATTCGGCTTTGGCATATTTTTCAGAGACAGGACAGGATTACCGGATTGACTCCAGGCAACAAATCCACCCTCTAATGTCTCCGCCATGATGCCCTGATTGCGCAACTGCGCAGAATAACCCTGCGAAAGTTTATGGCCTTCATGGCAGACAACAATCGCTTTTTTATTCTCCCCAATTCTGGCGAGAGAAGTATCAATATCCTTATGAGATATTCTAACAGAACAGGGAATAAGCGCAGGATTAAGCTGAAAATTCTCATCAATACGCACATCAATAATCAATGACAGATCAGGTGTACCAATAAGACGGGATAGTTGAGATACAGTTATTTCTGTTGGAGATGGCATAACGCATCCTTCCTCTCAGGTTTGAGGTTAAGCAGGATGCGAATCTTGGGCTGACGCCTCACGGGGTGTTCGCAGAACCCCATGCCTGTAAGTTTAAGGTGAACGGTCATTTGCAGTCAAGTATCATGTTGGAATACTTGAATTTGAATAGCGGTAATATATAAACCCTGCCTCTTTCGCAGAACAGGCTTTGTAACCCCGCTCACATTGTTCATGCCAGCATTTGCCGTTGTGCACGGAGTTAGTGCTGGCATGCATAATCAGATGGAGTGCTAAAACCGTACAGAGAAGAGGTTGTCTTTGTTATAAAAATACAGGGGGCACATGCAAACAAAGATCTTAAGCATTTCCTATACAACAGCAAAGAAATAAATCAAACCGGGAATGTTAAGTTTTTAGTTGGGCAGTTAGAAAAAAAGCTCGGATCACTGCTGCGAGCTATGACTCACGGGAGCAATCAGCTACGCTTAAAATCGCCTGTTAGTTTTTCTTTTTTTTTCTAGTGGATATTTGGCGTTGTTCTTATAATATTATTCTTGTAGAAAGGAAGGTTTTAAATGGATATTCAAATTGATTATTTTACAAATTTAGTGGGCAATAGATTAGTTGCTAACTACGGACCAGAAGTACTTGAGTATTTAGATAGAGAGATGAAAGGTAAGCAACACCCAACATATCAATGCATTGGTGATGTAGCTGCCGTGTTGCAGATAGTAGAATTCACAAGTAAATGTATTAAGCTTCTATTCAAAAGTGATAATATTTCTACAACAGATGAAATATTTATAGAAATGATAAATAAAAATATAGATGATGATAATCTCAATGATAAAGTTAAGGTAAGGGGAATTGAAAATATCTTGTCAGTTAGGAGACAATTAAAATACAATGTCTAAGCGAATAATAATTTGTGG
>JBOEGA010000215.1:0-4077 GCA_050633205.1 Methyloligellaceae bacterium | reverse complement strand
CCATGCCCCAGTCTGGCTTCGTAAGTATGCGCAGCAGAGTTTTTATGAGCAGGAGAAAGTAACCCATTTTCCAGTGATTTGTCTGAAGCCGCAGTTACTATTTCCTGATAGTCTGTCCCAGGCTCCAGAAGATGGTCCGGCAGGCGATAGAATTGCTGGAATTTGCGATTGCACATCACCAGTTTTTTATTGGCATCCCACAGTACGAATGCTTCCGAGACGGTATCAATGGCATCAACCAGTCGGTAAAGAGATTCTTCATTACGGTCCTGATTGGCCTGATTATCTGTGACATCCACAACAACAGCCATCAGGCGAGGCAGCTTTCCGTGCAGGGATGTTTCAAAACGCCCGCGCAATTCGAGATTGATCCATCGATTTTCAGTTTTATGGCGTAGACGGAAACGGGTTTCTATGGATTCTTTACCTTCACGGACATGGGCGTCGATGGTTCGCACCAACCAGTCTTCATTATGTAGAAGTTTACCCAGTTCTTTTGAAGACAGTGATTTATCTCTTGGACCAAACCCTGCAACTGAGCTCATTGAGCGAGACCATGTAATCTGGTCTCGTTCGATGTCCCAGAACCAAAGACCACAACCTCCATCACTCAAGACCGAATCAATAAAGACATGGTGCTTTTCCAATGAACGAATTCTTTTTGATGGAGCCTTGCCAAGCAGTCTCAACAGAAATGCCGCTGCAAGCAAAATACCACCAAGTATTATGAAGAGGCACAGGTATAATAATGTCTGTCTTTTCCAGGCAGCGAGAATTGGCTTAACTTCCTGAATTAGAACAAGCATTCCGGTATCTTTTACCAGTTTCAGGGATATCTGATATTCTTTATTATCAAGCTGCCTGATTTTGCCTGCTGTAACATCTGTTTTGAAAAGTTCCTGCAGCCTGTTTTCCGGAAGATAGGAGAACAGATTTTCTCCCAAAGGAAAGCGGCCACCCGGCAGTTCTGCTCTGACAGTTCCGCTATGATCAGTCAGCACGGCTATATATCTGCTGCCGGATACACTGCTCATAGTCTGATTGAGGAAGACTGGCCAATAACCATAGGCATTGCGCCTGTCAGCAGGGATTTCAGATAATGAGCTGGTCAGCCCTGTTGAAACGGCAGCAGTCTGAGCAGCCAGTTTCTCTCCTGATGCCCTGAGAACATCAGATGTGGTTGTCGTGATGCTTAGTGCGATTTTTGTAATAGCCACAACAACCAACAGCACAATGAGCCCGTTGACAATTGCTCTGCTGATATTCAGGACAGTATTGCGTCGTTTCAATTGTCTTATGCCGCTCCAGTTTACGAACTGACTTACAAGACAATACAACATCCCCTGGCGGAAAACGTCCATCCGCGCCATAGCCTGCCCCCTCTTTAGTATTTGACTGCATACAATCTGCAGTTCGGGTAAGAGCTACAACTCCCGAATGTTTTCATCATAAAATGTGATTTGGTGGGGGTTTGTCTAGAAAAAACCGCAAGAGAGTCGTTATTTTTTGCTTAACAAATCCAACGAAATGAAATGTCTATTTGTATACTTTTCATAAAACCATGTATTTATAATCAGCTATACATTTCTCGGAAGATTTAGATTGAAGAATATATTACCGTTAGCAACTTTAAAACTGTAATATGTGGGATTTTTACCTCACCCATTCCGCTAATATATAAAAAAATGATTCTTTATTATGGAGATACTGGTGATTTGCTCAAAAACTAGTTTTTAAGTTTTGAAGTTATTCCTGATCCGTTCTTCAGAGTTTTATGCACAGGACATTTGTCTGCAATCTCCAGAAGACGCTTTTTCGTCGCTGAATCCAGCTCTCCGGTAAGCTCTATTTCTCTATCAAACTGAATCATCTGCTTCTGATTCGCATCAGTGTTTTTCTGGCGAGTGACAGAGACCCTTATATGCTCCAGAGGAATTTTTTTACGCTCCGCATACATACGCAATGTTATTGAGGTGCATGCTCCCAGACCGATTGCCAGAAACTCATGAGGTGCTGCTCCCTGATCAGTGCCACCCATTGCTACCGGTTCATCAGCGATCAGATGATGATTACGCACAGAAACGTCCTGCTGGTATTTGCCTTTGCCATTTTCCGAAACGGTTACAACGGTCTCAGCCGGCTTTTCTTCAACCTCTTCAGAGAGCGGAATATAACGTTCCGCCCATGCGCTCAGCACGGATGCCACATAGGATGCGTCGGAACGGCGTGACAGTAAATGATCCGCGTCGTCAAGGGATACAAAGCTTTTGGGATGTTTTGCTGCTTCAAAGATCATTCCTGCATTTTCAATTCCCACTGTCTGGTCCAGAGGGGCGTGGAATATTATGAGAGCCTTGCCGAGTTTTCGTATTTTATCCTCTACTGACTGGCTTTTCAGATCATCAAGGAACTGGGACTTAATTTTAAACGGCCGTCCGGCCAGCTCTACTTCAGCCACTCCATCCTGTTGTATTTCATCCAGTTTAGCCCCGAAATTCTTCACCACATGGTCAGCATTCGCGGGGGCTCCAATTGTGGCAACGGCAAGGGCTTCGGGGATCATATGAGCTGCAGACAGAACCGCTGCTCCTCCCAGGCTGTGGCCGATAAGGATTTTGGGAGCCTCGAAGTTTTCTCTCAGATAATCTGCTGCTTTGACGAGGTCTGCAACGTTTGAAGAAAAGTTGGTATTTGCAAATTCACCTTCGCTTGCTCCAAGTCCTGTAAAATCAAATCTTAATACAGCAAACCCCAGTTCGGACAGTTCTCCCGCTATTCTTGATGCTGCAAAGATGTCTTTTGAGCAGGTAAAGCAATGAGCAAACAATGCGAAGGCTTTAACTTTTCCCTGAGGAAAATCCAACCTCGCTGCCAGTTCTGCACCCAGACTGCCTTCAAATGTAAGCTTTTGTGATGACCTGGCCATAAGCTGTTCTCCGTTTTGCAGGGAAAGATCGAATAGGATAACACTGACCCTATTAAGGAATTTTGACAAGGCAAGACAATGTTATATCACGCACTCCTGATGATAGTTTGAGTATACCAATTCCTCTAACCACCGAGATATTATGGTAATAACTACATTATCAATGGCGTGTCTGTTTGAAATTAGCCATATTAGTCTGCTAGTATTCTGAATACAAACTAACATCAAACCTATATATCTAAACCTTTTATTGGGGGGTCGGACACAATGCTATTACCACGCATTTTTCTAGTGCTTATGCAGGTCGGAGCTGCTTTATTTCTGGGAGACCAGATCAGATCTGTAATCAAGTTTATCCCGAGAGGGCCTTTTGAATATTTCGTAATCGGCGTAATATTCGCTTTGCTGGTATGGCTTGTTGGCCATGTAGGTGGAGTTGTTTTAAAAGATGTTAAACCACCATCACCTGCAACTCTTTCCTATGCGTTAATAGGTGCCCTGATTGGTGCTGCCCTGATTACTTTCCTGCCTGGCATTACAGGTTTTATCAAAACATATGCGAGTGTTCGCATTGCTCCTGTCTATTTCCCGCTTGCAGGGGCAATAATCGGCTATTTTGTTCAAAAATAACAACTGATTTACCAGCTTTTAACCATAGCAGTAACGGCTTTACTGCTATGGTCAGCCTGAATTCAACTACCGTAATTGTTTTGAAACCAAATTCATCCATAATTATGAGTGTTAATGGACGTGGAATTTCTGAATTGCGGTAAGAAGGGCTTGTTATAATGTCAGGGGCGACAGCGAATAGTTGTGCTAGTGGTCATGAGATCCCGGCAAATCTATTTGATGAAGATCAGCAAGATGCGCTGATGGAACGCCTTCAGGACAGCAATATCAATACAGATACCCTTCTGACGACCGATTATCTCAATCATTTCAGTGCTATGTTTATGCTTCTGGAAATGCTTCCGGTTGACCCACTTGCTTTTGCAGTGGATATTCTTACCTGGGAACCCAAAACATATGCCGAACATATGACAGAGTCCGGTTTCAGGGAGAGCAAACTTGCTATTATCTGTTACGAACACTCTGATCCGCAGGTCAAACAGGCCTTTGATAAAATTATCGGACAACTGGAAGATCAGACC
>JBOEGA010000214.1:0-1394 GCA_050633205.1 Methyloligellaceae bacterium | reverse complement strand
GGGATGATGGGATGGACCTTTCCCTTGCCTCTCGGAGAGGCACGGCGTCATAATGCGCCAGATACAGTTGGAATGTATAAAAAGGAAAAGGTCCTATGAATGATGTTAGCGCAATTGGTATTGACCTGGCAAAACGTATTTTTGAGGTATGTGCATTGGATGTGTCCGGCAATGTGATCTGGAGCAAGCGTTTGAAGCGGGAAGCCTTCAAAAATTTTATGAGAAAGCACGCGTCCCCTGTCCTTATTGGGTTAGAGGCCTGTGGCAGCGGACATTATTGGGCACGTTTTCTTGGAGAGTTGGGATATCAGATAAAAATGATGTCCCCCAGGGCAGTTAAAGCTTATCTCTCCGGACCGCATAAGAATGATGCCAGAGATGCCCGCGCTATAGCTGAAGCAGCAACTCGCCCCCATGTTCGTTCTGTTGCGATCAGGAGTGAAGAGGCTCAGGCGATACAGGCTCTGCAGAAAGTCAGAGACAGATGTGTTCGACAGAAAAATCAAACGCTCAGCCAGTTGAGATCTTTGCTTTATGAATATGGTATTATCAGCTCAAGAAAGCATACGACGTTAATGAAGCTTATAAAGTCCATAGAGGAGCATTCAGAGTTTATTACTTTGCCTGAACTGGCGAAAGATATTATCAGGGATCTGCACAACGAACTTAAGCAGCAAATGGAACAGGTTAAGCGTCTCAAGGAAAAGCTGGCAGCCAGTGTTGACCTGGATGAGAGATGTGTCCGGTTGCAGACTGTTCCCTATATCGGTCCGGTCAATGCAGCGTTGCTTTCCGTAAAACTCGAAGATCCGGCATCTTTTAAAAATGGCAGAGCCTTTGCATCCTACCTTGGGTTGACACCACGACAGCAGGCAAGCGGAGAAAAGAACCGTTTGATGGGGATTTCCAAGCATGGTGATAAGGAATTGAGGCGCACTCTTGTCGAAGCTGCAAACTCGATGCTCTATAATGCGTCCAAATTGAAAGAGGATGTCGCAGATTCACTGATGAATTGGGCGAGGAAACTTCTGGCGCGTAAAGACTGGAAGGTTGCTGCTGTTGCTGTCGCAAACAAGATCGCCCGCATAGCATGGGCGGTGATAGCGATGGGCAAGGTTTATTCTCCTTCACATTCGAGCGCTGTGTAATCAGATGTAAGGGAATAAAAAAGAGACAGATGAGATAGCAAGGACGTACAGGAATGGCTGAAGAGCCATGCAGCAAAGACGCCGTCAATTGTCATAGGAGCAACAACTCCGTCGGGATGATCAGGGCGCGCGCTGCAACGCTCACCCCATCATGGCCAGCCCGAATGGGTATTTGAAAGGCCGCATACATGACCGTACCAGCCGCTTAAAAAGTTCTTGCAATCCGGGAAAGGTCCATACATGACA
>JBOEGA010000213.1:0-17511 GCA_050633205.1 Methyloligellaceae bacterium | reverse complement strand
CGGCACCTGCGTGACTTACCACACGGTTTCTTCCACCACTTTCCTGCTGAATTAGCGCTGAGAATAATCCACTATTAGAACTGCCACCACCATCGTGGTCAAATGCTTCTTGAGCTGTCAAACTCATTGGAACATCGCCAGACATATGTGTCGCTTGACATGCAGACAAAAAAGCCAGACATGGCACAATGACCCAATGCAACCGCTTAATCACCTTACGCCTCCTTGGGGTTAAAGCTGTTGTCAGGAACGCGCCATACTAAATAGAAAACGTAGAATCGGCTGTTCTACATCCTACTCTCAAAACGAATCAGTTAATTACTCTAGTAGGTTAGGCTGGTATGCTGTAAATTTGTCTGAGATAAGGCAACCCTATAGTTAATAAAAATTAAGTTCTACCATCATTTTTTAGACCACCAGCCTGAAACTAGTGTATTCATGTCACAAATTGATGATGTAAGTTAAATGGCTGACATCACAGGGAGGGTAAAAATGAATTTCGAACCATTTGCAAATGAACTGATAATCACTGTTATAGGTGGAGTTCTGACTGCATTTATCCTGAACCTGTTTTCAGGAAAATCAAAACCACAACAACAACAGATCTACCATCAGCCCCAACAGACAAGACCATCCAGAAGTGGCGGATCGCTGTTTGGGCAATTCATACATTTATTACTATCGGTAGCCGGTGGTGTTGCACTGGCAATATTTGCCAGCCGCTTCCTGTTCAGATCAGGCATTCTCGAGAGAGGCTTGCCCATGAGAATGGCAATTCTGGTCGCTTCAACAATATTTGTCTGGTGGGTTTTGCTGCTCTTTCGCGGTAAACGCTAACTGCAGGAATCTATGGAGCAGAGCCAGGCTCCTGATTTGCTCTATTCCGGAGCTGAAAGATTTGAAATTAATCAACATCTGAAAGCTCCGGAAATCACTTAATAATACCATCAATAGCAGGCAGACTAAAAAAAGCTCTGTACTATCTCGGCATCAGAATCATCTGGGTACAACGAAACTGGGCAATAACTTTCTTGTCAGCTTCCCGGTATATCTCCACATCCCAGACCTGTGTAGTGCTTCCCATATGCAAGGGTTTGGCAGTTCCACACACAGTTCCTTCACGGGCAGTTCCAAGAAAATTTGTTTTCAGCTCTACCGTAGTAAACCCTGCGGCACCTTCAGGCAGATTATTAACACAGGCAATACCGGCCAGCGTATCAGCAAAGGCCACAACACTGCCGCCATGCAGAAAACCGTTAGGGGCCATCAGGTTCTTTTTTACAACCATTCGCCCCGCCAGATGCACACCCTCATATTCAGTAAATTCAATCCCGAGATGATCAGGAAGATACCCCTTAGCCATTTCATTAAGTGCATCGATAGTGGTCATTTATAACTCCTTGCTTCCCCGATTTTATTTCTTTTGATCGTTTTGAACCGAACGGTATATCATAAATCCGTTTTGTCAATATAGGAAAAAACACAAACCCGCCCGGGCTTAACTCAATACTATATATTTTCAGCTATAAAGAACCTGGATACAGTTTAGCAATGTGGGGAATGGGTAATGCTGAACAAAGTCATCATTTTTGTTGGTGTACATTTTGCAATTTTTTTCTGCGCCTATACAGTCGTGGAAGCAATGAACCAGAGTCAGAACAACAGATCTGAAACAATTATCAGGGCTTCTCTCCGGTAGGGAACTCTTCAACTCCAAGAGCATCCGCCAATCGGGTCTTGGCTGTACCTGGCTGCAATGGTTTCTGCTGGCTCTCATGCGGACTCCAGCCTGCAAGATTGAGCAGCTCGAAGGTAGCCGGAATACGCCCGTCTGCTCCCTCAAACCGCTGCTGATAGACCTCCACCATCCTCATCATCGTAGAACGACGCAAGGGCTTCCTGCTTCTTGAACGCAGAATATTACTTCCCCCCATTCTTTGCAGTTCCCTCATTAAATGAAATGGCGTTTCATAAGACACCTGAACCACATCCAGATCAGAAACCGGCAAGGCAAACCCGGTCCGCTGCAGCAACGCCCCTCCGTCCCTCACATCAACAAAAGGAGCCACACGTGGACTGACACCACCTTCGATCTCTTCCTCGGCAACAGCAAAAGATTCCCTCAATTCAAATAAAGTCCGCCCGCCCGGCATAACTCCAATAAACAACCCGTCCGGCCTGAGAACCCGCCTGATCTGCAACAGAGCACCCGGCAGGTCATTCACAAAATGCAGACTTAGAGCGGAAATAACAAGATCAAAGGCACCACTTTCGAAGGGAAGATTTTCAGGGTCACCCTGAATTTTTGTGCCGGCACATTTGTTTAGCAGAGCCGGACACTCCTCCATTGAAGTAAGCTCATCAATAATCTGCCCCTGCATCAACAATCTGCCAACCACACCATGATGTGCGCCAACCTCCAGAGCATGGGAAAATTTTCGGGTAACAGCACTGAGCCTGTCTGCAATATCCTCCGCAACCCGCTTTAACAGAAAATCATAGTCTTCTGCGCTGCCGGCAAACCGACACCTTTTGGCAGATAAAAGATCACGATCAAAAATATCAATAGACACAGTCCCTCCGGAAACTCTTTCTTTACCCTGAAAGTAATACCAATGGCCATACACATTGAAGAGAACACTAAAGAATGAGCCAGATAAAACAACTCCTTTACTCATTCAGCAGATATTGCTCGGATCTGGTTCTGCCTCCGGTCTGTATTGCCTGCAAAACATCTACCCATCAACATGAAACTTTATGCCCGACATGCTGGCGACAGACAAACTTCATTATTCCCCCTATATGCGACAGGCTTGGCATACCAATGCCATATAACATCGGAGATACGACTATTTCTGCAGCAGCTCTTGCCTACCCACCCATTTTCAACCGTGCAAGATCCGTTGCCCATTATGAAGGCCCTGTAAAATCAATGATCCATGCCTTGAAATACGCTGATCAGCACGAGGGGGTAAAACTCTTTGGCCGATGGATGGCCAGTGCAGGAAAGGATATTCTGGGAAAGAACAGCCTGCTGGTTCCTGTACCACTCTCCCGCTCAAGATTATGGTCAAGACGTTTCAACCAGTCAGCATTACTGGCACAGGCAATAGGTGTATATTGCAATATTCCGGTTAATTGCCTATCTATGAAGCGGGTAAAAAATACCAGAGCACAGGTAGAACTTACCCGAAAACAAAGAGAAAAGAACGTTTCAGCAGCCTTTAAAATACCGAAACACCGTCTCTCGGCTATTCAGGCTAAAGATATCGTTCTGGTCGATGATGTTTTGACAACAGGCGCTACAATCAATGCCTGCACCAAAACACTACTGAAAGCCAAAGCAAATAAAGTAGATGTATTAACCCTCGCCAGAGTCGTTGACCCCGTCCTTTTGGGCGATTAGGGTTAGCCTTTAAGGGAATAACACATCATAATTCCTGTTCTTGAAATGGTATGAAACCAATGCAAAATACACAGCCCGTTACGATTTACACTACGATGATCTGCCCGTTCTGCCTCAGGGCAAAAAGGCTTTTAGCAAAAAAAGAAATTGAATTCGAGGAAATTGACGTGTCTTCTCCTGAAAAGAGAGAAGAAATGCAGAAACGCGCAGGTGGACGTAATACCGTACCTCAGATTTTTATCGGAGACAGGCATATTGGTGGATGTGATGAACTGCACCTTCTGGATGCAGAAGGAAAACTGGATGAATTGCTGGCGGGTTAATATCTTTGTTTAACAACCACTGGACCTCATTATGACTGATAGTAAAACCTTTAGAGCTTCACTGATCCAGCTAAGATCAACCCGGACAACGGCCCCCAATATTGAGGCCGTAAGCACATTTGTTGCTGAAGCCGCGAATGATGGTGCCGATTATATCCAGACACCTGAAAACACAGCTCTAATGGAGCTAAAAAGCAGGTCACTGTTTGAAAATATTGAGCCTGAAGAAGATAACAGTGCATTGCAGGCCTTTACCCGACTGGCAAAGGATTTTTCTGTCTGGCTCCATATTGGTGGTATGGCAATCAGACTATCAGATAAAGAGGCAGCCAACAGGGCATTCCTTATCGCACCGGATGGGACCATTAAAGCCAGATATGACAAGATCCATATGTTCGATGTAGATCTGCCAAATGGAGAGAGCTACAGAGAATCCAAAAACTTTCGCCCGGGAACAAAGGCTGTTCTGGCTGAACTGCCATGGGGGAAAATTGGCCTGACGATCTGCTATGACCTCAGATTCCCTGCTCTTTACAGAACTCTTGCTCAGGCTGGAGCAGAAATCCTGACTGTTCCTGCTGCATTTACAAAACCAACTGGTGAAGCACACTGGCACACCCTTCTGCGCACCCGTGCAATCGAAAACGGTTGCTTTGTAATGGCTGCAGCTCAGGGCGGGTTCCATGAAACCGGTCGGGCCACTTACGGTCATTCAGTAATAATCTCTCCATGGGGAGAAATCCTGGCAGAAGCAGGCAGCTCTCCTGGCTGGATCAGTGCAGATATTGACCTGAAGCAGGTAAAAACAATCCGGCAAAAACTTCCTTCGCTACAACATGATCGCGATTTTGAATTGGAGAAATCATGATCCGCTACAACTTGATTTGCGATAAAGAGCATGAGTTTGAAGGCTGGTTTGCCAATTCAGAAGCGTTTGACAAACAAAAAGAAGCAAAACAACTCCTATGTTCTGTCTGCGGCAGCAAAAAAGTTTCCAAAGCCCTGATGGCCCCCGGAATACCAGCCAAATCCAATGCAGCGCCCGCTCCCCTCAGAACCTCGGAGAATGAAGCTTCAAATACAGTAATGAACGAGGCAATAGAAGCCGTCCGCAAAATAAAGGAATATGTCAAAAACAACGCAGACTATGTTGGTGATAAATTCGCTGAGGAAGCTCGAAAAATTCACTATGAGGAAACTGAATCAAGAGGCATCTATGGTGAGGCAACTGCCAGCGAAATTAAAGAACTGAATGATGAAGGTGTGGCCTGCACACCTTTACCGGATCTGCCCGAAGATAAAAACTGAATACCCTGTTATTCCGCTTCCGCAGGCTTGGTACACGTCAGAAAATAATTCACATCCATATCATGAGACAGCGCCCAGCTGTCCTTGATCGGATTATAAGCCATACCGCGTTTGTCAAGAACTTCAAGACCACATTGCTCAACTGCTGTCGCAAGCTCCGCAGGTTTTACAAATCTGTCCCACTGATGGGTCCCCGCAGGCACCCAGCGCAGAACATACTCGGCTCCAACAATAGCAAGAGCATAAGATTTCAACGTACGGTTGAGGGTTGAAAGAATAAACAACCCTCCAGGCCTGACTAACCTGGAACAAACCTGCACAAATTCAGAAACATCCGGTACATGCTCGACAACTTCAAGTAATACCACAACATCAAACTGTACATCTTCACTGACAAGGTCCTCGACCCTTATACTTCTATAGTTGATAGTCAGATTCTCAGCTTTTGCATGGATTTTGGCCGCTTCTATATTCTCTTCTGCCGGATCAATAGCTGTGACATCTCCTCGCAGACGTGCCAGCGGTTCCGCAACAAGTCCCCCGCCACAGCCAATATCAAGCATTTTCAACCCGTCATAACAGCCGGAAGATTTAGAATTAAGCTTGAAGTGTGAACAGATTTGTTCATTTATGTAGCCAAGTCTGGTCGGACTAAGAACATGTAATGGACGAAATTTGCCGTTATAGTCCCACCATTCCGAGGCAATTGCAGCAAATTGCTGTACTTCCTCATGATCAAGTGTCGAAGTCGAACTGTTCATAAAACCTCTTTGCCCGAATGATTTTCAACGGGTTTGGCATATATCCTGCACAACAGCACATATTCTGTATCTCCTGATACAAAGCTGGATGCGGATCGCGTTACGCACATTAGCATACATAAAAGCATGTTAATGATCTCACTTGTCAAGTAAGTGAAGAGCCACATATTGCAGCAAAGAGAACTTTATGACTATTAATGGTCAATCTCAAAGGGTTGATGCGCTGACACCTGACAAAAAGAAAAGAAACCGCCTATTTAAAACTGACGGGAAAGACTTATATGGCGTTATTAGTACTGAAATTTGGAGGAACTTCTGTTGCAGACCTGGACCGCATACGCATTGCGGCTCAACATGTAAAACGTGAAGTTGATGCAGGAAATAACTGCGCAGTAATAGTATCCGCGATGGCCGGACAAACCAATCAGTTAATTGAATGGACCAAACAGGCTTCTAAACTACACGACGCAAGGGAATATGATACTGTAGTCTCATCAGGAGAACAGGTAACAGCAGGTCTGTTGTCAATCGTCCTTCAGTCAATGGGTGTACAGGCCAGGTCATGGATGGGTTGGCAGATCCCCATGGAAACGTCTGATGCTCATGGATCAGCAAGAATACTGAATATTCCCGCTGAAAATTTAAAAAACCGCGTAACTAATGGCGAAGTTGCTGTAATCGCAGGTTTTCAGGGAATTAGTGACAATAATAGAATTACAACCTTGGGAAGAGGTGGATCTGATACATCAGCTGTCGCGATAGCAGCCGCTCTGAACGCTGACAGATGCGATATCTACACAGATGTAGATGGTGTTTACACAACTGACCCGAGAATAGTGCCCCAGGCACGTCGCCTTGAACGCGTTTCATATGAAGAAATGCTGGAAATGGCTTCCCTGGGAGCAAAAGTTTTGCAGACCAGATCTGTAGAATTGGCAATGGTACACAATGTGCGCCTTCAGGTTCGCTCAAGTTTTACACCACCAGAGACCCTTGAACCGGCGCGCGATGGAGACTGGAGTGGCCCTGGCACACTCGTTTGTGGTGAGGATGAAATATTGGAACAACAAGTAGTAAGCGGCATTGCATATGCCAGAGATGAAGCAAAAGTATCTTTAATGCGCGTAGCGGATAAACCCGGAGTGGCATCCAAAGTTTTTGGACCGCTGTCTGACGCAAGTATTAACGTTGATATGATTGTACAAAATGTCTCCGATGATGGCCGTTTTACAGATATGACCTTCACAGTCGGCACAGCAGACCTGGAGAAAGCTCTAAGTGTTATTGAAGGAGCCAAAGAAGAAATCGGATATTCCGAACTAAAAGGCTCAACAAATGTTGTAAAAATTTCAGTTATTGGTATAGGTATGCGTAGTCATGCAGGTGTAGCATCTGAGATGTTTAAGGCAATGGCTGACAAGGGAATAAATATTCAAGCAATAACAACATCAGAAATAAAAATTAGTATTTTGATTGATACTGATTATACTGAGTTGGCAGTTAGAACATTGCATTCACTTTATGGTCTCGACTCTCAATAAAAAACATTGAGAGAATCTAAAGTAAATGCGTATTCGCAGCATTACTGGCAGCAGACCGGTACGGTTTTCCGTAATTTGCGGTTATCAAGGTCATGTTATAGACTAAGAGTCATGTATATTCAGAACCTTGGGAATAACAGTTTATCTGGATATACATAACCTGTTTATAGCAATCGCTGAAAATAACTTCAGAGTTATTAGTAATGCGCACACGCATATAGTTAATATGCAGAATACGGGGAAATACCACATGCCTGCCCCAATTGGTGCACCTAGAGTTCTACTACGGCGGTTGAGGGAAATAATGGCCGAACCAGAAAGCCCGCAAGCTCGCCTTGATCACATTGTTGTTCAAATTGCAGCGATCATGGTGGCTGAGGTTTCGTCTATCTATTTATCAAGGCCGGAAGGAAGCCTTGAACTCTTTGCAACAGAAGGCCTGAATCCTAATGCTGTACATAACACGCGTCTGGAGAAAGGCGAGGGACTGGTTGGTCTGATAGCCGATAATGCGGAACCGATTAACCTGCATGATGCCCGCTCTCACCCCAAATTCTCCTACCGTCCGGAAACAGGCGAGGATCCGTACAACTCATTTCTGGGCGTTCCCATACTCAGAGGCGGAAAACTGCTTGGTGTTCTGACAATTCAGAATAAGGCGCACAGGCATTATCATGAAGAAGAAGTTGAAGCACTTCAGACAACAGCTATGCTTTTGGCAGAACTCATCGCCTCTGGCGAAATAGCAAATGTTGACGAAGTTGCTGATGATATAGCACTCAAAAATGCAGTGACCCTGGCAGGCGTAAGCTTTACAGACGGAATAGCACTTGGCCATATAGTACTTCACGAACCGCGTGTGGTTGTCACTAAATTTATTGCGGAAGATATCACCTACGAAAGAAGCCGGATAAGGCAGGCACTTGGAAAACTGCGTATTACAGTTGATGAACTGCTCTCTCACAGCAATATTTCAAAGGGCGAGCATAAGGAAGTTCTCGATACATACCGCATGTTTGCCTATGATCGGGGCTGGGGTAACAGGCTGCTGGAAGCAGTTTCTACAGGCCTGACTGCCGAGGCTGCTGTGGAGCGCGTACAAAATGACACCCGCGCAAAAATGATGAGGCAGACAGACCCCTATTTGCGCGAACGCCTTCACGACCTTGATGATTTGTCCAATCGTTTGCTTCGCATTCTTGCTGGCAAAGCTGGTAAGGCATCAATGGAAAAACTGCCGGATGATACAATCCTGGTAGCACGCGATATGGGCGCTTCAGAGCTGCTCGATTACGATCAGACTCAATTGCGTGGACTGATTCTCGAAGAGGGGAGCTCCACAAGCCATGTTATTATTGTAGCCCGGGCTCTTGGAATTGCTGCAGTGGGCAAGGTTCCCAATGCCCGTAATGAAGTTGATCAGAATAACGAAGCAATTGTGGATGCTGAATCTGGTAAAGTTCACATTCGCCCAACTCCTGAAATTGTAGAGGCTTTCTCTGATAAAGTCCGCTTTAGAGCAACTCGTCAGAAACAATATGCTCAGCTTCGGGATAAAAAGGCAGTCACAAAAGATGGTCAGAAAGTAAATTTACATATTAATGCAGGTTTGAAAGTTGACCTTCCACATCTTGTGGAATCCGGTGCTGATGGAATTGGGCTATTCAGAACTGAATTGCAGTTTATGGTCGCCTCAACATTCCCCAGACTGAAACAGCAGACTGAAACCTATAAATCAATTGTAGAAGCTGCAGGTGACAAGCCTGTCGTATTCCGAACCATTGATATTGGTGGCGATAAAGTACTCCCGTATCTTCGTCATGAAAAAGAAGAAAACCCCGCAATGGGATGGCGGGCAATACGAATTGCCCTTGATCGTCCGGCACTCTTCCGTACTCAGGTAAGAGCTCTGATGCACGCATGTGCAGGTCGAGAGCTACGTGTAATGCTGCCAATGATAACAATTGTCAGCGAATATGAGCAGGCACGAGAGCTTATAGACCGGGAACTGGCCTTTATACGCCGCCACGGCCATGAAGAGCCAACAAAGATACTTGTTGGAACAATGCTTGAAGTGCCGTCATTAATATGGCAGCTTGACAAATTGCTCCCGAAAACTGACTTTATATCCGTAGGCAGCAATGACCTGATGCAGTTTATATTTGCAGCAGATCGTGGGAACATGCATATTAGCGATAGATTCGATCCGCTGAACCCTGCATTTCTAAGAGCCCTGCGCCAGATAGTTGTCGAAACCGGTAAACACAACGTACCTCTGACATTATGCGGTGAAATGGCAGGAAAGCCTCTGGAAACAATGGCATTGATTGGGCTTGGCTTCCGCTCAATATCCATGGCTCCAGCCTCAATAGGACCAGTAAAATCCATGTTGCGGGCAATTAACGCGACAGAAATTGAGGACTATGTACTATCTGGCCTGGACACAAAAGCCTCAAGCCTGCGTCCTGACCTGGAAGCCTTTGCTAAAGAAAAAGAAATTCAGATTTAAAGAAGTTAAGACCACCAGAAAATGTCTGCATTACCTGAACACAAACTCGATATGTTGATTGAGCGTTGGGAAGCTGTCCAGTCTGAATTGGCAGCCGGCCCAAACCAGGAAGCATTTGTAAATTTATCCAGAGAATTCTCTGAGCTTGACCCTGTGGTCGAGGAAATAAAAACACTCAGAACCCTGCTAAAAGAAATCGAAGAATTAAAAGAGCTGATTGCCGATAATGATACAGATGCAGAAATGCTGGAAATGGCAAAATCAGAACTTGCTGAGGCTGAGCCCAGGGTTGAGGAATTAAACCACACAATAAAAATACTTCTGCTTCCAAAAGATGCTGCAGATGAAAAAAGTGCGATTCTGGAGATCAGAGCAGGTACAGGTGGCGATGAGGCTGCATTATTTGCAGGTAACCTGTTCCGTATGTATCAAAGATACGCAGAGCTAAACGGTTGGCGCGTACAAATCATGTCCGCAAGTGAATCAGCAGTAGGTGGTTACAAGGAAATAATTGCAAACGTTACTGGAAAGGGCGTATTTGCCCGTCTGAAATATGAATCAGGCGTACACCGGGTACAACGTGTCCCTGAAACAGAATCCGGAGGCAGAATTCACACCTCGGCAGCAACCGTAGCAGTACTTCCCGAAGCTGAAGATGTTGATATCGACATAGCAGAAAAAGATTTGCGCGTGGATGTCTTCCGTGCAAGTGGCCCTGGTGGACAATCAGTTAACACCACAGATAGTGCTGTAAGAATCACCCACCTGCCTACAGGCCTGGTAGTAAGCCAGCAGGACGAAAAATCTCAACATAAAAACCGTGCAAAAGCAATGAAGGTTCTTCGTGCCAGACTTTACGAAGCAGAACGTCAGAAACTTGCTGATGAGCGTGCAGAGGAACGTCGTGGACAGGTAGGATCTGGAGACAGATCTCAACGTATTCGTACCTACAACTACCCACAGGGCCGTGTTACTGACCATCGCATAACACTGACACTGCATAAGCTTGAACAGATAATAGTGGGTGATGCATTGGATGAAATTATTGAACCACTCATTACCGAAGATCAGACAAACCAGCTGACAGCTATGGAAGAAATGTAATATTATGTCGGACAGCTGGACATGCTAGACTTTTTGGACAACCCCACAGCCAGTAGTTGCACTTTATCATTAGCACACCGGGAACTGACAGGAAAACTGATTGCAAGTTGCAATAACACGGCATCCTTGGATGCCAGACTGCTTATTTGTGCTGCCTGTAATATAAGCTATGAACAATTTGTAGCCTGGCCTGAACAGGAAATTACCTCGGAACAGGCAATTTTATTAAATAGCTATGTGAAAAAAAGATTGTCTGGAGAGCCTGTTTCCAGAATTTTTGGCTCTAGGGAGTTCTGGAGCCATTCTTTCGCCTTGAATAAAGATACACTTGATCCAAGGCCTGATACGGAAACACTGGTTTCCTTTGTGCTGGAGCTGCTGGAGAAGCGCTCGCATAAAAATGAAGAGCTGCGGATTTTAGACTTAGGAACTGGCTCGGGATGTGTTATACTAAGCTTATTATCTGAGCTGAGTTCAGCTTCAGGCGTTGGTGTTGATATTTCTCTCAATGCTTTAAAAGCTGCCAGGGAAAATGCCGAAAACCTGAAGTTGCAGGATAGAGTAGACTTTATTCAGGGAGACTGGTTGGAAGGGTTGACTGGATCATTTGACGTAATTGTATCCAATCCACCTTATATTCCAACAGAATCGATAACGGAGCTGATGCCGGAGGTTCGCTGCTATGATCCGGTAAAAGCCTTGGACGGCGGCCCCGATGGACTTGATGCTTACAGAAAAATAATAAAACAAACACAGGAATATATAACTGATAGTGCATGGTTAGTGTTTGAAATTGGTGCTGGGCAAGAAAAAGACGTTAAAAATTTGTTAATGTCATATAATACGCAAAAGACCTTTAGTAATATTTCATATAAATGTGATTTAAAGGGTATTGTCCGGTGCATTGCAACTGAATTAAAAAAATGAAACTTATGGAAGTTAGTAGAAAAAAAAGGTTGGAAACTTCGCCCTTTCAGGCTAACCTCTATAAATGCGGAATCATCGGAGCATGCTGGATAGATCAGTCGAGCTAAATACTTGTTAAAGATAAAAGACTGACTCGCAGCTCAAAGACCTCAGTCAGAATTACTGAGTTAAACCGTAGCTTCAGATAGCTATACGGATTTTATTGCATCTAATGCAATCGAAGGAACTGTTATAGATTTTATAATATGCAAACGCTTGAGCGTGCTGGGCAAGTCATTCGCTTGAACCTTGATGTTATTCTTTTGAGGTAAGAATGTAGTAATTTCCTGTACGTTTTGGATGAATGAGCCATAGGGGCTCATAATGAAACCGTAAAGAATTGGGTTTGGTAATTTTATAATTGCGTTTGCCTGAAAAGCCAGATCCCGTTCACAAAGTAACTATGGAAGCCTATGAGGCAACAAGGACAACAGAATCGCAGGGGCCGCGGACGTAATAATAACGGCGGCCGTAAGATGCAAAACCCACTTTCTCGGAACTATGATTCAAATGGCCCCGACGTAAAAATTCGCGGAACAGCTGCACATATTGCTGAGAAATATTCCTCACTTGCCAGAGATGCATTGTCGTCTGGTGATACAGTTGCAGCTGAAAACTTATTTCAGCACGCGGAACATTACAATCGCATTATTATGTCAGCACAGCAGCAGGCACAGGCAGATGCTCAACCGGGAACAGGTGATCAACCTGTAACAAACGGCCAGGCAGACGATAGCCCTGAGGTGCAGTCGCAGGACGGCGATAATAGTGATCGTAAGAACGAGCGTATCTCAAGATCTCGCAACACGAAGAATACCGGAAACGGTGCTGCTAACAATCGTCGCCGACGAAGACGACCGAATGGAAATGGCAGTACTGCAAAAAATGGTTCTGAAGCCAGTGCTCAGGATGAAAATGCTTCCCCCCAGCAGGCACCATCCAAACCAGCGGCGAAACATGAGAAACCCGCAGAAACAAATGATGCTCCTTCCAATGGGGCTCTGCTGTAGTCAGTAGAAATATCATCAATATAAAACTGAGTAGGCGGATTTTATATAAATCCGCCACTGCACTCGTTTGAACAACTCCTTCCGAAGAAAAAGTTTGTTTTTCTATACATCCCCTTACATCAGGCGATAATAAATGAATTGCGAGAGGGCACCTTCTTCAGTTAAAGCATTGTAAACACTGGAGTATTTTCAAACTTTAAAATGTAAAAATTTGCGGTAAATGAATCTGATTAAACACGACAGGCTCTAATCCAGAACGACAGCCGCAGGTAACAAATGCCCCTTTTCGGATTTTCAAAATAGAGGAAAAGGTCTGGACACTTTTACCCCTTTAAGGATCACACCATTTGTCATATACAGTCTCAATACACATGACGATGGAACATCTTGCTAAATGACAACACTTTCGGGCCCGGCACTCCTTATAAATCTGACAGAAGATCTGATTAGTAACGGATTTAACGGCAAAACTTCAACCAACATTACAGACCGCCTGTCTGTATCGACAGACAACAGCCTCTATCAGGTTATACCCGAAATGGTTATAAAACCTGATAGCTGTGAAGATGCTGAAATTGCTGTAAGAGTGCTGAATGAACCGACCTATTCTCACCTCCCGATTACTGTACGGGCAGGAGGAACAGGCACCAATGGACAATCATTAACCTCAGCAATAGTGCTTGATCTTGGCAGACACCTGAATACGATCAGACAACTAAACCTGAATGAAAACTGGGTTGAAGTTGATGCAGGAATAATACTTTCCGACCTGAATGAACATATGTCTCAACATAACCTGTTCTTTGCTCCGACAACATCAACAGCAAACAGATGCTCAATTGGCGGAATGATCGGAACTGACGCGGCAGGAAAAGGTTCTCGAATTTACGGTAAGACCAGTGATCATGTGCTGGCACTGGACATACTGACTGCTTCTGGTGAACGTATATGGATGGAACCCAGGCAACTTAAACGCCTTGCAAACAACACGGCAGATAAACTAAGCAGAAACATCTATTCCATATGCTCCCCAAAACAGAACATTATAAAAAAGACTTTTCCCAGATTAAACCGTCGCCTGTCAGGTTACGATCTGGAAACCTGCATACAGAAAGATGATACAATAGACCCCACACGCATTATTTGCGGTGCGGAAGGAACACTTGCAATTGTTCTGGGGGCACGCTTGAAACTGACCCCCATTCCTAAAGTAAAAAAACTTGTGATACTGGCCTATGCTGACTTTATAGAGGCCGTTGCATCTGCACAGACATTACTGCCCTTTAATCCGGCTGCCATTGAAACTGTAGATGATGTTATTCAGGAAAAAGCCCTGCAGGGATCTTTGGGAAAACTTCTTCCTGAAGCATTCCATAGCTCAGATAACAATAGCAAGCCTCCCATATGTAATTTTGTAGAGTTCACTGGAGACGATGAAGCTGTTGTTATAAAACAGGCTCAAAAACTGGCGGATCATGCAGAAAAAGATAAAAATATTCTTGCAGTACATCTTGTAACAGAAGCTTCAGATCAGTTGGCATTCTGGAATGCCCGTAAAGCCAGTGTGGGTCTTCTGGCTGATTGTCCCCCCGGCCCCCAGCCCGCTGCATTTGTAGAAGACTGCGTCGTTCCACCGGAAAACCTTGCTGCTTTTTTAACTGAATTCAGAGAACTGCTTGATCAGCAGAAAACCTCCTATGGGATGTTTGGACATGTGGATGTTGGCTGTATACACGTACGGCCTGCAATCAACCAGAACAAAAAAGAAGTAAGCCGGCAGCTCAGGAACATCTCTGACGAGGTGCAACGTCTGGCACTGAAATATGGTGGACTACTGTGGGGAGAGCATGGAAAAGGGTTTCGTGGTGAATACCTGCAGGAGACTGTCGGTGATGAAGTCTATCATGTTATGAGGCAGATAAAGACTCTGTTTGACCCATCTGGAAGGCTAAACCCCGGCAAACTTGCTTCGCCATTAAACATCCCCGAAATCCCGATCACTCGCATTGATGAAGCTCCGATGCGCAGCAAACGAAACCGCCAGGTACCTGACAATGACCGTCTGGACACCTTCTCTGATGCATTCCGTTGCAATGGAAATGCGCAATGCCTGAACAGCACAATGTCTGTTGCTATGTGTCCCTCTTTCAAGGCGACAGGTGATTACCGCTTTTCTCCAAAAGGACGAGCTGACCTGTTGCGCGAATGGTTGAGATTGCGATCAACAAATGATAATAACCTGAAGTCTTTTGAAAAAGAACTTTACCCCGTTCTCGACGCCTGCCTGTCCTGCAAGGCCTGTACATCTTCCTGCCCTGTTCATGTTGACGTCCCTGAACTCAAATCAAAATTTCTGGAAGAATATCATTCTCGTCATAGTAGGCCTTTACGTGACCGAAGCTTTGCACATCTGGAATCCTTCTCCGATATAATCAGTAAAAAGCCAACCCTTGCAAATATGGTCATGAGAAACCCCATTGCAAAATTTGTTACAAAACGCCTGGGAATTATTGACCCACCGCCTGCAAGCACACCCTCCATTCATAAGCGTCTAAAAAAATATGAAGCAAGGCTCTGGTCTCCTCAGGAGCTGTCTGCTGCAATTCAGAACGGCGACATCACTGCACCTCCTGACACTCATAAAACCCTGTCACCGGTCATTCTCATAGACGGCTTTAATGTTGCATATGATGCCCAGGCTCTGCACGATATATACCGTGGTTTATGCCGCCTCGGCTTTTTCCCTTTCATGGTTTACGCAGGAGCATCCGGCAAAGCACTCCATGTTAAAGGCTTCCGGAAATCATTTAAAATTGCGGCAAATAAACACTCCCAGAATATAGAAATACTGAAACAACTGAACTTGCCAGTGGTCGTAATTGAATCAAGCTATCTCGCCACACTGAATAAAGATTACCCTGCAGTAAATGAGGGGACAGACCTTCCTGATTTCCAGCCGCTGCACCAGTACCTTCTTAAACATCTGGATCACATTAAAACTGGTTACACCGGTAAAGGCAGAGTCAATGCCAGTTTCTTCGCACACTGCACCGAAAAGACATCCATGCCGGAAATTGACAAGGCATGGAAAGAAATATTGAACTCAGCTGGCGTAAAAGCAAATACAAAACAGGTTGGATGTTGTGGAATGTCAGGGGCCTATGGCCACGAAGCCCAACATCAGACTTCATCCCGTAAACTCTATGACTTGTCCTGGAAAAGCCAGATTGATAACTGCCCTGAAGATGAAAAAATTCTGGCAACTGGTTTTTCCTGCCGTTGTCAGGTTAAGAGGTTCGGGAACAGATCTGCCAGTCACCCGTTAAGTGCCATTAAATAATAAAGAAAGGCACCTATTCAGATGCCTTTGCAACATACTCCTTAACAGGATACTCGTCCTCTTCTGAAAGAACTCCAGGATCATCCGGAGCATGAGGGGCAACATAAATATTCGGCTGGGCAGCCGGCCTTTGTGCATATTTAGGTTTTGCCGGAGCAGTTTGTTCGGTGTCAGGAAGCTTCTTCTCTTCTTCTTTATCACTTGAATGAACAGGAAGTTTCTCACTGGTCTGTGCAACCAGCTCTTTGCCCGGACGCACACTGCCCACTATATTTTCTTCTGCACCTGAATTATCGACGACAGATGAAATACCAGGAATTTCATCATTTGCCTTACCTTCACCGGAGCCGCTTGATGTTACAACAGGTGAATGACCTGCTTCCTTTTTCTCATCTTCCTCCCACTTGGAAGTTTCATCTTTAACAACTATCCGGGACTCTTTTTTTTCCTGATCAGGATCTGCAATAACAATATCTGTACCACGGCCAATTACCATATCAAGAGGAAGAACTTCATCATTATTTCTGGCCAGATGCCCGCCAACAGTTTCAACAGGAACCTTCCATTCAAAACAATCAAGAGCCCCGCTTAAAGGAGAAATCGGCAACCACCTCTCAGATACAAAACCATCTCCTGACCAGACAGGATCTCTGGGGGCACGCACCGCTCTTGCTACCCATTCCCGCATCCGCCCCTGATCACCCTGCTCACCTTCAACACGAGCCATCAGAGTACAGACACGAGCTGACGGATCCTTGTCAATAAGTGGTTTCAATGCGGTACGGGCTGCTTCCCAGTCCTTTGCATCAAGAGCAGAACGGGCAATGGCTATCGCCCCCTCGATACTATCCGGTTTCATTGCAGCTAGCTGTTGCATACGCTGCATCCGGTCACGGGGTGAATCTCCGGGACGCGCATAGGAATATGTAAGAGCAAGATCTGGATGGGGGTTTTGTTTCCAGGTCCGTGAAACAACTTTTGCTGCCTTGCCTGTATTTCCCTTGGAAGCCAGAATTCGGCCTGCAATATCTGCAGCAGGAATAAGGTCAACTGCTATACGATGGGCCTCCAGCGCAAGTTCAAGTGCTTTATCGGCATCGCTTTCTTCAAATTCCATAGCTTGTGCTGTCAAAAGTACAGCCCGGCTGCGGGTTGTTGCGATACGCTCGATATGCTTGTTATGCTTGGCAATATCAAGGGTTTTCAAAGCTCCTGCCCAGTCACCTTTTTTACATTGAAATTG
>JBOEGA010000212.1:0-2887 GCA_050633205.1 Methyloligellaceae bacterium | reverse complement strand
TAGTAGAAGGTTGGGTCAAATCACCAAATCAGGCTTCAGGAAACCCGACAGTAATTGAAGTCCTCGGGCCTGAATATTCTCCGCCAAATGAAGATATTCATATAGATCCTGCTGTACTGGAACATGCAGAATTAAGTAATAAAGAAGCCGTAGAAAACCAGATAATACAATCCAGGCAAAAGATAACCTGATCTGGAAATGTTTTAACAACAAGCGTGAATTAATTTTTACAACCTGTTAAGGCTCTCTTATGGGAGAGCCTTTTCATTACAAACTCCCTTCCAGTCATCACATCTATCTGTTTTCATGCAAAGATTCTTAACATTTTTGTTGTACTTATGATAAATACAACCAGTGTGAGAAAATCAGCCACCCAATGAAATACTCAGATAGAATAGAGCAACTCCGGCAATTGGGGATCTTTTCAGCCATTATGGTTGTAATTGTTATTGCCTTTTATTTTCTTGCTACATTTATAAAAAAAGAAGGACAGGATTACCAATCCCAATATACAGTTCAGGTCGGAAAGTCATTCATTGTTAATGTTCCCGGTAAAGTCAGTATTGAATATCGTTGGCAGATTAATAAGGAAAAAAGCAAAGGCCTGAAGCTTATTAAAGTAAGCCATATTGGTTGGGTCTATCCCAAAGAAAATGCAAGTGATACAACTACGGCAAAGACAGGTGCACCCCGAACTGCAAAATTCTATATACAGGCTATTGCACCGGGTGTCGTCCAGATTGCGTTTGAGTATAAAAGACGGGGCATAGCAGAAGACCTCCCTATTCGCTCACGGGATATTACTGTACATATTACCCCATGAGAACCAACAGCCTAAACCTGTGCAACAGTTTTTAACTTCATTTGCGGGTGTACTTCATTTTGAGAAAGCACCGTTGTCTGCGATCGAAAACGCTCAATTATTGTTCTCACAAATGGTCTGATACCAGGACTTGTCAGAAGCACTGGAACTTCCCCCTGATTACCTGCCTGCTCAAATGCAGTCCGAACTCCCTGAATAAATTCCTGAAGCTTGCTTGGTGCCATTGCCAGTTGCTGATCCTCATTATCACCAATAATAGCCTCTGCAAAAGCCTGCTCCCATTGCGGTGTTAATGTAACAAGAGGCAGATACCCTGCTGGAGAGCTGTGACGGGAACAGATCTGACGAGACAACCTGGATCGCACATGTTCAGTAATAGACTGAATATTCTGCGTATACCCCGTAGCTTCCGAGATACCCTCCAGAATAGTTGGAAGATCCCTGATTGAAACTCTCTCTGCCAGCAAAGACTGTAGCACACGCTGTATACCAGTAACACTGATCTGATTTGGCGTCAGATCATCCAGTAGCTTTTTCTGCTTATCCGGCAAATGATCCAGTAACCCCTGCACCTCTGCATATGATAAAAGCTCGGACATATTAAGCTTCAGTATTTCAGTCAGATGAGTAGATAAAACCGTTACGGGGTCAACAACCGTATAACTTTTAAGGCTGGCTTCCTCTTTCAACTCCTCGTCAATCCAGGTTGCAGGCAATCCGAAAGTTGGCTCCGTAGTATGTATACCAGGTAATTCAATCTGTCTGCCATTCGGGTCCATGATCATATATTTTCCGGCATACACAACACCATCACCAGCATCTACTTCTTTAACTTTAATCACATATTTATTTGCCTCTAGCTGCATATTATCCAGTATACGAACTGAAGGCATAACAAACCCCATATCAGAAGCAAGTTGCCGCCTCAATCCCTTGATCTGCTCAGTCAGCTTGTCAGAGTCGCCCATCTGATCATTAATCAGTGGTAATAGCCCATATCCAATCTCAAGTCGTAACTCATCCATATGTAACGCTGTGGATATAGGCTCTTCTTTAGGAACGGACTCTTCTGCTTCAGCAATTTCCTGAGCAACAGCCTCTGCTTTTTTCTCAGTTTTGCTCCTGTCACTCTTCCAGGCAAGAAACCCCGCCAGTCCCGCGAGCCCAAGAAAGGGTAAAGCTGGCATACCAGGCAGAATAGACATGATAATCATGACCAGAGATGACATTCCCAAGGCTTTAGGATACCCGGATAACTGCGCAAACAAAGCCTGATCTGCTGCACCATCGACACCTGCCTTGGACACAAGAAGGCCTGCCGCAGTTGATACAACCAGTGCAGGAATTTGACTGACCAGACCATCCCCTACCGTCAATAAGGTGTAGGTCTGCCCCGCATCAAGCATCGTCATACCATTTTGGCCCACACCGATAATCATTCCACCAATGACATTGATAAAGGTAATCAGGATACCCGCAATAGCATCTCCCCGTACAAACTTTGATGCACCATCCATAGCACCAAAAAAGGAAGACTCATCCTCAAGCTTTTTTCTCCGCTCTTTAGCTTGTGTCTCATTAATAAGACCTGCCGACAAATCAGCATCAATAGCCATTTGCTTTCCAGGCATGGCATCCAGAGTAAAACGGGCAGCAACCTCGGCAATTCTGCCTGAGCCCTTTGTAATAACTATAAAATTAACAAGAACCAGGATCGCAAAAACAATGATACCGATAACAAAGTTACCCTGCATCACAAAATTACCAAAAGCTTCGATGACTCCGCCAGCCGCGCCCGTCCCCTGATGACCATGTGTCAGGATCAGCCTCGTAGAGGCCAGATTTAACGCTAGCCTCATCATTGTTGCAATCAGCAATACCGTAGGAAATGCAGAAAACTCCAGTGCTGTATGAATAAACAGCGAGGTCATAAGAATAAGGACAGAAAAGGTAATAGAAATTGCCAGTAAAAGATCCAGCATCATCGCTGGCATCGGCATAATCAGAACCATAAGAATGGCAATGACGCCAAGGGCCAGACCGATGTCACCGCGTACGGCAACA
>JBOEGA010000211.1:0-10331 GCA_050633205.1 Methyloligellaceae bacterium | reverse complement strand
CTTTGGCGATACCACCTACCTTCACTGCGAGAACGACTGGAAGACCTAGAGCCCAACCTGGACCATGAACTTGCCCAATTCACCCGCAGCGCGCGCCATAAAGTCAGCTTTAACAAGAGCGCCAGAGAAGCTTACTTGCGCTTTGCTCTAGCACCTAAATCCAGTTGGCGCGGAAACTTTAGAGATCTCAATGCCAGCGTGACTCGTATGGCTACACTGGCCACTGGAGGCAGAATTACTGAAGACATTGTAGAACTGGAGAGTCAGCGACTTCTGAGTGACTGGCAAGGGCTGGAGCAACTGGATAAGCAAAGTACAGGTGTTCCACTGGAAGACTACTTCAGTCAGGAACAGCTAACAAAAATCGATAAATTTGACCAATTACAGCTACAGCAAGTCATCGCAATCTGCAAACAATACAACTCACTGGCAGAAGCAGGTCGGGCGCTTTACGACATCAGCCGAACCCAACGCAAAAGTCATAACGATAGCCATCGGCTTAAAGTGTATTTGGCGAAATTTGGCCTAGTGTTTTCAGAACTGTAAATCCTTAATAGAACCAATACTCGGAATTGACAAGGACTTTGGAACGTTTAGGCTTTATCTCGAGGCATTTGTATCCGACTACCCTATCATATCTATTGAAGATGGTATGGCAGAAGAAGACTGGGAAGGTTGGAAGACTCTTACAAAGGCCATAGGTAATCGCTGCCAGCTTGTTGGAGATGATCTCTTTGTCACTAACGCCAGACGCCTTAGCAAAGGAATAGCAACAGGTTGTGCAAATTCCTTATTAGTGAAAGTTAATCAGATCGGTACACTATCAGAAACTTTAGACGCCATCGAAATGGCTCACCGCGCTAATGACACAAGTGTCATGTCACATCGGTCTGATGAGACTGAAGACACAACGATTGCAGATCTGTCGGTTGCAATGAATTGCGGGCAAGTAAAGACGGGTTCCCTGGCGCGCTCTGAACGATTAGCCAAATACAATCAGTTGATTCGAATTGAAGAAGCATTGCGCTCGACCGCGCAATACGCAGGCCAATCAGCATTTAAAAACTGGGGTAATCAGTAATCAGGCTGATTTGATGACACAAAGCACGAAAAAACCGGGATTACCGGTTTTTATAAAAGATTAAAAACCAACTGAGTAACATGTACTGCATAGACTAACGAGGATTCTGCACGTAGGTACTCACAACGTTGCCATCATCATGCATAACCTGGCGCTCGGGCATACGCAAGGCCGCTAGTTTTCCATAGAAGCGCTCTTCACTTGATCTTTTTCGTTCCAGATAGCGCTGCCCAACACTGTAATCAACACAATAGACATTGTCATTAGCGCCCATCCACGCATGGGGTTCGATATCAGAAAAAAGATCCCGTCCAAAGACACCTGATATGCGTTCATTTAACAAACTGAACTGTCGCCAGAAATGACCTATGATGACCGGTTTGTCTTCCTGATAATAATCCCACCAGGCATCTCTCTCCGCCATTCGCCATTTTCCTCCACCAAAATAAGGTGTCGCTGCTGCAACCATACTACTCGTGGTTAGAGTTCTGACCGGATTTATCATCTGCTCAAGGTATTCTTTTTTGGCTGTAGCTTTGAGTAAAGGTGGAACTTGAGTTGGATCCCGCAGCGCAGATTGATAATGCAATTGCTCTGCATCCAGTGCTTTTGCAAACTCAGGCTCTCGCATGATTCCGTGATACTTCTCTTGAAAACGTTGGTAAAGGACTTCAACTGATTCTTGCTTGAATTTTTTGATGGCGTCTACAGCATGAGTGTTCCAACATGCATGGACAATTCTCAACGAACTGTTTTCCAAGATTAGAGGTAAAGACTGGAAAAACTCTCTGTAGACTGGTTTGCGGCGCTCATCTGCAACTCGTGATTTAATACCGTCTGCTGCATCTTTTGGGTTTGGCTGAACCATCCATCCATTACCATGCATGGGGCGATTCAACAGAATATTGAGTTCATGATTACCTAAAATGCACTGAGCACGTCCGCTTTTCACCAGACTCATTACAGCCTCTACCACGTCGGGGCTGTTGGGTCCTCGGTCAACAATATCACCAAGAAAAACCAGGCGTCGGTTTTGTTTGTGTCTGCCGGATTCATCGTAACCGAGATTATACAAAAGATACCTTAAAGCAGTGATTTCTCCATGTATGTCACCAATGATATCCAGCGGACCATCAAACAGTTCTTCGTATAGTGCCATGCTAGTTTTTTAAAAATATTCCTATTATTTACCGGTCTGAGTTATTTTACCAAACTGAATGATGGCGGACAAAACTCGGTCGACATCTTTCATTGTTTCCTCTATTTTAATATTATTGCGGCAAACAATGACCGGTTGTTCAAAAGTTTCGAATTCGGCCAGCATTGCATTATGCATACTCATAGGATCTTTCAAAATATGGTTTTTTCGCACTTTTGAGGTTAGTCGTTCTTTGATAACTTCTTCATCAGCTTTTACCCATATCACAATAAAATTTCCGAAATACTTTTCAGCTGCGTCAAATAGTTGATGCCGCATTTCTCGTTTATGCAAGGTCTCATCAACAATCAAACATTCATAACTGTTTGAGAAAGCTTTAATGTCATCAACCACTCGGTCATACAGCTTTTTTCGCGTCTCATCACAAAAAGGAATAGCATTCTGCAGATTTTTTTCGTAGTCCGGGTCTTGCTGGTAGACAACTTTTTTCACTTCGTCCACATCGTAATAAAACAGCCCATATTTAGTCGCAAGCGACTTGGCTACTGTGGATTTTCCTGCACCAATTAAACCGCCAACAAATATAATCATTCAGCAATTCTCCCAGGATGAATAAACACTAATCGAACTTTAAACCTGAGTGAATAAGGTAGCAAATTGAGGTCTATTTAACAAAGCAAACTCTCAATAAGCGATCAAAGCCTGCTCTAGCAATATTTCAATAGTTTCCAGTAGCCATTAAGTTGGAATGTGATTTCACTGATATTTATTCTACCGCGGATAATGCATTATCCAGCGCACCGATAATAGAACGAACATCTTCAGATGAAACGATCAATGGCGGAGAAAGGATAATATTATTTCCGGAGATACGAATCATAACGCCAGTCTGATACGCTACTTCAAAAACAGACTGCATGGTATCTTTATCTGCGGGTGTTTTCTTATCTCGGTCAGACACTAACTCGATCGCCGCCATCAAGCCTTTACCACGTACATCACCAACCAGCTCACGCTTCGTCTTTAATCCCTTCAGCGCGTCCTGCAACTCTAATCCGCGTACTGCTGCATTTTCGTTGAGATTTAGTCGGAGTGTTTCCCGAAGTGCTGCGAGTCCTGCAGCACAACCAACTGGGTGGCCGGAATAGGTATAACCATGACCGATGGCTCCGAAGCTGGATTGATCTTCTTCAAATGCACTGGCAATTTTTCCATTTATCATGCAGGCACCCAAAGGAAAGTAACCACAGGTTATGGCCTTGGCGATAGTCATCATATCAGGTTGTACATTCCACAGTCTGGACCCGGACCAGCTGCCTGTTCTTCCGAAAGCCGTTATGACTTCATCTGCGATTAGTAATACACCATGGCGATCACATATTTCTCGCACTAAGGGCATAAAGCTTTCATGAGGTACAATGACGCCACCGGCACCCAGGATCGGCTCCATGATAAATGCTGCTACTGTATCGGCACCCTGAAACTGAATTTGTTCCTCCAGTAAACGAGCACAGCTTGCGGCCAATTTCTCTGGATCGGTCTCGTCAAAAGGGTTGCGATAAACCCATGGGGCCGGGATATGATAGCAACCCGGTAGTAGTGGCTCATAATTACGTCTAAAATTGGCATTTCCATTTACGGAAGCACCACCTATATGAGTGCCGTGATAGCCTTTTTGCAACGAAATAAACTTCGTTCTTTCCGGTTGACCATTCACCTTATGGTACTGTCGTGCGAGTCTTAAAGCACTTTCTATTGAATCAGACCCACCCGATGTGAAAAAGGTTCGCGTCATGCCTTCAGGCTCAAAGAATCGGTTGAGTTCATAAGCCAATTCGATAGCTGTATCGGTACCGGTGCCACGAAATCCGGAATAGTAGGGCAATTGCTCAAGTTGCGTAGAAATTGCCTGTTTTATGGGGGTACAGGAATAACCCAGATTCACATTCCAGAGTCCACCTACAGCATCAAGCGTTTTATGTCCTTCATGATCAGTGATATATATACCTTCGGCGGCAGTAATAATTTTTGGCGGCTTAGCTCGCATTTCAGCCGGATGCGCCATTGGGTGCCATATGGACTTCGCATTGTATTGATTTAAAAAGTCTGCATTTTGCATTTTGTTAAACTCCTGGATCATTAATTTCGCACAAGCTACGGGCTAGCCTCAACTCATCTTCATCCCAGTAACCAATTAATACACCACTGTCTAGCTGTTCATATTGCTCAATCCGTTCGTCACTGGTTGTTATTCTGTTGTGATCAGTTAAAGACCAATTAAGCAATAACTGGGAAAGGCGTTGTCGTTCACTTCCAAACTCAGGCTCGTCACCCAAATCTACAAATTCATCAGGATCAGTTTCAAGATCAAACAACATGGGTCTATAGCCTGTCGCATGGATATACTTCCAGCGACCATCAAACACCATATACAGCCTGCAATCCTTAATAGGTTGNNGCGAGTAGTCGTATTCCGAATACACTGCCTGGCGCCAATAGTCAGGTTTGGCTCCGCGTAGCCACGGTGTCAATGAAAGCCCTTCCAACACTTGATCCTCAACTTTTCCTCCTAGGGTTTCAATAAACGTCGGAGCTAAATCAATTCCTTCAACCAGCGCATCACACGTTACGCCATGGGCTGCATCTTCACTCGGATCAACGATAATTAAGGGTACTTTCACGGATTGTTCATGAAACAAATCCTTTTCTCCCAGCCAGTGATCTCCCAGGTAGTCACCGTGATCCGAACTGAACACAATCATTGTGTTTTCGTTGAGACCACTTTCATCCATAAAAGACATCAATTCGCCGATTTGGTCATCGATTTGTTTTATCAAGCCCATATAAGTTGGCAGTACGCGTTGGCGTACTTCGTCGCGCTGAAAGGTTTTGCACAAACGATGCTCCATAAAGGCCTTATAAACCGGGTGAGGATTTTCTCTTTCGCTGTCATGCCGTCGTACAGGCACTAAGTCACTCTCGCCATACATGTTATGGTATGGAGAAGGCACGATATAAGGCCAATGAGGTTTGATATAACTAAGATGACATAGCCACGGTTGGCCTTCCAACTGCGCTTCGCGCATAAAATCCATGGCGCGGCGCGTCATATAGGGGGTTTCTGAATCTTCTTCCCTGATACGTGCTGGCCGATTAGCGTATTTAAGTAACCAGCCATTGAGTAGATTACCCTTTTCATCCTCGGCAGAGTTGGCCCACTGTTCCCAAAGATTACTGCCTTCATAACCCTGGTCAGCAAGGTATTGTTCATAACGTGGCCGCTTTCTCTTCTGATCAGGATGCAATCCGTCATCCCGCTCGTAGGGCTCAAATCCACATTGACTGCTCCTAACACCGACTGGGGAATTCGGGTCTATACCCAGTCGCTGCATGCCTTCCATATCAGGCGCCATATGGGTTTTCCCCACTAATGCGGATCTAACTCCAAGCTTATTCAAGTGCTCGCCCAGTGTTGGCTCGCCAACGCGCAATGGAAAATTGTTCCAGTTTGATCCATGTGATCTCATATAGCGACCGGTGTAAAAACTCATTCGAGCAGGACCACACACAGGAGACTGCACATAGGCTTTGGTAAACCGAACACCCCGACTCGCCAGTTTATCTATGTGAGGTGTTTGTAAACTTGGATGGCCATAGCAGCCCAGATAATCAAATCGGAGCTGATCACACATAATCCAAAGGACATTTCGAACAGTCAAAGGGCTATCTCCTTTGGCGCAGCTAAATAATTATTAAAAATAATGGGCTGCTCTCGTCGAAATTCATTCCCGGCTAATGGATCTCCGTTTATTAGTCGGGCAGCCCTGTGACCTGAATACACAGCCGCTTGAATGGTGCCCGGGACCAGGCAATCCCCTATTGCCACTACTTTTTCTTCGCCTGCCATTTCTACCAGTCGCTCGTATAAATCTGTTGACGGATAACGTGCTCCAACAAATACCAGATGATCATATTCCAGTATGTCTAGCATTGTGCCAGTGGAAGTTGCTATGAATTCCGCTTTGTCATGTGCTATTTTCGACAATTTCATGCCGGTCCTACAAACGACCCCACGATCAACAAGGTCCTGAACTACAGTTGTCTGCTCCAGTGTATAATTGGTCCAAGCAGAGATAGTGGGCAACGGCGTGGCAAGCGTCACAGAGCAACCAGCTTCTCTCAGCTGTCCAGCGATAACACCACCCATGTAATAATGATCATCGTCATACACAAACACATGGCCTGACAATTCGACGTCACCCATGATATCGTCGGGTGTTAATACCTTGCTATTGTCTGAAATCTCCAGTGGCCAGGGTTGGGAACCACCGACGCCATCCCGTCGCCAACTTGCACCGGTCGCCACCACAATACGATCGGCTTCAAATGCTATGGCGGTTTCCGCATCCAGTTCACTCTGGAGGTAAATATCGACATTAGGCATTTGTTGAAGCTGATACAGGCGATACTCTCTGACACGCCCCCAGGCATGTAGACCACGCAAGGCAGATTCCCGGTTTAAGCGCCCTCCAACCTCATCAGCACTGTCTACCAGAGTTACCTGATGCCCCGCGCGCCCGAGCGTCAATGCGCATTCCAAGCCAGCGGGGCCAGCCCCGATAATCAAAACAGATTCTGGCACTGAAGTAGTTGGAACTTTTTCAGGGTGCCAGTTACGACGCCATTCTTCACCAATAGTCGGATTTTGCGTACATCTGAGTGGAACGCCATAATTGTCGCTTGCCACACATATATTACAACCAATGCACTCTCGAATATCATCGATTCGATCCCGCTTGATTTTATCGGGAAGAAACGGATCAGCTATTGAAGGCCTTGCGGCGCCGATTAAATCGAGACGTCCGGACTTGATTAATGACACCATTTTATCAACTGAGGTGAATCGGCCAACGCCGACTACTGGTTTATCGGTTATCCTTTTAACAAAATCCGTAAATTCCAGCTGGTAACCTTCTTCGCTGAAACGTGTTGTCTGTGAATCCTTTGACCAACCGGAAATATTCACATCCCACAGATCCGGCAAATCAGCCAGCATCTCTACAACGTCGTGACCCTCCTCTTTATGACTTAATCCTCTTTCGGTTCCAGGTTCTGCAACTGCAAAACGTAGTGCAACCGCGCATTGGTCACCTACAACATCGCGTGTATCCTCCAGTACTTCTCGCAGTAATCTAACGCGGTTTTCCAATTTACCGCCATATTCATCCGACCGGTGGTTGTAACGGCGAGATAAAAAATGACTGAGTAGCGAAATATCGTGTGCCGCATACACATAAATGATGTCGTACCCGGCACGCTTGGCAGCACGCGCAGCTCGTCGATGAGAATCACGAAAATGAGTAATATCCCGCTTGCTCATAGCTTTAGCCTGCACTGGAAATTCCGGCGCAATGATGGGCAAATGACTAGGACCCATAACAGGAGATCCAGACACAAAATTTCGGCACCGCATGCCGCCATGACCCAATTCGATCGCCGCCAGTGAACCGTGGGACTTAACACGTTCGGTAAACATTTGGTGCGTGGGTAAATCACTGTCATCCCATAGACGTTCAATCGGATGACTGGCAAGGTCGCTATCAGGAGAAATCTCCGTAATCTGCATACTGACTACACCCCAGCCCCCGCGCGCTTTCATCTCACGAAGTGCATTGGAGCTGTTGGGTTGTAAATTTCCGTGGCCCGTCGCGTGAGGCACCGCGTAAAATCTGTTTGGGGCGGTTACCGGGCCAATCTTAATGGGTTCGAACAACAGTCGATATTGGGCTTTTGTTCCGTTCATTGGGACGTATGCGCACTGTTGGTTAGCGTGATTGTTCCATTGCTAACCCATGCATCGAATATTTCCAGTGCTTTATCTACAAAGGCCTGATCATTTATGTGTGCATCTATTTCCGACAGTTTTATGGTATCGTTGATGGTTTTTCGCATTTCGTCCAAAAACGCTGCCAATCCCTCGGGATCATGAGCTTCCTGCCCAGGACGGTCCCACTCTTCTATTCCTTGATTCGGCAATATTACATGTACGGGTGACTTGGACTCTGACAATCGCCTGCCAAGCTCCAGTGCCGTTTCTCGTCGCTCATCTGCATTCAATGCTGACGATTTGATTAAACGATTGTGCGCATGAAAAGGCCTGTCTCGGTAACGTTCAGGAATCTCCTGCCATCCTGCAAAATCAATCAAATCCAGACAACCGGGAGCGATAATTTGTGGTATGCCGCTACGGCCTGCATTAAGCAATCGATCTTTGCCACCATTGACTACTGAGCCCGCCATCAGATTACCCAGTTCCGGTAACGCAAAGTCCATTACACAGGCAAATGCACCTTGTTTTGCCAGACCTTCATAAGCCATTCCACCCATACCGGTTGCGTGAAATATGGCCACTTCGAATCCGCGTTCTTCCAGTGCCGGTTTCAGCAATTTCATGTAACTCAGACAAGAGCTCCCCAAAC
Source organism: Methyloligellaceae bacterium (assembly GCA_050633205.1). Taxonomy (GTDB): domain Bacteria; phylum Pseudomonadota; class Alphaproteobacteria; order Rhizobiales; family CBDHHC01; genus CBDHHC01. The sequence goes on along the minus strand of JBOEGA010000211.1, from coordinate 1,612 downwards.
TTGTCATACCGACAACCGGACGACTCCCTTGTGGTATTTCGACAGCTCTTGCAGCACCTAATACAGCCCCTGCAGCCTGACTCAATGAAGACTTACACACTGAATTCAATCCATACAAGCCACCTGACCATAGAATCATCTGGATATCGGGTGCCAGTCGATCAGGCGCGATCAGAGGCGAGAACGACACAGTTGAAACGACATATTTTGGCACTCCCAACGGAAGTGCACGACATACATCCAAAGCCAGATCCGTTCCCATGGTGCCACCCAATATGACAACCCCGTCAAATACCCCCTGCTCATACAGATGCTGACTTAAGTTAACCGCCCCTTCAGTCATAATCTGCATTGCCCGGTTTTCGTCACCACTGTCTATAGCTTCCTGAATGGAGCTGCCGGCAGCTTCTGCCACTTGGTGTTTGGAATAATCAACCGCTTGTTTTGGATCACCCAACACGCTGATATCCATTCCAATCACATGGCCACCACTGGCCTGAATTCGATCAGCCATGTATTCCAGTTCATCATTTTTTGTGTCATAGGTACCGACAACCAGAATTGTTTTATCTACCATATAAAGACTCCTGCCCGAAAAGCCAAAGCGACCAGCCTAAAGCTGGATCCAAGCGGATTTTAGGTCATAGTATTTGTCAAGAGCATGCAGGGATTTATCATGCCCGTTGCCCGACTGTTTTACGCCACCCAAAGGAACGGTCAAATCAGATCCGCCGTACGTATTGACGTGCACAATACCGGCGCGAACCTGATGCACCATACGGTGAGCTCGAGACAAGTTTTGTGTCCAAACACCAGCGGAAAGCCCGTACACAGAGTTATTGGCTAGACGTATTGCATCAGTCTCGTCGTTAAAGGGTGTAACCGCTAATATCGGCCCGAAAACTTCGTCCCGCGACAATTTGTCATCCGGCTTTACGCCTGTCATTACCGTTGGAGACATATAATAACCACCGGATTCCTGGAGTATTCGCTGCCCACCTGTTACAAGTTCCGCCCCTTCTTTACTAGCTTGTTCCACAAACTGCAGATCCTTCTCCAGTTGTGGCAGGCTATTCACCGCGCCAATCTGCGAATTCAGATCCAATGGATCGCCAACTTGCATTGCAGCTGCTTTATCTGCCACAGCAGCGACGAATTCATCATGAATTTCTTGCTGTACGAGTAAACGCGAACCTGCAATGCAGACTTGGCCAGAGTTTCTGAATATACCTGCAGCAGATACCGAGGCTGCAAAGTCCAGATCCGGCACATCGGCAAAGACAATATTTGGAGATTTTCCACCTAGCTCCAGATAAACTCTTTTTAGATTTGATTGCGCTGAATACTGCAATAATTGCCTACCCACGGCGCCGGAACCGGTAAATACCAGCATGTCAACATCCATGGACAATGCCAAAGCCTCTCCGGCAATGGCTCCTGTGCCAGTAACGACATTGAATACACCGTCAGGAACACCTGCTTCTAAGGCAAGCTCTGCCAACCGGAGCAAAGACAAAGAAGCGGTTTCAGCAGGTTTCAAAACGACCGAATTACCAGCCGCCAATGCCGGTGCAATTTTCCAGGCGCCGATCATCAGCGGAAAATTCCACGG
>JBOEGA010000210.1:0-2286 GCA_050633205.1 Methyloligellaceae bacterium | reverse complement strand
CTATGGGAATAAGCAGTACAACAGAGCCTATGCGGCGTTGCTGGCAGCGTGGCGAATTCATGAGCACTTCGGGATTGCCGGAGCCCTCGGCGATACCGCCCTCAAATTGGGCAAGTACCGGGAGGCTGCAGAAAAACTGGTTGCCGAAGGAAAAGTAAAAAAAGGGGATTTTCCCTGGGATACAGATGGTTTTAAGGCGCCTCAATCAGGTTTTATTGATGGAATTATCTATGATGGCAGAAAGCCAAATGCATATCTGAAGAAATTTAAAATTGGTCATAAATAGCAGAGTTTATCATGCTCATGCTTTCGGCATTGCTTTGTATGGGTATGAATATCGCAGTTTCTGGCGCAGATCAGGCACAAGGACCTATTTATTNNNNGTCTCGGAGATGTTTAAATAATAACAATAAAATGAGATAATAATGAAAAAACTCTTTGTACTCATAGCACTTGTTGCGCTGGTGCTGCCAATACTCAATACTAATTCCCAAGCAAAACCAAAATCTGAAAAGATCCCTCGAGGTCATGCCAAGCTGATTTTTGAGCGTGAGAGTCGTTTTGTGTCTGCGGCTGTTTCAAGCCGGATCAGAATCAAGGGTAATAAACTGGCTTCCATGTTCAGCGGCGGGAGGGAAGTTGCTTATTATAAAGCTGGCAGGCACGAGATTGAAGTTGATCACTGGCTGGATTTTGGCCCGGGTTCTAAACTGAAAGTAAATCTGAAATCAGGAAAAACATACAGGTTTCTCATAACGGTACGCAGCATACATATTTATTCAGGTCCGAGTGTCGTTCCTGCTGCCAGCAAGACACATAAAAATGGATATTTCAGTAGTGGGTATTTTGATATCAAGCTTGTCAAAGGTAAGTAAGGGGACGCTTTTTCCCGACTGCTGGTAACAGGTGCACTGCGGATTTTTTACCGAACCGTACAGGATCTCCCGGAACAACATTTTTAAATGTTGAATTTATTGAAGAATTGTTCTTAATTCGGGCTGGAAATACAAAAGAGCTTTCACACAGACTGGATTATATGACCGATACAATAAAGAAACCCGAGAATCGTTATGTTAATGATTTAAGGCGTTATAACTTCACCCAAAGGCAGGTCGATAAAGTCTGGAGCTCAATCGTCCCTATTGGTCTGTCCTTACTATTCCTTGTGTTTATTGCGGTTTTTGTTGGAGGCAGTAATCTGGCACTGGGTGAAGGAACTCTGATGATCGTGGCTGCGGCTGTTGTTGGTGGCTATATGGCGCTTAATATAGGTGCCAACGATGTCGCTAACAATATGGGCCCTGCCGTTGGTGGAAAGGTTCTGACTGTTTTTGGGGCAATTCTGATTGCAGTTATATGTGAAACCTCAGGTGCTCTGCTTGCCGGGGGCGATGTTGTTAATACTGTTGCAAAAGGGATCATAACACCTGACAACACAATAACTGTCGAAAGCTTTCGCTATCTGATGTTAAGTGCACTGTTAGCTGCCGCCTTATGGATTAATCTTGCAACAGCGTTTAACGCACCGGTTTCAACCACCCATTCCATTGTCGGGGGTGTATTGGGGGCTGGAATTGCTACTGCAGGATTTGGTCTGGTTAACTGGTTCACAATGGGGAAAATTGCAGCAAGTTGGGTCATTTCCCCTGTTTTGGGTGCGATAATAGCAGCTGCTCTTTTGCTCTTTATTAAACGCAATATCCTCAATGTTGATAATAGAATTGAGGCAGCCAAAAAATGGGTCCCTATCCTTATAGCTATCATGGCTGCAGCCTTTGCAGGTTATATGGCTATGAAAGGGCTGAAAAAAATCTGGAAAGCTTCGCTGGTTGAAATTATCACTGTTGCAGTCCTTACATTTATGGCTGCCCTAATGTTGGCCCGTCCCTATATTGCGAAAAAAACAGAAAAACTTCGTAATACCAAAAAAGATATGTATGGNNCTGTTTGACTTGCCACTTGTTATAGGAGCAGCTCTGCTTTCCTTCGCGCATGGAGCCAACGATGTTGCTAACGCTGTGGGACCTCTTGCAGCTATCGTTTCTACATTTGGAGATGGGGCAGGGATTGCGGGCAAAGTGAATATTCCGCTCTGGGTTATGTGTATCGGAGCATTTGGTATTGCTATTGGCCTGGGACTGTTTGGCCCCAAACTGATCTCGGTCGTGGGAGAAAAAATCACACGACTTAACTCGCCAAGAGCTTACTGTGTAGCTCTCTCGGCTGCTGTAACAGTTCTGGTCGCTACCACACTTGGTTTGCCTGTAAGTTCGACGCATATCGCAG
>JBOEGA010000209.1:0-1974 GCA_050633205.1 Methyloligellaceae bacterium | reverse complement strand
CTAATTATAGGGGGAAGGTCAAATTCCATACCCTACATTTGGCCTAAGAGCTATAGCAATACAGGCTGTATTTGCTTCAATACTTGGAATTTTCCTTGCTATTGCAGTTTGGTGGAGCAATCAAGCGTTTACTGCAAGGAGAGCAATAAATGCGGCTAAGCTCTATATAGCCTATTTGAAAAGTCGAGATATACGAATAGCACTGGAAATCACACAGGGAAAAAGCGCATATGAAAGAGAGCAAAATAATTAGATTGATTTGATTGATAAAGGAGCATCGTGTCAAACAACTGATCCTTACACCACGCATATCGCAGAAAGCTACAACACCTTTATCCAGGTTTCAGGTCCGTCCTTAGCCCGGAAAAGCATTTCACTTCCTTTTTGGTCTTCAGAAACATACAGGTCTAGTAAAGACACTGCTTTCTTAATCACCTCGGATATTGTTGCAGATTCAGTTTGATCCTGAAAACCTATAATCAATTGTCCAAGCAGCCAGCTAATGACATTCTTGCTCGCTTTCTAAGAAAATTGCATTGCTATGTTCTGCTGCAGAAGCTTTTGAACTATTATGTGTTAGGGGTAGATATAAATGATTAATGCACCATAAAAAGGTAAACCGTTGAATAGATACAACCGACCATTTTTATGTCATCTTTTATGTATAATTTACCAAGCACTATATGTTGGAGGAGGATGTGGTTCTAAAACTTTTTTTTAATCTTTTTTTGAGTATTTCGATTTTGTTTTCACTCATTGGGGCAGCTCTATCTGCCGATATGTTGAAATTCAAAAAAAAGCAAGACTGCCTGCAATTTCAAAGAAATATCAAAACATTAGGATACACTTTACGTGATAAAACAGGCAAGCCTACGACACTTCGCTGGAATGATCGTAGCAGTCATGTAGCATGCCACACGGCTGTTGAAATGCCTGAATTATTTCCAGGATTAATGAGGCAAAAAGAAAAAAACTGTGAGAAAAATTCGGATAGCAAGGAATGTAAAACAGCAAAGTCCATCCTAATTATTCTTTGTTCCAATGCTGGTGAGAAATATAAAAAATATTGCATATCACCAAATGATGAGAAGATTGCCACCATCCATAAAGAGCAGGGGAAATGTCGTGTATTAGTCCCAAGTAAATTTAAGCTGAAAACTGAAAAATGCCAAATCTTATCACAAAGTAAAGAATGTACGAAGGCAAAACGGAACCTTTTGGGAGCTTGCGTTCGATGTTCTAAAGAGAAAGAAGTATATACAAGATATTGCTCTTAGAACTTTAACCGAAACCTTCTTATGTTGTTTCAAGTATCTATGTTCCTAGTTATTGTAATTTTTGAACTCTAATTTACATTATATTTTTCTCAAGGAGCTTTTTTTATGCGTTTGTATATATCAAGTTACTTTGTAACATTATTTTGTTGGGGTGTGCTGTTTGTTTTTCAAACAATTCATTTTACATACCCGTCACTCAGCACAAATAGCAACGAGACGTCGGCACAACAGGCTGTAGAATGCGACACAATACTTCCAGGTCTTGCAAATAATATCTTCCAAAAGTGTCAGACCGATAGTAACAGCAGCGAATGCAAGCAAGCTAAGGAAGCACTTGCCCTAGCATGTAACGCCTGTTCCCGAGCGACTGCCAGTCAGCTAGATGCCTATCTAAACCATTGCGTAGCAACCCAGTAAAAAATATTGAGTGGAAATCCTGTGCGTTTATTTTTTTGTTTCATAGTTATCAGTGCAATTCATGTGCTATTTGATAGCAACCAGAAAGCTGGTGCATATGAATTTCATGTAAAAAGTGGAGAAAGCTTTCAAGGTCCCCATTTGCTCGGAAATGTGGAGTGTGATGAAATTTTGCCAGGTTTATTTAATTTGTACTTAAAGGCCTGTAAAGCAATCCGGAAGAGAAAAAACTGTCCTAAGGTTACATATAACCTTGATCTGATCAACCCCCAATTTCTAC
>JBOEGA010000208.1:0-8666 GCA_050633205.1 Methyloligellaceae bacterium | reverse complement strand
TGCCGTAGCCTGGTCAACAGACAGAGTTAATACTGATAAGCAAAAAATAATTACCAGACATAATATCAATGCACTTTTCACTTTAGCTCTCCTCATAATAAAACATGCTGTAACCCCACCTTGAGTTACAGCATGCTTCAAATGCTCAAAACCTGCTTTGATATGTGTCAAAGATGCAAAAAAGAAATATTCCGGAGCGGAGCAGAACTATTGAAGAGTATGCAGATATGTAATCAATGCACCCACATCAGGAGGTGGCAACTTGAACTCAGGCATATCCGGATGACCTGTAACGATCCCCTCCGCAAGAGCTTCTTCCAGCGCTTCCAGAGGCCAGTTCTGAGAAAAGGTGCGAAATGGTGGTGCGGCTTTCATGGCACTTTCACCTTTGATGCCTATAGCGTGACAACTCTTGCACAATTTCTCAGCCAGTGCCCTGCCCGCCTTAACCTGATCATCTGATATTGCCGATGCTGACAATGAAAAGCTTAAGATCAGAAATATTGAAAAAGTTAAAACGACTTCCCTGAAAATACTCAGGTAATATGCCCCGCAATATTTGATCCTCATCACAATTCTCCAGAATAATTAGGCCTCTCAGGTCTGAAAACGACACTATGAGGCAGTTTCAGTCTGGATAATAAATTCCGACTTACCGCACATTGATCAGGATCAATAAGATAAAACGAAATCAACCTGTCAGTGAATCGGGGTCAGGCAAAACCTTTGAGTGCGTCACCAATAAAATAGGCTGCCCCGGCCGCAATCATCCCGATGGCGAATGTTTCAATCCCCGACTTCCACCAGCTTGAAAGTGCCCAGTAACTTTTCAACGAACCAATAGCAAAGAAAACAGCTCCGGTTAGAATAGTGGCAGTGATAAACGGCATCGGTATAAATATCAGAAAAGGCAATAGCGGAACTGCCCCGCATATAATAAACGCTAGAAATGTACTAAGGCCGGACTGAAAGGGACTCCGTAACACAGGAGAGGCCCCATACTCCTCAACCAGCATTGTATCAATCCAGACCTCTTCATTAGAAGTTATCGCCTTAACAGCCTCCTCCAGAGCATTGCCCTCCAGACCTTTATTCATCAGTATCTGTCGAATTTCCTGACGCTCTCCTTCCGGAGCCAATGCAATATGCCGCCTTTCAATCTCGCGAAGCCGCGCTACATCATCCACTTCAGTTTTTGTACCGCTATAATTGCTTGCTGCCATGGAAAATCCGTCAGCGATAAGATTGGCAAGTCCCAGGATCAGTATAATATTGGAAGACAGCCCAGCCCCGACAACACCGGCCACTATTGCAAATGTGGTAACAGCACCATCAATGCCTCCATACACCCAGTCACGAACATAATTTGGCTTGTTCTCTTCATCCAGCCTCTTCCGGATTGCTTCTGTGGTATGTTCATGTTCCAGTTGCATTCTGCCTGCCCCCGCTCAATGTCTGATAGTCTTTAGTATCATAAAACACGACAAACCAAAAAGGTTTCTTCTTTTTCCAATAAGAGACTTTACGGCTGTGGGTTTGTTGAATACTCTGTGCATGGACTTGCTCGTCTTTGGTTCAGGTTATGAATACCTGACCGGTGCGGTGCGCTATGCGTTTACGTATTCCAGACGATAAGCCCTCCATTGGATATAGCTCAACGGTAGAGCAATTGGCTCATAACCAATTTGTTAAAGGTTCGATTCCTTTTATCTAAACCATCAGATTGAAAATCTGAAACGGACTGTTAATCCGTATTTGAAATTGAGGGGAGCTGGAGATCGAGTTCCGCCAGACTGAAGAGCATACCCCGAAGTCTGGCAGGTATTTTGAAGCCAGTGTTGTATTGGATACCGGTCAGGCTGTCAGCCTGTTACGGCAGAACCCGCCGGATATGAAGCGTTAGCAGGCATATCTCGCGATCTGTCCCGCAAGAGGACAACCCGACCTCAAAATACAACCCGCTGCTTAATGCTGAACGAAATTTCCAGCGACCTGATTTCCAAACATTATTTTGACAAGTTTATGCCGCCTATAAGCCGCTCATAATAACACAAGAATTATTGATAGCATCATGTATAAGAAAGTAATAGTACGCGACACCGAACGCGCAATCGTCATTGAGAATGGACGTTTCAGCCGGATTTTAACACCCGGCCAATATAAGCTGGGCAACCTGTTTCGCTCGCTGGAAATACATACATTCAATGTAATCCGCTCGGATGTTCCTGAAGATATCGAAAGCATGATTTCTGCTGTCAGGCCGGATCTAGCTAAGGAGCTTTTCGCAACAGTAAATACTGGCGAAGGTGAAGTTGCAATTGTATATTTTGATGGCCGGCCATTCAGAGTATTTGGCCCGTGGAAACGTTCTGCTTTCTGGAAAGTGTCAACAAATGTTGAGATTAAAGTAATCAACACTGCTGATGTGCTTCGCCTGACTAATGAACAGAAAAAAGCAATTGTCACATCAACCAGCACTCTCGTTGAGGATGTTATCATCCAGCAACATGAAGCTGGATTACTGTTCGTCGATGGGAGGCTTGTAGAAGAGCTGAAGCCCGGACACCATGCATTTTGGACCATAGACCGTAAGGTGCGCGTAGCTACTATTGATCTGCGCCCATTATCTCATGAAATTACGGCTCAGGAAATACTGACAAAAGACCGGGTATCAATTCGCATTACGTTGACTGCTTTTACTAAGGTAACAAACCCCAGAAGAGTTACCGAAGAAACTTCTGATTACGCAACCTATGTTTACCGGCTCGTTCAGTTTGCTGTCCGTGAAGCAGTCGCCAACCGTACTCTTGATGAAATATTGAATAACCGGGAAACTGTTGACCAGCAGATCAGAGACCATGTTGATAAGCATATAGGCGATATTGGCGTTGATGTAAAAGAGCTGGGTATCAAGGATATTATTCTGCCGGGGGACATGCGCGAGCTGATTAACCGCGTTGTTGAAGCAGAAAAAGTAGCCCAGGCAAATCTCATCAAACGACGAGAGGAAACAGCAGCAACAAGATCGCTGTTGAACACTGCCCGTTTGATGGAAGATAACCCTCTGCTGCTACGCCTCAAGGAACTCGAAACCCTTGAACGGTTGATTGAGAAAGTTGGAAATATCGACCTTGTTACAGGCAGGGATACTCCAGGTTTTGATGGCCTGCTGAATAACCTGCTGCAACTGAATAACAAGGCAAACGATAAATCATAATGCGAAAGGCAGGAAGGCTGTTATTTGCCTTCCTGTTTCAAAGGTACTTCCATAATTTTCAGCCCCAGTTTCCCCATGTCCTTCAAACCCGCTGCTGCCACCTTGTCTTTATTAATATAAAGAGTAGCATTTTGGCTGGTAACAAGGCTGATAGGAATCTCTCCGGCTTTTTCTCCACCAAGAATTCTCGCTGCCTGTTCAGCAACAACATTGGATCGCTCCAGACCATCCGGACCCAGCGCAATAGTAGATCCATGTTGCACATAATCCAGTATGACCCCCATAACCAGTAATGACTTATCAAGTTTTGAGTGCAGGTTTTTCAGATGTTTCTGAAAAGATGCCGAAGCAATAATATAAAGCGCGTCTGTCTTGTTCGCCTTTTCAGAAGCCTGCTGTATCATTTTTGGAAACTTTTTGGCGTCTGGAATAATACGAAACATTTGTGCATCAACGCCTTTATCCGCCATAATCTTTTTAAGCTTCTGGAGAACAACCTGACTTTGCTTCTCGCGTGGGTCATACCAGATTGAAAGCGACTTTATTTTCTTTAAAGACAGCAAAACATCAGTTTGCGTCTTAAGATCAATCAGCATTTTGGCACCAGTAAGATTGTGCCCCGGCTTTTCTATTGTGTCTGCAATATTCGAAAGCACCGGTGTTGAAACAGCATTAAATACATGAGGTATCTTTCCTCGTAACTGCCCGCGAACAATTTTAGTACCTGTTGTACCAAATGAATATACAAGCTTTGTATTTGAAAAATCGTACTTCTGTAAAATTTTGACAAGCCTGCGTTTATCTCGTTGCGCATGAACAATCTTAAAGGTTGTCCCGGGCCTTAATTCCTTTAGTTTCTTCTGAAATATAAAATCAATTGGAGTATCCATCCAGCGGACAATAAGGACTTCTTCTGCATACGCAGTAAATGCAAAGGATATTGCAATAATCAGCGTACCCGCTGCAACCCATAATCTCGTCATTTTCTAACCTTCTGCTGCACGCAAAATTTCCGGATAAACCTGGGAAATTATATCTTGAAAAGATTAAATTATATGGAAGTTCGTCACATGCCATAAGGAAAAAGGCAGCCAACGGACTGCCTTTCCTGTTTATTGTAAATACTGATTTAGCTTCTACTTTTCAGCAAGATATTTCACATTCATACCAAGCTTTTCAATATCACCCAAACCCACAACATCCTTTTTGGCTTTATTGACATAAAGAGCAGCATTCTTTTGGGTTACAACTGAAACCGGCAGGTCACCAGCCTTAGCACCACCAAGAATTTTACCTGCAAGTTCAGCAGTCGCACGGCCACGTTCTCCAAAATCAGCACCAAGCGCAAGTGTAGCACCTGCTTCCACATATGTGCTGATAGACCCCATAACCATAATTTTAGGATCAATTTTTCCAATCATTTTCTTATATTGATCCGCATAGGAAGAACTGGCAATAATATATACTGCATCAAGCGTATTTGCTTTTGCAGACGCATCACCAAGCATGGCATCATAATTTGCTGCATCCGGCACGATACGAATAGGCACGATTTCCTTGCCAGCCGCTGCACCATATTTCTTGATCTGGGAAAGAACAACAGCATTCTGTTTTTCGCGCGGATCAAAATAAACGCCAAGCTTTTTAAAAGGCTTAAGCTTGTCAGCAACGTCAAGCTGGGTTTTTATATCAACAAGCAGACGAGCGCCTGTCAGATTATTGCCCGGCTTTTCCATGGAATTGGCAATTTTTGACAACACAGGAACAGAAACAATATTAAAAACCTGAGGTTTTTTTCCTTTTAAATACTGTTTAACAATCTTGGTTCCTGTCGTACCAAACGAGTAAACCAGATCATACTTGTTTACATCAATTTCCCTGAGTTTTTTAGCCAGAACACCTTTTTTACGCTCAGAATCTACATATGTAAATTTCACACCCGGACGCAATTCTTTGAGCTTTTTTTCAAACTCGGTTTCTGACACATACTTGGCACCCCAGGTAACCATTAGAACTTCTTCTGCCTGCGCAGTTAATGCACCTGCAAATAGAATAAGGGAGGCTACAACACCAACCATAAACCGCTTCATATTACTACCCCTATCACAAAATACACGGCACAAAACTGTGCAACCGTATAATACCTTTGCATAAAATAATTAAATTAAACTCAATTCATTTGTATTTCATTTTTCAAAGACATTTACATAGAGAAAATTGTTGCGCCAAAATGAGATTGAGATAGGGATCCCGATTTAATTTTTATAATATTTTTTTAAGATTGAATTGAAATAAATTTAATAACCTTACTGTATGTTGATGCAACTTTATTATGCCTAACTTACAGAGCGAGCAACTAAGAATGAGACATCACCTCTTAAAGACTATTTTTATTCTGACCCTGATATTCTTCTCAACGCCACTTCAGGCTGCAGAAGTACTTATGGTTTTGTGGCAGGGGCGGACCAGTGCAGAAACCGGTTTTGAAGAACGCATGAAGCAGTTACAGCCAGATGTATCCTTCAAATATATTGATGCAAAACGTGACAAGGGCAAGCTTGCCAGTGCCCTCAGAGACTATGATTTTTCAAAGACAGACCTTGTGTATACCTTTGGAACAACAGGTACTAAAATTGTAAAATCATTTCTGAAAGGAAAGAAACCGCAGGTCTTTAATATGGTTTCGGCTCCCCTGCGTTCAAAAATTGTTAACTCAATTGAAAAGCCTGGCCATAATTTAACCGGCGCAAAATTACTGGTAGATCTGGATACCCAGTTCGAGGTTCTCCAGAAAATGAGAGAACTGAAATCAGTAGGTATATGGTTTGACCCGCGCGAAAAGCAGAATAACGCAGTTATAAAAAACCTTACTGAGATCGGAAAAAAACGTGGTTTCAAAATCGTACCATTAAGACTGATTCCGGATTCTCCAAAAATTGACAAATTGCTGAAAAACGTATCAGATGATGCCAACAAACTTGACGCTCTCTATGTTGTTGCAACATCATCATTTTCAGTTATATACGACAAAATGTTCAAACAGCTGGACTCCAAACTTCTTGTAATGGGAGGCGTACACCGCCACGTTGGTTTTGGTGCTACCGTTGCCCTTGCAGCCAGCTATAAAGAACGTGGAGCAGCAACGGCAGACATTGCTCACCAGATACTTTCAGGCAAGAAAGCCGGCGATATCCCTGTTAATGTTGTAACTCCAAAAACAGCGTTTCTATATGTTGACCCAAATAAAGCCAAAGCTGTTGGTTTGAACAATATTAAAAGCCTCGGACTGAATATTGTTGAAAGAGACAAGCCGGTTACATTTAAAAAGAAAAAATAATTGTACAGGAAGAGCGGTCAAATTCCGCTCTTCCTTTTCTCTTCCCGCCTCCAAAATTGATATGCATCAACACTCCAGATTGCATACAGGATAAAATGACCATAAAATAGCCTGACTTGAAAGGGTGGTCATGAAAAGTAAAATTCCTGTACGACTGAAACGTTCCCTGTCTCTGGCCCACCTTGTTCTCTATGGCCTTGGTGTAACAATCGGAGCAGGAATTTATGTTCTGATAAAAGATACCACGGCAGAAGCAGGGATTTATGCCCCCGTCGCATTTATACTGTCTGCAATAGTTATGGCCTTCACTGCGGGTTCATTTGCCGAGTTCGCAAGCAGATTACCAGTCAGCGCCGGAGAAGCCGCATATGTCCGAAAAGGCTTGAACTCTAAAACTCTCTCTTTATTTGTAGGCTTGGGAGTAGCTTCGGCAGGCATTGTTTCGGCAGCTACCGTCAGTATTGGCAGTGTTGGCTATATCAGGGAGTTTATTGATGTCTCCCCTGCCCTGCTAATCACAATGGTCGTACTGATAATGGGCATGGTTGCAACTTGGGGAATCGTTGAATCCATAACACTTGCCGCTTTGTTTACACTTGTTGAGGTTGGCGGGCTCTTGCTGATTATCGGAGGAGGTTTCTACACCGACAGTACAATTGCCCCCAGATTGATCTCTGTCTTCCCTCCATTTACCGAGCTTGGCCTCTGGGTAGGAATTTCAAGTGCGGGCCTGCTGGCTTTCTTCGCATTTATCGGCTTTGAAGATCTTGTAAATATTGCAGAAGAAGCAGAAAACCCAAAAGTTACAATGCCCTGGGCAATATTTATCACTCTTTTCATTTCAACGCTTCTTTATTTCCTGGTCGTATCAATTGCGGTGTTGTCAGTCCCACTTGATAAACTGACAGCCTCGGACGCCCCCCTTACACTTGTATTCGAAAAAACAACAAGCCTTCCCACTTCTGCAATTACCATCATAGCAATTATCGCAACCCTTAACGGTGTTATAATTCAGATGATCATGGCCTCACGTGTGATTTATGGCCTTGCCAGACAGGGCTCTTTACCTGCAATACTTTCCAGCGTCAACAGCTTGACAAGAACCCCGCTGATAGCAACTCTGGTCGTTATAGGTGCTATTCTGATAATGGCTCTGCTTTTCCCCTTAAAAGGGCTGGCAGCAGCAACCTCAGTAATAACCCTCTCGGTCTTCTCTCTGGTAAATCTTTCACTGTTGAGACTGAAGATAAGAAAAATTCCTGCTCCAAAAGACATATTTACAGTAGGAACGTGGGTGCCTGCACTGGGATTTGTAATCAGCCTGGCTTTCCTTGGCATCAATTTATATAACTTAATCACCTGAAATCAGTGGCAAAACAGGGAGTACTATAAAACAGCATCCAGGCCTTCAATAAAGATATCATAGGCCTGATCCAGCTGCTCATCTGAAATACAGTAGGGAGGCATAAGATAAAGAGTTGAGCCAATTGGCCTGATATTAAACCCTTTGGACAGATACCAGTCCCTCAAAGCGACACTCTTGTCGGACTTATACTCCCCGCCCCCCTGAAAATTGCAGGCCAGCAGAGAGCCCAGTACACGGGGATATGTAACATGTCTGTTTGTCTGCAACTGTTCAGCAAAAGCCTGATGCTTTTTATTGATACGAGCAATATTCTCAAGTGTATTCTCTTCTTCAAACAACTGCAGAGATCTCAGAGCAACAGCACATGCCAGCGGATTTCCTGTAAAGGAATGTCCATGAGCCAGCGCCTTTTCAAAGCCCTCACCAAGAAATACATCATAAATCTCATCTCTCGCCACAGTAACAGACATCGGCATATACCCGGCAGTCAATCCTTTTGACAGACAGATAATATCTGGCACAACCTCGGTCTGCTCACAGGCAAACAGGGTACCCGTCCGTCCAAACCCGGTAGCAACCTCATCAAATATAATAAGAGTATTTGCCTTCCTGGCCAGCTCAGCAACACGGTTCACAAAACGCGGGCGACTGAAATTCATACCTGAAGCACCCTGCATCAAAGGCTCCATGATTATTCCTGCAATCTGCCCGTCATTATCTGTCAAAAGAGTTTCAAGCTCACCCAG
>JBOEGA010000207.1:0-8707 GCA_050633205.1 Methyloligellaceae bacterium | reverse complement strand
GTCAGACGCATCCACATCAGTGAAGTCAGCTGTCAATGTGATGGAGGGACTATCTTCGTTAGCGGCACCTGTGATGGCTAAAGCTACGGGCGCATCATTTGTTCCGGTAACGGTGACTGTTGCGGTCTCAGTTGCGACACCGCCCTGACCATCATCAACCGTATAGGTGAAGTTATCCGTGGCAGTCTCGCCAGCAGCCAAAGCTTCAAAGACTCCATTTGGACTATATGTAAAAGTCCCATCGCCATTGTTGGTAACAGAGCCTAATGTCCCAGTTGTATCAACGGTAAATGTATGGGCGTCAGACGCATCCACATCAGTGAAGTCAGCTGTCAATGTGATGGAGGGACTATCTTCATTAGCGGCACCTGTGATGGCCATAGCTACGGGCGCATCGTTCTGTCCGGTAATTGTGATTAATATAGATGCACTATCAGACGCTGTGCCATCAGATATAGTATAGGTAAGATTAATTGTATCCGTTTCATCTGCAGCGAGGTTATTGAATTCAGATATGTTATTTATTGTAACCAGACCATCGCCTGAGATTACTATATCGGCTGTCCGTCCGCCGGAAGAGAGAACCGAAATGCTGTTTCCTACTGATTGAGGATCACCATTAACTTCAGTAATTGTTATTGAACCAGACGTGAGATCATTGCTGAGTACATTATAATCGGGTATCTGGCCTGTGAAATCTTCGGTTATTTCAACAGTATCGTCACTGGCATCTATTGATACGGTAGCTGTTCCACCAACCTTAAGTGATCCAGATCTACTCTCTCCTTCCTCACCAACACTGGTCATCCGAAATGCAAAATCCTGTTGGATCAGCAAATCTAAACTCAGGTCAAGGGTATCATGAGAAAGGATAAAGCCGGTTGTCTGTATATCATCGTTTCCGATACCTGGTGTACCTAGCTCCACACCCGCGTCAAACAATCCAAAATTATTGACGACTTCGCCGTTTACATTGGCGCCCTGGCCCAAATTACTTACGGAGTTCGCATTAAACTCACTGTCTGTAACGTCGTCTCCTGTAACAGAGAGGCCGTCAAGTACACTCTCATCCGATACGTCAAAGAAGATTGCTCTATAATCACCAACAAAACCAAGGTTGCTGACCTGGCCTATTTCAAAGAGCAAAGTCCCGTCATCAAGCTCCGTTATTGTAATAACTGCTGTAACATCACCTTCTAATGTAAAAGTAATACTTGACATTTCTCCCACCCTTATATTGGAGAGAGTTCGTAAGTTTTTATATTATAGTAAGGTTAAGGTAAGCCAATGGCACTCAGTTATAATTATATATAGAATGAATAGAGTATGCACTTACTATCAACTTAATAAAAAAATACTAAAAACTCTCAGCTAAAATAAAAAATATATTGCATATGCAACATGTAGTGCAGTTTTGCAGAATAGTCAACTATAAATATAATTATTCTATCTAATAACAGACATTTTGAGGTTATTTACTATTATTTTTATGAAACTATTCTTTTAAAAAAGTGAGAAAATTTAGGAGGTAGTTATTGCTCACGATAAGAAATTCACAGGCACTAGCAGAAATGAAATTTTCATTTGAGGGTGGGAAATTGAAGTTATGTTTGAGTTTGATGATAACAATACTCTATCAGATTGGTTAGGCTCAGCACTTATTAATTTAAAGAATTCCCATTAAGCAGGGGGTGAGATTTATTTATGTCGCAAGGAGATTCAGCATGTCATCTGCTCCTCAAACCCGAAAAACTCCTTTATATTAAAACCCATGAGTGTTTCAGGTTCTCATCCGGCCAATTGAAATTTCTGAAACTTGTTTCAAAGGTTATGAAATTAAAGGAAATATGTTTCATATGTCCTTACAGCAATCCAACCCTACAAAAAAGAAATTCTCGATATGCTGGGCCCACGATGGAATAAAACCCAGGCTGAAGTGATTGAATATCTGAGACGGCGCTATGGTATTGCAATCAGCAAATCTTCCCTTACCAGATTAAAGCAGGAAGCTGAGCAGGATGTAAAACGTAAAGCACTCCGATAGAAGCGGATGTTGAGCGATGCTTACCCTAGATAAACGAGATTAGAAATTGTTTTCAGAATATTGAAATGCGTTTCGAACTTCTTGCAAAACAGATTGACGTTGAATGTTCAAAAATTCGGCCGGCCCTCAATAAACCTCAGACTTCCTCATAAAGCGGTTCTTATAATTTGAGTAAAGGTTCCAAGAGGGAGGCCGGATTATCAAGGAGAACAGGTTATTCGATCAGCTTTATGCCCATGAAATGGAGACGGCCTTCAGTTTCATATGTTTCAGGGTGGCCCTGCTGTTGTAGCCACTCTGGAAACTCCCTACTGGTCACCTCCGGATAAATCTGACAATCGAGAAACCAGTTGCTGTAGAGGTGCATGTTGAGTGAAATTTATTTGGTTTTAAAATGACTTTTTTCGTGGGGATGGAGATTTTGGGGGTGTTTCAGGGGATTTCAGTTTTTTCCCCTCATCATGCTTACAACTACAAGTCGCACATCGAAAATACACTTACCCCAACAATCCTTCAGGTTTTATGCGTTTGCAACTATGGTCCAAAAGTAAATTAGGTCGCACACGTAATAATCTAACTTTCGCGCCACATTTCAGACACAAAAGTAAATCACATTTTTGTTAACTAAAACAATAATAAGAACTGCGGTTTAGCGTGGCGTTGCTTGCTCCGGTTCTGTGCCTTTGGGGGGTAAGTATGTCCTTGCGTTGCCGTGTGCCGTCTGGTCTGAGCGCTTCTGCGCGTGTGTTTTTTGCTTTTCTGACAGTTTTATTTTCCTGGTCTGCGTCGGTGCAGGCGTCGGATATCGTTGGGGCCACCTCTGGACAGATTGGTGTTTCTCCATCTGGTGGGGCTAATTATTCAGTGCCGATTGCGGTGCCGATTGGCACGACAGGCGTTCAGCCAAAGATTGCGCTGCAGTATAGTTCGCAGGGCGGTAATGGCATTATGGGCATGGGCTGGTCGATCCTTGGTCAGTCGGTGGTTACCCGTTGTGCGGCAGACAATTACTGGGATGCGCCGGATAAGGGCGGTGTTGGTATCGACCCGGTTGACTATGACGATAACGACAAATTTTGTCTGAATGGCCAGAGGCTTATGGCAAAGTCCGGCACTTATGGTGCTGATGGTACAGAGTACCGCACAGCCTTTGAGAGCTTCTCGAAAATTGTCTCCCACGGTAACACATCAGGATCCCCCACCTCGTTTACGGTTTACCGCAAAAGCGGCGAGATCTTTACTTATGGCACCACGGCTGACAGTCAGGTCATCGGCCAGAACCATACAGCCATTCGCACCTGGGCTTTGAAGCGCATTACGGATGTGAAGGGCAACTACGTCCAGTTCCACTACCAGAATGACAAGGCAACAGGCGAGTTCTATCTCACTAAAATTGATTACACAGGCAATGATGCACAAGGCCTTGTCCCCTATAATCGTATCGATTTTATCTACGAAACCCGCCCTGATACGATTAAGGCCTATATTGCAGGTGATACGGTTCAAATTTTGAAACGTTTGAAGAATGTGAAAGTCTATGCGGAGAACAACCTGTTCCATGACTACCGCATTGCCTATGGCGTTGGTGCCACCAACCGTTCGTGTGTGACCAGCATTACGGAATGTGCAACGGAGACGAAGTGTTTCAAGCCAACGGTGTTTAACTGGAGTGCTGATGGGGCTACTACACTGAGTAAGAATATACTAAGTGTAGCTGAAAGCACCATTAGACATGATAGAATTTCTGGATCAGGTGACTTTAACGGCGATGGGCTCACTGACTTTTATATCGTTAACTCCGATGAACAAGGTAGGGCGCGAGGTAACTCTGAAACCGTGCCAGATAGAGTGTTTTTATCAGTTGGTAATGGCACTTTCACAAGAAAGCCCTTGACTAGCGGAGATAGTTTAAAAGACAATTACTCCATTAAGGTTTCCGGAGATTTTAATGGTGATGGGTTGACCGATTTCTATGCCCTAAATCTTGATACCTACAATAGAGCTATTGGGGCAGTAGCACATTCCGACAAAGTTCTTCTTGCAAAAGGTGATGGGACATTTAAGACTATAAATATTCAGAGTGGCAATACAATACCTAAAAATCATTCGGTAAAAGCTTTTGGTGATTTTAATGGTGATGGACTAACAGATATATTTGTTGTGAATTCTGATGAGCAAGGCCGCGCTGTAGCAAATGAAAGTTATTTAGATCTTGTTTATCTATCGAATGGTGATGCCACCTTTAAGAAAATGGTATTGCCAGCTGGAGCTAGTTTAAAGGATAATCACACTGTTAAAAGTACGGGTGACTTTAATGGTGATGGTTTGCTGGACTTTCTTGTTGTTAACGTAGATTCTTATGGTAGAGCCGAGGGTAATAATGACCAGCCAGATATAATTTATTATTCTGATGGTTTAGGTGGGTTTACCCAATCAGCTGCAGGTGTAAGCAATAAACTTGAAGATAACTATAATGTACAAGGGTCAGGGGATTTTAATGGAGATGGTCTGACAGACATTTATTTATCTTATTCTGATCAGTATGGACGCCCTTTAGGGGACACTAATCACCCCGATCAAGTTTTGCTTTCAAAGGGGGCAGGAGTTTTTAAAAAAATAACTCTGCCTGTTCCTGAAAACATAAACCGCTTTCAGGAAGCATTAGCTCCTGGTGATTTTAATGGTGATGGTTTAACGGATTTTTATCTTGGATCAAGTGAAAGTGTTGGGGCTGAACATTTTCTTCTTTCCAGAGGAGACGGGACATTTAACAAAGTTTTACTGTCCGGAAACCTATCAAGTGGAGAAGAAGGAGAAGAAGAAGACGATAATGAACATCTTGTTCAGGGGGTAGGTGACTTTAACGGAGATGGTTTTACGGACCTCTACCTTTTTCCAACAGACAATCATGGTAACTCATTTGGTGATGCATATGGGGTCCAACCTGATGAAATATATACTTTAAACATTAAGTTGCGTGATGTAATTTCCTCCATCACCAACGGCCACGGCATCACCACCGAGATCGTCTACAAACCTCTTACCGACAGCACAGTCTACACCAAAGGAGCAGGCGCCGAGTATCCGATACAGGATCAGGTCTACGCAGCTTATGTTGTGGCTGAACTGAAAGCCGACAATGGCAAGGGTGGTCAGAATGTTCAGAAATATGAATACTCTGCCATGCGGACGCAGATTGCCGGTTTCGGCAGTCTGGGCTTCGAGGGGATGACGGTGACGGATGTTCCGACCGGCATCAAGACCGTTTCGACCTATAGTCAGGACTGGACGCGGCATCATCAGGGGCTTCTGGTGAATGAGAAGACGATCGTTCCAAGCGGGACTGTTATGTCCGAGAAAGCCGTTGACTGGAATGTGCGCGGTATCTTTGATGACAATCTCAACTTTGTGAGCTGCTTCCGCTTTGCCGACAGGACGACGACCATCAAGCGTGATCTGAACGGAACCTTTATTTCCCGCGTGGTTGAAGACACGACTTATGATGATTACGGCTATCCGTCCAGCATGACGGCTGCCACCATGAATGAGGACGGGTCGAAAGCCTATTCGAAGACCACCACGAACACCTACACCCATAATGCAGAAACCTGGCGCCTTGGCCGTCTGACTGACGCCAATGTGGTACATAAGCGTGGCAGTGTTACGCCAGCTATAACACAGGAACAGATTGTTCTTAAGAATCTGCCTTATCAACTTTCATCAGGTTCTTTTGATGTTAGTTCTGATAAAGCAGCGATGTCTTATCTTGCAACTTATGCAGATCTAATGAGAGCATTTGGCCAGAACTTGAACCTTGCCAAAACTCATTATTCAAATGCTGGATATGTTGAAGGGCGTAAGATTAGATTTAGTCCATCTCTATATGCTAGCAAGCATGCGGATGTTGGATCATTCTTTGGTGAAGATGACTTAGCAATTCTGCAGTATCAATTAGAAATTGGATATTGGGGGGGCGAAGCACAGGCAAAGCAGAAACATTAACAAATGCAATTTTTCAGAGTGATACAACTGCTCTTGCCTATATAGCATCACATGGAGATCTGATCCAAGCTTATGGGTATAATGCGCAATCCGGGCGAAATCACTATTCTAACTATGGTAACGTTGAAGGGCGCAAATTAACCTTTGATCCACTTATTTATTTGGAGTTACACAGTGATATTGCTGCTTGGACAAAAGAAAATGCTCCTGGTGATTTGAGCGCCCAAATTGATCTTGCAATTAAACACTATATTGTGACTGGGTATAACGAGGGAAGGCAAACAAAGAAGAGTGGAAGTAGTATCCATAATGGACATGTGCAGGATACCATCCAGACGGTTACACATACTTCTTACGGCAGCACCGTCACCCCCGCTGACCCGTCGAACAACCAGACCCGCACCTCCGCCTTCGGCTACAACGCCGATGGCCAGTTGGAACCGGAAATCGTGGAGCCCGGCAATGGCCTCAGCTATACCAAAACCAATGGCTATAACGGCTATGGGGCGATCACATCCATCACGGAGACATGGGGCAGTACGGAGAATGACGGGATTGTCGAGAACACCCGGACCAGCGCGTTCACCTATGATCCGAAAGTCCGTTACAAGCTGACGGAAACCAATCCGCTCGGGCATACTCAGACCAATGTCTATGATCCGGTGCTGGGGCTTCTGACCAGCACGACCGGGCCGAATGGGCTGACGACAAGCTTCGAGTATGATGAGTTCGGCCGCAAGACGAGGGAAGTGCGCGCTGACGGCACATGGTCGGAAAGTCACCTCGAGATGTGCGGCGGCGAGATTGCCTGCCCGGCAGGGGCGCTGTTCCGAACTCGGGGCGTGACCTCCAGCGGTGGGCAGAGCATTGCCTTTATGGACAAGCTCAACCGCACTATCCGCAAGCAGACCTTTGTCGATGGCAAATGGACGATGGTGGATACGGTTTATGATGCGCAAGGGCGTGTCGAGAAAAAATCCGAGCCCTATTTCGAAGGCTCCACCACCATCTACTGGACCACTATCACCTATGATCTGATCGGCCGCCCGGTCAGCACGGTTATGGCGGACAGCAGCACCCAGTCCGTGGACTATAATGGTCTGACGCAGGTCAGCACCAACGAGCTTGGCCAGACCAAAACCGTCATCAAAAACGTGATGGGCCAGACGGTCAGTGTGATTGATAATCATAACCAGCCGATTACCTATACCTATGATGCGCTTGGTCAGATGAAGACCATCACAGGCAATGGCAAGGTTCAGACCTTTGTGTATGATATCCGTGGCAACAAGATCAGCGATACAGACCCGGACAAGGGCACATGGACCTACCGCTATAATGCGCTCGGCCAGATTGTCGATCAGGTGAACGCCAAGGGCGAAGTCACCCGCATGACCTATGATGTGCTGGGCCGTGTGCTCACCCGCATTGATGATGCGGACGGCATAAACCCGGAAAGCCGCACCTCCACATGGACCTATGACACGGCCACGAACGGTATCGGCAAGCTGCATATCTCGGAGAGCAATGGCTACCGCGTCACCAATACCTATGACACTCTTGGCCGTCCAAGTACGTCCTCTGAAGAGATTGATGGCGATATTCTGACCACGTCAACAAGCTATGACAGCCAGTCCCGCCCGGAAGTGATGACCTATCCGTCCGGCATCGCGATCAAAAATATCTATGATACCACAGGTGCGCTGAAACAGGTGCAGGACAATGCCACCGGCACGAACTACTGGACCCGTCAGGAAGTTGATGAGCGCGGTAATGTCATCAAAGCCCTGCTTGGCAACGGTGTCGAAACCACCCGCACCTTTACGCCGGAAAATGGCCGTCTGTCGGGCATTTATTCCTCGAAGAACGGCACATCTGTCCAGAACCTCTCCTTCACCTTCGATGCGCTCGGCAACCTGACCAGCCGTGAGAATAATGACCTCAACCAGCAGGAGAGCTTCGTCTATGACACCCTGAACCGGGTGACGGATGTGAACACGACCGTTGGCGGCACCACGACGACCACGACCATGACCTATGGTCCGACGGGCAACATCCTGTCGAAGTCCGATGTGGGCACCTACACCTATGGCCAGGTCCACGGCTCCTGTGCGTCCGGTTTTGCCGGGCCACATGCGCTGACCACCGTGGCTGGCACCAAGAACGCCACCTACTGCTACGACGCCAACGGCAATATGACCTCTGGTGACGGGCGGGTGATCAGCTATTCGGCCTTCGACAAGCCGACGACGATCACCAAAGGCGGCAACACGGTTCAGTTCTTCTATGGCCCGGACCGCAAACGCTTCAAGCGCGTGGAAACCACCATTGCCAAAGGCACGACGACGACAGTCTATGCCGCTGGCAAGGCCTATGAGCTGATCGAAACCGCGCAGGGTGTCACGGCGAAACATTATATCGGTGACTTCGCGGTGCTGACCCAGACCGTCTCAACGGGAGCCATCTCCACCAGCTATCTGCACCGCGATCATTTGGGTTCGGTCGACGCCATCACCAACGACAATGGCGATGTGGTCCAGCGCATGTCATTCGATGCCTGGGGCAAACGCCGCGAAACCAACTGGCAGCCGATGGGCCTCGCCGCTATCGAGAACTTCAACACAGACATCACAACCCGAGGCTTCACCGGCCACGAACAGA
>JBOEGA010000206.1:0-2733 GCA_050633205.1 Methyloligellaceae bacterium | reverse complement strand
CTAATTATAGGGGGAAGGTCACCAGCCAGCAGGTATATAAAACATTCAGTATTCCTGAGAACTCGACACAGGTTAAAATAGAGGTTGATTTTCTTGAAATCGGTTTCTGGTTTAATAACCAGTTTAAAGTTTTTGTAAATGACCAGGAAGTAGCTGTAGGGACTTTTATTGCTGACGGGGAAAACAGTGACAGTAGCAGCAAATCAACATCTCTTGGCTCAGGTACAATGGGTGGGCAACCTGTAGAGAAACACCGATTTACAATAACTGTTCCCGTGACTGCAGGTGCGAACACGATTAAAGTTGGTTTTGGTTCGCCAACAGTTGGTTGGCCACCCTTCCTTCCTGGTTGGTGGGGAATAGACAATCTTAAACTAACGACAAATTATACCCAGGTACATACCACGTCCACATCCACCAGCACCTTCGGCACCAACGTCACCCCCGCTGACCCTGCCAACAATCAAACCCGCACCTCCGCCTTCGGTTACAACGCCGATGGTCAGTTGGAACCGGAAATCGTGGAGCCCGGCAACGGCCTCAGCTATACCAAAACCAATGGCTATAACGGCTATGGGGCGATCACATCCATCACGGAAACATGGGGCAGTACGGAGAATGACGGGATTGTCGAGAATACCCGGACCAGCGCGTTCACCTATGATCCGAAGGTGCGTTACAAGTTGACGGAAACCAATCCGCTCGGGCATACCCAGACCAATGTCTATGATCCGGTGCTGGGGCTTCTGACAAGCACGACCGGGCCAAACGGGCTGACCACAAGTTTTGAGTATGACGAGTTTGGCCGCAAGACCAAAGAGATCCGCGCTGACGGAACATGGTCGGAAAGCCATCTTGAGATGTGTGGCGGCGAGATTGCCTGTCCGGCAGGGGCGCTGTTCCGCACACGGGCGGTGACCTCCAGCGGAGGGACGAGCATTGCCTTTATGGACAAGCTTAACCGCACCATCCGCAAGCAGAGTTTTGTCGATGGCAAATGGACGATGGTGGATACGGTTTATGATGCGCAAGGGCGTGTCGAGAAAAAATCCGAGCCCTATTTTGAAGGTGCCAGCACGATCTACTGGACAACCATCACCTATGACCTGATCGGCCGCCCGGTCAGCACGGTTATGGCGGACAGCAGTACGCAGTCTGTTGACTATAACGGCCTGACGCAGGTCAGCACCAACGAGCTTGGCCAGACCAAAACCGTCATCAAAAACGTGATGGGGCAGACGGTCAGTGTGATCGATAATCATAACCAGCCGATCACCTACACCTATGATGCGCTCGGCCAGATGAAGACCATCACAGGCAATGGCAAGGTTCAGACATTCGTCTATGACATTCGCGGCAACAAGATCAGCGATACGGACCTGGACAAGGGCACATGGACCTACCGCTATAATGCGCTCGGCCAGATTGTGGATCAGGTGAATGCCAAGGGCGAAGTCACCCGCATGACCTATGATGTGCTGGGCCGTGTGCTTACCCGCATTGATGATGCAGACGGCATAAACCCGGAAAGCCGCACCTCCACATGGACCTATGACACGGCGGCGAACGGTATCGGCAAGCTGCATATCTCGGAAAGCAACGGTTACCGCATCACCAATAGCTATGACACTCTTGGCCGCCCGAGCACGTCCTCTGAAGAGATTGACGGCGATATTCTGACCACGTCAACCAGCTATGACAGTCAGTCGCGTCCATTAACAATGACGTACCCGTCCGGCATTGCGATCAAGAATATCTATGATGTGAATGGTGCGCTAAAAGAAGTTCAGGACAATGTCACTGGCACGAACTACTGGACCCGTCAGGAGGTTGACGAGCGTGGTAATGTCATCAAAGCCCTGCTTGGCAACGGTGTCGAAACCACCCGCACCTTTACGCCGGAAAATGGCCGTCTGTCGGGCATTTATTCCTCGAAGAACGGCACATCGGTTCAGAACCTGACCTTCACCTTCGATGCGCTCGGCAACCTGACGAGCCGTCACAATAATGACCTCAACCAGCAGGAGAGCTTCGTCTATGACACCCTGAACCGGGTGACGGATGTGAACACCACGGTTGGCGGCACCACGACGACCACGACCATGACCTATGGGCCGACGGGCAACATCCTGTCGAAGTCGGATGTGGGCACCTACACCTATGGCCAGGTCCACGGCTCCTGTGCGTCCGGTTTTGCCGGGCCGCATGCGCTGACAACAGTCTCCGGCACCAAAAACGCCACCTACTGCTACGACGCCAACGGCAATATGACCTCCGGCGATGGGCGGGTGATCAGCTATTCATCGTTCGACAAGCCGACGACCATCACCAAGGGTGGCAACACGGTTCAGTTCTTCTATGGCCCGGACCGCAAGCGCTTCAAGCGCGTGGAAACCACCATCGCCAAGGGCACGACGACGACAGTCTATGCGGCCGGCAAGGCCTATGAGCTGATCGAAACCGCGCAGGGCGTCACCGCGAAACATTATATCGGTGACTTCGCGGTGCTGACCCAGACCGTCTCAACAGGCGCTGTCTCCACCAGCTATCTGCACCGGGATCATCTGGGTTCGGTCGACGCGATCACCAATGATAATGGTGATGTGGTTCAGCGTATGTCGTTCGACGCCTGGGGCAAACGCCGTGAAACCAACTGGCAGCCGATGGGCCTTGCGGCTATCGAGAACTTCAACACAGATATCACAACCCGTGGCTTCACCGGCCACGAACAGA
>JBOEGA010000205.1:0-3504 GCA_050633205.1 Methyloligellaceae bacterium | reverse complement strand
AAGTGTGCTTATCTTATTAAATTCTATCGTTTAAATTTCTTGCAGAACGACAGAAACCAGTTCAATGTAAGTATTTAGATATCCACAAATATGCAACAAGGATAGGCCTGATTGGTTTTTAATATGGCAAATAATTTTTTTCGTTTTCGTCGACTTGGCCAGCTGGCCGTTCTCACCCTTACATTAGTATGTTACACGGGGGCAAATTCCCAGGTTGTTGGATTAGGCACTGATAACAGTGAGAACCTGCTGGGGAACTACCTTGCCGGTCGCTTTGCGAATTATAAACGTGATGTAAATATAGCAATTGAATATTATGCCAGAGCATTAAAACAGGATCCCGAAAGCCCAGTACTTGTAGAGCAGCTGTTTTTACTTGAGGTTAAAGCCGGTAAATGGGATGACGCCAAAATCCGGGCTACCCAGCTTATAAAACAGGAACCCAATCACTATATTGCCAGACTTTTTCTGGGTTCAATGGCATTTAAAGCCAAAAATTATAAGCTGGCGCAGAAGCATTTCTCTCAAGCAGGAAAAAGCCCGATTGCTGCATTGACGACCGAGCTTGCTATTGCCTGGACATTGGTCGCAGAAAATAAGCCTAAAGCAGCCGTTAAAATGCTGGGGCATAACCGTGGTGCTGATGGTGTTCGCTCATACAGATATTTTCACCGGGCTTTGATTGCTGACCTGACTAAACAGGATAAGGTGGCAAGTGATGAATACAAACGACTTTCGCGCGGAGCGCAGTCTTTGCGTGTTCTCCATGCCCATGCAAGGTATAATGCAAACAAGGGCCGCTTCAAAGAAGCAATGAACCTGCTTATGCCTCGTGTTTTGGCAACGACGGTGCATCCAATAACTGAAAAACTTTATGATCAGATAAGAAACAAAAAGAAACCTGGTCTTATTGTCAAAACAGCTTCAGCTGGATTGGCAGAGGTACTTTACGGCCTGGGGGATGCGCTGCGTCGTGAAGGCGGTATGGATATTGCCCTGATTTACCTGAAAATTGGATTATTGCTCCACCCGGAACTTGATGAAGCAAATGATTCACTGGCCGAGGTTTATGAAAGAACTGGCAAGCACGATGAAGCCATTACAACATATGCTAAGGTTACAAAAGAATCCCCTCTCTGGCCGCGAGCCCAGATCAGAAAAGCCGTAAATTATAATTCTCTTGGGCAAGTCGAGAAATCAAAAGAGCTTTTGGATAAACTCTCGGCTCTGCAACCAACTGAAATTGGTCCACTGGACACTCTTGGCAATTTGATGCGCAGCCACAAGCGCTATAAGGAAGCTGTCCAGTATTATGATAAGGCAATTGCTCTTATCAAAAAACCTGGAAAAGAACACTGGTCCCATTTTTACTCAAGAGGTGTTTCCTATGAGCGCATGGGTAACTGGGATATGGCGGAGAAGGATTTGAAAAAAGCAAACCAGCTTGATCCAAATCAGCCACTGGTGTTGAACTACCTTGGTTACTCATGGGTAGATCAGAATAAAAATCTTAAACTTGCTATGAAACATATCCGTAAAGCTGTCAGACTAAGACCAAATGACGGATATTTCGTAGATAGCCTTGGTTGGGCGCATTACAGACTGGGCAACTATGAGCTTGCCGTAAGAGCGCTTGAACGTGCAGTGCTTCTTAAGCCAGATGATCCGGTTATCAATGATCACTTGGGTGATGCTTACTGGAAAGTTGGCCGTAAAAGAGAATCCGGTTTCCAGTGGTCTCAGGCTCTTAGTTTAAAGCCCGAAGAAAAAGTAAAAGTTGAACTGCTGCGCAAACTTAAGGAAGGCCTTGAGAGGGGCAAAACAAAAGATGCAGCCCAACTTGACCTGAAAGATAAGAAAACTGTCAAAAAATAAAACGGTTAAGATTTTATAGTGTTTCAGGAAAAGGCCAGAGCCAAGATCAATCTCACACTTGAGATTCTGGGTAAACGTGATGATGGCTACCATGAGCTGAGAAGCCTGGTAGCCTTTGCTGATTTTGGAGACGAACTGAGTTTTACCCCAGATAATAATTTCTCCCTGACAATCAGCGGACCTTTCGCTACTGACCTGGTTGGTGAAAACCTGATCAGGAAAGCAGCAGATTTTTTTCAGGCCCGGAAACCGGGTACTTCTTCCGGACATTTTCACCTGAAAAAGAACCTCCCTGTTGCCTCTGGTATTGGTGGGGGCTCTGCCGATGCTGCTGCTGCATTACGATTGTTGCTGAAATCCACGGACCTGCCCCATTCAATATTAAACCCTTCTGTAATTGCAAAACAACTTGGGGCAGATATCCCCGTCTGTCTTGAACAAAATCCTGTGTTGATGACCGGTATTGGTGAACATCTTTCCACATTGGAGAATTTTCCAGCTTTACCTGCAGTTCTGATAAACCCGGCGGTGCCTGTCTCCACGGGTGCAATTTTTAGAAACCTGAATGCCCGACCATTACCCTCAGACATAAGCGCCTTAAATACCTGTAATGAAAGGCTGACCAGTCAGCAGGACATCCTGTTATATATGGCGACTCATAAAAATGATTTGCAACCCATTGCAGCCGAACTTGAGCCGGTTATCAGTGATGTATTATCAACTCTGGAAAAACAGTCGGGCTGTCAGATCGCCCGTATGTCAGGAAGTGGCGCAACCTGCTTTGGAATATTTGAAAGTTCGCACAAGGCAGAAATTGCTTCCGCAGAAATTCAGAGTAACCACCCGGACTGGTGGATTCAGCATTGTAAGATTCAATAGTATCTTTAATCCGGGATCGGAACCTGTAAAAATTGAGAGCTTAAAATGGCCAGAGCATTTACCAGATTTTGTTTCACACCCTCAGTAATGGAAATGCAAAAAGAGCAGGGGGCATCAGGCGTAACCAGCTCCCTCCTCCATGATCAGGCGGATGCCTTTGACATTCTGACAAAAACGGAAGCAGAATTCATTGCAGCCAGAGATGGTTTTTATCAGTCAACGGTAACCGAGACAGGCTGGCCTTATGTCCAGTATCGCGGTGGCCCGACAGGCTTTCTGAAAGTTATTGATAACAAAACAATAGCCTACGCTGACTACAGCGGTAATCGGCAATATTTAAGTGATGGCAATCTGAGAAAAAATAACCGGGTTTCTCTGTTGCTGATGGATTACCTAAATCAGAGACGCCTGAAAATCTGGGGACAGGTTCTGCTGGTCGATAGCAGGGAAAAGCCTGAAATCATAGCAGAACTTCATAATGCAGATTATAAAGCCCTTCCGGAACGAGCTGTTATCATTTCTATAGAAGCCTTCGACTGGAATTGCCCAAGACATATTCATCAGCGCTTTACTCATGCTGAAATAGAACCTGAAATAAAAAAATATAAAGACGAAATTGAAAAGCTTCGTGAGGAAAATGAAATACTAAAGAAACAGCTGGAACAAAAATAAAAAGTGCCGGAACCTGGGGGTAAGGTTCCGGCATAGCGGGGGAGGGTATATTATATATTAGCTCAAGGCATTAGCTAC
>JBOEGA010000204.1:8058-8454 GCA_050633205.1 Methyloligellaceae bacterium | reverse complement strand
ATCGTCAGTGGTGGTATTGGGGTGGAGAAGCAAAACTTCGCACTGAAGGGACCAAACTGAAACTTACAACGATTCCAGATAAAGAGTGGGCAACTGTGGAAGCTGCTGCACATAAATTCTGGGATGAGATTGCCAAAGAATCTGAAACCAAAGCCAAGGTTGTGAAGATCTTTAAAGATTATAATGCTGCAATGGATAAAGCCGGGCGTCCTTACCGATATGGATAGAACATAGTTGTAACAGGCATCCGAAGAGGGTGCCTGTTATTGTCGTGATATGTAAAGGGGATAGTCATGCCTGGAAATTTAACTTTTGACGATTTAAAAGAACGTGTTTCGGATAATTTAATTGATACAGTGATTGTTGCTATTCCGGATATGCAGGGGCGGCTGATGG
>JBOEGA010000204.1:0-8018 GCA_050633205.1 Methyloligellaceae bacterium | reverse complement strand
AACCCATTGCTGCAACTACCTTATTGCAACTGATATGGAAATGAAAACTGTTGAAGGGTATGCTTCAACGAGCTGGTCGTCGGGTTATGGCGATTATATTATGAAGCCGGATCTGAGCACATTATGTCTGGTGCCCTGGCTTGAAGGTACTGCTCTTGTTCTATGCGATCTGCTGGATCATCATACACACGATCTGGTCCCTCATGCGCCAAGGACAATTTTAAAGAAGCAACTGGCTCGACTGGATGCAAAAGGTTTAAAAACAGCAGTTGCGACTGAACTTGAATTTTTTATTTTTCGTGAGACATTTCAGGAGATTCAAGACAAAGGNNCTTATAACGAAGACTATCATATATTTCAGACCAGCAAGGAAGAAACGCTTATGCGTGCGATCCGAAATGGATTGCAGGGCGCTGGTATAAAGGTTGAAAATACTAAGGGTGAAGCTGATCCGGGACAGGCGGAAGTCAATGTTCATTATTCTGATGCTCTGACAATGGCGGATACTCATGTTATTTTGAAAAATGCGGTGAAGGAAATTGCCTATCAGAATGATCGGGCGATTACGTTTATGGCCAAGTGGCATCATGCAGCAGCAGGTTCTTCGAGCCATATTCATCAATCGCTTGTTCGTGCAGATGGACAGCCTGTCTTTTATGATGAAACGGCAGAATTCGGAATGTCTCAGACTATGAAGAATTATCTGGCCGGGCAGTTGACCTATGCCAATGATATAACGTGGTTTCTTGCGCCTTATGTGAATTCATATAAACGGTTTACCAAAGAGACATTTGCTCCAACAAAAGCTGTCTGGTCAATTGATAACAGAACGACCGGGTATCGTATTGTTGCACCAGATACAAAAAATGTACGGATTGAATGCCGGGTGGGTGGGGCTGATTTGAACCCGTATCTGGCTATAGCCGGACAACTGGCAGCGGGACTGGCTGGAATGGAAAAACAGCTGGTGCTTGAACCTCAGTTTTCCGGTGATGCCTATATGGCGGATAATGTTCGCTCCATACCTGCAACCCTCAGGGAAGCGACGTTATCACTGCGCCATTCAGATATGTTACGTGAAGCGATGGGAAATGATGTGATTAATCATTATGTTCGAACCGCTGAATGGGAGCAGGAAGACTTTGATCAAAAAGTCACGGATTATGAAGTCGCACGAGGTTTTGAGAGGGCATAACTGATGAGCAATACCCTGAAGTGCATCTCACCGATTGACGGGTCTGTTTATGTTGAACGGCCATTG
The DNA here is from genome assembly GCA_050633205.1 of Methyloligellaceae bacterium. Lineage (GTDB taxonomy): Bacteria > Pseudomonadota > Alphaproteobacteria > Rhizobiales > CBDHHC01 > CBDHHC01. The sequence goes on along the minus strand of JBOEGA010000204.1, from coordinate 6,757 downwards.
TTGTCATTGGATACAGCAACTGTTTGTGTTGAAAGAGCAAAAAATGCTCAAATAAACTGGGCAAGAATATCAATTGCAGACCGTATAAAAATTGTACTCGCTGCTGTTAAAAACCTTGGCCAAAAAAATGATGAGATTGTCACCGAGCTTGCATGGCAGATGGGGCGTCCTGTTCGTTATGGTGGAGAGTTTAGTGGATTTCAGGAACGCGCCCATTATATGGCTGATATTGCAGAAGATGCATTAAGCCCGATCCTGATTGAGGATAGTGAAAATTTTAAGAGATATATAAAGCGGGTTCCACATGGGGTAGTCCTGGTTATTGCTCCGTGGAATTATCCTTATATGACTGCAATCAATACGATTGCACCAGCCCTTATTGCAGGGAACAGTGTCGTATTAAAACATGCTTCCCAGACCCCGCTTGCAGGTGAAAGGCTTACAGAGGCTTTTCATCAGGCAGGTATTCCTAAAGATGTATTTCAAAATGTTTATCTTGATCATGATGTTACAGCGTCTCTGATATCGAGAAAAGCATTTGGCTATGTAAATTTTACGGGATCTGTTGCAGGTGGTAGAGCTATTGAAAGGGCCGCTGCCGGTACATTCACAGCAACTGGACTGGAGCTGGGCGGCAAAGATCCCGGTTACGTTATGGAGGAAGCGGATGTTTCTGCTGCTGCTGAGACATTAATTGACGGGGCGATGTTTAATTCGGGACAAAGCTGTTGTGGCATTGAACGGATTTATGTTCATGAGAGAAATTTTGATCAGTTTGTTGATAAGGCGGTTGATATCGTCAACGGTTATAAGCTTGGTAATCCTCTGGATAGGGAAACTACGCTTGGACCTATGGCACATGTCAGGTTTGCAGATACGGTCAGGACGCAAGTTAGAGATGCTGTAGCAAATGGAGCTAAAGCGCTTATCGACCCGAAACTTTTTCCGCTAGATAATGGCGCTTATCTTATGCCGCAGATACTCGTGGATGTTGATCATACTATGAGCATCATGCGCGATGAAACATTTGGTCCCGCGGTTGGAATAATGAAAGTCGAGAGTGACGTTGAAGCTGTTCGCTTAATGAATGACAGTAATTTCGGACTGACAACCTCATTATGGACAGCAGATGTTCAACGAGCTGAAGCCATTGCTGATCAGATTGAAACTGGTACTGTATTTATGAATCGCTGTGATTATCTTGATCCTGCTCTGTGCTGGACAGGTTGCAAGGATACGGGCCGGGGCGGGGGACTTTCTGTTATTGGCTATCATAATATTACACGTCCCAAATCCTATCATTTAAAGAAGATGCACTCATGAAATTATTTGGTAACTGGTCATATCCGACTGCTATACGTTTTGGTGCCGGGCGGATTTCTGAAATTGCGGATGCCTGCAAGGTGGCTACTATTTCCTCTCCTTTGCTGGTAACGGATAGGGGATTAGCGTCGATGCCCATTACTTCGCTGACGCTGGATCATCTGGAGAAGGCCGGGTTAGGGCGGGCGTTTTTTGCTGATGTGGACCCTAATCCCAGTGATATTAATCTTGAAGCTGGTCTGAAAGTGTATAGCGAGGGAGGGTATGATGGAGTTATTGCTTTTGGTGGTGGCTCGGCTCTTGATCTGGGTAAGGTGATTGCCTTTATGGCTGGGCAGACCCGTTCTATCTGGGATTTTGAGGATATTGGAGATTACTGGACACGGGCTGATGCAGATACAATTGCGCCTATTATCGCTGTTCCAACAACTGCGGGAACAGGTTCTGAGGTTGGCAGAGCGTCAGTTATTACCAATATTCAGGAGCATGAAAAGAAAATAATCTTTCACCCAAAAATTCTACCGACAGTGGTTATATGTGATCCGGAACTGACTGTTGGGATGCCTCCCGCAATTACAGCAGGGACGGGAATGGATGCATTTGCACATTGTCTGGAAGCTTTCTGTTCGCCGCATTATCATCCGATGAGCCAGGGGATTGCTCTTGAGGGAATGCGACTGGTGAAGAACTATCTGGTAAAGGCTTATGATGATAAATCCGATATTGAAGCCAGATCTCATATGATGTCGGCGGCCATGATGGGGGCTACTGCTTTTCAGAAGGGGCTTGGGGCAATTCATGCGCTTTCACATCCGATTGGAGCTGTGCATCATACGCATCATGGGACGACTAATGCTGTGGTGATGCAGCCTGTTTTAAAGTTTAACCGTCCTGCTATTGAAGATCGTATTACCAGTGCGGCTGACTATATGGGAATTGAAGGTGGGTTTGATGGTTTTTACAAGTTTGTTGGTGAGTTAAATTCGGCATTGAATATTCCTGCAACCCTGACTGCGCTGGGAGTAACTGAACCGGATATTGATAGTCTTGTAACGTCTGCATTGAAGGATCCCAGTGTTGGGGGGAACCCGGTAGAAATGACCGTTGAAAACACAAGAGCTTTGCTGGAAGCATGTTTATGATATTCTAGAGATATTAAGGCGTCGCATTTTTCGATGCAGTGTATTGCGTGAAATATCCAGAATCTGAGCAGCTTTGGTGACGTTCCAGCGGGCATCATCCAGCGCTTTGATGATTTGCGATTTTTCCTGTTCGGACAGGTCAAGCGGTTTTGTCTGTTTTTCAGTGACGGGAGTATTGAGTTTCAGGTGTTCGATTTCAATCCTGTCATTTTCAGCAAGAAGCACGGCTATTGTCAGGGTATTTTTTAACTCCCGTATGTTGCCGGGCCATGAATATGAGAGGAGCGCTTTGCGGGCCGTATTGGAAAAACATTTATCGTTGTGAAGCTCAAGACCGGGAACAAGTGCTTTGATAATGTGGTCCAGATCAGCTCTTTCGCTCAGACGTGGCAGGTGAAAGTCACAACCGGAAATTCTATAGTATAAATCCGAGCGAAATTTTTTCTCATTGATAAGTTTGTTCAGGTCCTGATTGGTTGCGCTGATAATCTGAATATCGATATCTATAGTTTTTTCGCTGCCTAATGGAGTGACGCTGCGTGTTTCCAGAACTCTGAGCAGGCGTGTCTGGATTTCAAGGGGCATATCGCCAATTTCGTCAAGGAATACGGTTCCTCCATTTGCCTGTAAAAAACGCCCCTTAAAACCTGCAGGATGTGCACCTGTGAAAGCACCCGCATGATATCCGAACAGTTCACCTTCTATTAAGCTGGCGGGAAGGGCGGCACAATTTATTGCTATAAAGGGTTTGTCAGCTCTATCACTGTATTTATGGAAAGCCTTTGCAAATATATCTTTACCAACTCCTGTTTCACCTGTAATCAGCAACGGGATATCCTGGTTGACCATTTTTTTTGCTTTTTTAACAATGGACTGCATCCGGGCATCCTGACCAGCGATATCATCCAGGCAATACTCGTTATCAGAGGGGTTCCTTTTGATAATTATTTTTCTTTCGGGGCGAGATGTTCTGGCAGGTTTAACAGGTTCAACAAGTTTAGCGAAAAGCGAATGTGTATCTCTGTTCACCGGGGAGCTTTTTCCAGCATTCATAAAGAGGGAATGGTTTCTGTTGGCATCTATCAGGTTCGAAAAGTTACGACCGAAGACATCTCCCACTTTTTTACTAATGAGCTGACTTCTGTTTTCTGCATTCAGATGAGACAGAGCCTGATTATCTGCAGCCAGAATTTCGCCTGTTTCATTGACCGCGAGTAAACCTTCTTCAAGCAAGCCAATACGTTCAGGATCGTGATGAAAGCGAATAATCCATTGATCAGAAAATTTTTCCTGAAAGTGTCTGCGGGAAATGAGGCGTGCTGACATTTCCAGCATTACCCTTGTATGAGCAATTATATCAGGATCGTCATGCCGTCCGACCGATGAAACATCAAAGAGCGCAAGTACTTCGCCGTCTACGTCAAATATTGGTGCACCTGTACAGGTGAGACTTTCATTTGACAGGCGGAAGTGCTGTTTACGGTATATGGTCAGCGGGCGTTTTTCGAGCAAGGCTGTACCGATACCGTTAGTGCCTTCGCTGGATTCGCTCCAGTCTGCTCCTCTGGCAAGGCCGTGTTTTTTGAATAAATCCTCGATCTGATTTTCTACTTTAAAATCAATTATTATGCCCTGATTATCTGTTAAGACAACTGCGTGGCCTGAACTTATAATTGATTTGAAAATATGCTCTACCTGAGAACGGCAGATGGAGAACAGGGGGCCGAGTTTTTCGATGGAGTCACGTACACGTTCGCGCAGAATGACTGTCTCAAAACTATTTGTTTCCGGATTAAGTCCGTGAATATCCATACATCTTTTCCAGGATGCTGTGATAACCGGGTTGGTAATAGTACTGCGTTCTGCAGTAAGCTGATTGATATCTGACACGTTAACTATTGCACCAAACTATTTATCTGATTGCAGGTATGAGTAAATACCTATTGAGGCTAATCCGGGTGAATATTAGCATGAAATCAAGTATCATCTATAGTATACCTATGGAGCAGGTAAGATGTAATGTGTGACAGGTGCAGAGTTACATTGTGCACCATAGTTGTTACAGCTAAAATCTGTCTCCTCTGAATTTCAATGCTTTTTTCGTCTGGCATATTTCTTTCATCTTTGTGCTTATGAATTACTCACAGGGAGGAAGAAAATGAATTTATTCTCATCAACAACAAGACCTGCTGCGCTGGACTTATCTCATCTGGATATCGAATTTCCATTTAAGGAACGTTATGGAAATTTTATCAATGGTGAATTCGTTGCACCCAAGTCCGGTAACTATTTTGAGAATGTTACTCCGATTACGGGATCGACAATATGTGAAATTGCTCGTTCCAATGCTGATGATATTGAGCTTGCTCTTGATGCGGCACATGCTGCCAAAGATAGCTGGGGGAAGACTTCTCCAGCTGAGCGGGCTGATATGCTGAACAGAATTGCAGATGTTATCGTCCAGAACCAGATGAAACTTGCGGTAGCAGAAACGCTTGATAATGGTAAACCAATTCGTGAAAGCATGGCGGCTGATACTGCGCTTGCAATTGATCACTTCCGTTATTTTGCCGGGTGTATCAGAGCAGAAGAGGGCAGTATTGCGGAGATTGATGCCCAGACATATGCTTATCATTTTAACGAGCCTCTTGGTGTCGTTGGTCAGATTATTCCGTGGAACTTTCCGATATTGATGGCAACCTGGAAAATTGCTCCTGCTCTGGCTGCCGGAAACTGTATTGTTCTGAAGCCTGCCGAGCAGACCCCTGCATCTATCTTAGTGCTTATGGAGCTTATAGGGGATATTCTTCCTCCTGGTGTTCTGAATATTGTGAACGGTTTCGGTCTTGAAGCGGGTAAGCCTCTGGCGTCCAGCAAGCGGGTTGCCAAAGTTGCGTTTACAGGAGAAACATCGACTGGCCGTCTGATTATGCAGTATGCCAGCCAGAATATTATTCCAGTGACGCTTGAGCTTGGTGGTAAAAGCCCTAACATTTTCTTTGAAGATGTTATGTCTGCAGATGATGACTTCTTTGACAAATGTCTTGAAGGGTTTGCAATGTTTGCTCTTAATCAGGGTGAGGTCTGCACCTGTCCGAGCCGGGCACTTATTCAGGAATCTATTTATGATGCCTTTATGGAAAGGGCTGTTGCACGGGTAAAAGCTATCAAGCAGGGCAATCCGCTACAGATGGAGACAATGATTGGTGCTCAGGCTTCTTCCGAGCAAAAGGAAAAAATTATTTCCTATCTCAAGCTTGGCAGGGAAGAAGGCGCACAGGTTCTGGCCGGTGGAGATACGGCTGAGCTGGGTGGTGATCTTGCCAACGGGTTCTACATTGAGCCAACTATATTCAAAGGTCATAATGGCATGAGAATATTCCAGGAGGAGATTTTTGGTCCTGTTGTTTCTGTAGCTACTTTTAAAGATGAAGCAGATGCACTGCAGATTGCGAATGATACTCTCTATGGTCTTGGTGCCGGGGTGTGGACACGTGACGGAAGCCGGGCATTCCGCATGGGCCGCAATATTCAGGCCGGGCGTGTATGGACTAATTGTTATCATGCTTACCCTGCTCATGCCGCTTTTGGTGGTTACAAGCAGTCGGGAATCGGGCGTGAAAATCATAAGATGATGCTGGATCATTACCGCCAGACTAAAAACCTTCTGGTATCTTATGATCCAAAGCCACTTGGTTTCTTTTAAAGGTACTTAAATAAACTCAAAAGACCGGGCAGTTTTGCCCGGTCCATCCAGACACAGGGTTACAATGGAGGGCATCCATGACGCAAATATCTGAAGAAATGCAGGTTGAAGCAACAGAAGAGGCTTTGCAGCTTATACAGCAGATTAAAGCTGTGCACGGTGAGGCACTTATTTTTCATCAGTCTGGCGGGTGTTGTGACGGAAGTTCTCCGATGTGTTTTCCGGCAAATGAGTTCCCACTTGGCGATAATGATGTGCTCATCGGGGATATCGGGGGAGTTCCCTTTTATATAGCCAGGGATCAGCATGAGAAGTGGTCTCATACGCATTTAATTATTGATGTGGTTAATGGAATGGGTGGAATGTTTTCCCTTGAAAACGGAACTGGAAAACGATTTCTGACCAAGTCCAATGTGTGCCACATGCCTTAATAATCTTTTGGGCTATCGGTATTTCTCAATATAAAACACCTTTAGCTCCGTCATCATTGTGATGCGGAGTTTCTCTTTATTCCTGCCCTTTAAACGCAAGGGCTATACGGAGCGCAGACGCGCTGCTCTAAGTAAAGTAAAGGATTGCAGAACAT
>JBOEGA010000203.1:0-8045 GCA_050633205.1 Methyloligellaceae bacterium | reverse complement strand
TCTTATCTCGACTTATTCAAATAATAAATAAAATTACTGAAAACCCTTTTTTCTTAAACCTGTCAAGTATCTCACCGATTGAAACTCTCTCAGTTTCAAAATCTTCCAGATCGCTCAGGATATTTGTTATTCTGGCCATACTGCTCCTGCTTACCTTCTAATCTGTGTTGTCCCGCTAGACCGTTTTACGTAAAAACTTCCGATAAATGAACCTGATTAAACGCGATAGGCTCTGGTGATTATGACTGAACTTCCGCATATTTATCCCGTACATCATCCAGTCCGTCTTTTACCTGCTTCCTCACATACCTGGCGCGCTCTATAAGCTGATCAACTTCAGTCTGCAGCGCAAGGTAACGGGTGGTCAGATCATCCACGACTTCCGGGCCAATAAACTCTGCATTTTCCCTTAATTCCTCCAGGGTCATTGCCCAGTTTTCAAATCGCCTTTTGGTCGATGACCAGTCATCAATAATTTTAGCTTCTGTATCCGGCATTGTATCTCCCTGTATGTTACTAACCTGTATTCCAAAGCAAACATGTTTACTGTGATACTGGCGTTTCAAAAGTTACAGGATCAGTTAGAGTTGCCCGCAACTGCCAGATTGCATTTTCATGAAAGGCCATTCGCGATACCAGAAGATCATGAGTGACAAAGTCGTTACTCTTTTCTGCCTGCTCCGCAATATCACGCATCTGCCGAACAACAATTTCATGGTCCCTGATTAGCTGCTGCAGCATTTGCTGAGGTGTCAGAACTTCGACTTCCTCAACCAGAATTGTCCTGTGCATTAAATCTTTAAAACTCAGCGGAGCTGTAAAACCCAGCGCACGTATCCGTTCAGCAATTATGTCAACAGCTTCGAATAGATCCCTATATTGTTCTTCTGTCAGCTCATGCAGGGGTTTGAAAATAGCCCCGACAACATTCCAGTGATAAACCTGTGTCTTGGTCATAAGAACCATAGTATCGGCAAGAACTTTTGACAGATCCGTCTCCATCTTTTCTCGCGTCTCAAATTTTATACCGGTTTCAATTGGCCCAATGTCCGACAATGCCTGTTTTGTTAAATCCATAATATTTTCTCCTTTATTTTGAATATCTGACCTGAGGGAATGCCTTTTTGTTAGATCGCAGCAATTACAATCAAACTAAGTATCCCGGATACAACAAGAGCTGCCAGTGACAGGCCCAGCGTAAGCGCACTAACCTTTCCGCCAGCCCCCTGACGAATTCTGGTTTTGTCAAATATTCTGTTCATTTGCCTTCCTCCTTTTCAGTTTCATATAAATCTCTTTTAACCTTGTCATATACCAGCCTGGCCCGGTCATCATTGCGAATTACATCCTCAACAATAACCTCATCCTTCTTGTTCAGAAGACCTCTGGCATATGCAACTACATGGTCTTTCATGATAATTGTGAGCTGTGCATTCAATTAATCCTCCGTTGTATTCAATACACACTAAAGGTAAGGGGCATAAATAGATTTATCAAGCTTTTTCATATAGTTAACCCATTGAAGCCATGGAAGATATGTCACCACATTATGCTCATGAGGGTATATAAATTGAAGTAACGCTGGAAGTGATGTAACATACGTAAGTGATGTAAAATTATGGAAGCCTGAGGGGGGATCAGCAATGGCCGATGAAAAGGCGCTCAAACGCACAGAAAAAATTCAGATTATGCTGGATGATGATGAACTTGCAGCAATAGATGATTGGCGTTTTGACAACAGACTTCCCTCACGTGCCGCTGCTATCAGGGAATTAATCAGGCGTGGGCTGGTTAAAGACGATGAATTTAAAAATCCCCCTTCAGATGCAGCCTCGGGAGATTTCAGGGTCACTGAAGCACCGGATGAATAAGAAAACAGTGAGCACTTCACAACACTCACCGTTTTTCAGATTACTCATATCTCAGGGCATCAATAGGATTAAGCCGTGCTGCCTTCCGGGCAGGAAAGTAACCAAAGACAACTCCGACACCCGCTGAAGCACCAATAGCAATCAATATCATTTCTGGACTGATCAACACGGGCCATGCCGCAACTTTTGCAACGATAAATGTCGCGGAGACACCAATGGCAAGCCCTATCGTCCCGCCTACAAGACACAGAACAATCGACTCTGTCAGGAACTGGGCCATAATATCCCGTCCTCTCGCACCAACAGCAATCCGCAACCCTATTTCACGCGTTCGCTCAGTCACAGATACCAGCATGATATTCATAATACCAATGCCGCCAACAACAAGTGAAATAGCTGCAGTAACAGCCAGAAGCCAGGTCAGCGTCTGCTGTGTTGCCCGTCTCGTTTTCACAATTTCAGCAATGTTCCGTACCGAAAAATCATCCTCTTTGCCATTGGTCACATTGCGTCTGGCTCGCAGTAACTTACCGATCTCTTCTTCAACTTCCGCAAGCTGTTCATTATTCTCAACCTTAACCAGAATAGAACCAACCTGATTTGGAACCGTAGTCTTTTCGCTGACAAGTCTGGAGCGTGCAGTTGAGATAGGTACAAAGATAATATCATCCCTGTCACGCCATCCACCTGTCTGCCCTCTTGTTTCCATCACTCCGATAATCTTGAATGGAACTCCGGCAACCCGGACCTGCTCACCAACAGGCGATGCTGACCCGAAAAGTTTCTTTGCAACTGATGTACCCAGAATAACCAGCTTCACGCCACTTCTGGCCTCACGCTCTGTAAAAAAACGTCCTTCCCCGATAGCCCAGTCCTGAACCTCAGGAAACTCCGCATGAACTCCTGAAACTGAAGTCGACCAATTCTGATTGCCATAAATAACCGGAGCACTTCCCCTAAGTTCCCCTGTTGCAAATGCAATCCCTTCCACATTTGTCTGAATAGCTTTCATATCAGCCTCGGTAAAAGGTTTTGCTGTACCCGCTCCCCCGCGTCGACCGCGAACACGTCTCGAACCGGGAGATAAAGTCAGCATATTTGTGCCAAGCGCACTGATACGATCTTCAATCTGTTTACGTGCACCACTGCCAATCGAAGCCATAACAATTACCGAAGCCACACCTATTATAATTCCCAGCGTGGTCAGTATACTGCGCATGGCATTCAGCCGAATGGCAATAATGGCAGTTTGAAAACAGCTATATAGGGTCATGATGCTTCTGCTTTCATATTCTGGCTGTCTTTGATCAGTTTGCCATCACGGAAACTAAGCAACCTGTCGGCATACTCTGCAATCTCCGCTTCATGTGTAACCAGTATAATTGTTAACCCCTTCTTGTTGAGGTCAGTAAACAGCTTCATAATTTCAATTGAGGTTTCCGTATCAAGGGCACCAGTAGGCTCGTCAGCAAGAATAATCCGTGGATCTGTTACAAGCGCCCGGGCAATCGCAACTCTCTGCTGCTGCCCCCCTGACAATTGTGCCGAAGTATGATCAATACGGCTGCCAAGCCCGACTTCTTCAAGTCGCTTCTGCGCGGCTGCATTAGCATCAATGCCCCGGCCGGAACCATAAACAAGCGGCAATTTCACATTCTCAAGTGCCGTTGTACGTCTGAGAAGGTTAAATTGCTGAAATACAAAACCAATCTCCCGGTTTCGCAATTCAGCCAGTTGGTCAGGAGACATCTCAGCAATATTTTTGCCACCAATGTTAAACTCACCACTTGTCGGTGTATCGAGAGCTCCCATCATATTCAGCAATGTTGACTTTCCTGAGCCCGAAGGCCCCATGATAGCGACAAACTCTCCCTGCTGAATTTCAATATCAACATTATCGAGAGCATTTAGCTTCTGACCGCCCATTATATAAACCTTGGTCAACCCCTTGCAGGAAATCAAAGGCGCAGCGGTTTCCGTGGATTTAGCGACGGCGGCGTCTTGCATTTTTCCGCTCCGATCTGACACGAGTAATTACCTTATCACCTTCTTTTAAAGCTCCGGCGACAATTTCACTATAGGCCTCATCTGACAACCCGACACGAATACGACGTGGCACAACCCCATCCTTGCCTTTTACCCAGACAACAGCTGGACGGCTGGTTTCACGCCGTTCTGCACGCCATTTTTTGAAAACTTCCGCCTGTTCCTCGGTCAGTATCTTGCTCAATATCCTGAACAGACGTCCGCCAGACTGGGAAGATCTCTTTGAGGAACCTTCACTGCGCTTTCTTCTGTTTTCCCGCTTGGCACCGTTTCCATTATTCTGTGCCGCACTGCGAACATTCACCCTTCTGGCTCTTAATTCCTCAAGCGCCTTTTTAAGCTGCACCTGCTGATCATCGCTCAGCTTCAGCAGTTCCGCCAGCTCTTCCAGAAAGGCTTCATTTCTTCCCCACCGGGGTCTTTTTTCTGCTCCGGGAATATTTTTAGCAGGTCTGAATCTGATAGCAGAATTCGAGACACGCAGAACATCTTCTTTCCTGCCTGTCACGATCCTGACAGTCGCTGTCATGCCTGGAAGCAGATTTTCTTTCTGATTATTGGCAATAACAATAACCGTATAGGTCACAACATTATTCTCTGTAGAACCACCAATGCGAACCTGTTCTACACGACCGCGAAATGTTGCATCAGGGTAGGCATCAACAGTGAATGTAACTTCATTACCTTTTTTAATGCGCCCGATATCAGCTTCATCAACCAGTGTTTCAATCTGAATTTTGGACAGGTCCTGCGCTATTTTAAACAGAATTGGTGCTGACAGACTGGCAGCAACAGTCGCCCCCTGATCCACAGTCCGTGATATAACAACGCCATCTATCGGGGAACGAATTTCAGTTCTCTCCAGATCTATTTTAGCGGACTGAACCTCGGATTTACGTTGAGAGACAAGAGCGTTGGCATTTTCAAGCTGAGCCTTGGCAATAGCCATATCAGCCTCAGCAGTAGCAAGAGCCGTTTTTGTTCCCTCTAATGCAGATTGGGCCGCAACACCTTTTTCCGAAAGCTTCTGCTGTCTTTCCAGATCAACTTTGGCCTTCTCGGCTAAGGCTTTGCTCTTCATGATAGAAGCCTTCTGGACTTCAACACCTGCAAGCGCCATTTCCAGATTGGCTTCCGCCGACTTTACTTTTGTTTCAAAGGTTTTTTTGTCAATAACCGCAAGCAGATCGCCCTTCTTCACTTTGCTGTTAAAGTCCGCTTTAACCTGCGAAACCTGCCCGGAAAGCTGTGAACTCAGGTCCACAGTTATAAGTGCCTGCACAGAACCGGTTGCAGAAACACTCTGCTCAATAAGCCCCTTGTCTATCGCCTCACTGTCAAAGGAGTAGGACGCTTTCTCATCACCCTGAGTATAATACCACGCACCGCCTGCTAAAATAAGAACAAGAACGAGGATAACCCACTTGTTTAATAAGGAAAAACCACTTTTCCCTGCTGCCATCACGGTCTCCTTTTATATGAGATTTTGTGTAAGTGGTACTCCTGCCCCCTACAAGACACCTTTATACCATATAGGTACGTAGACACACTATTCAAATATGTAGTGGGGGTAGTCCTATTCCTGCGTACGGAATGGCGACCATTGTATGATAAATATTGCGATCAATGGCATAATGACTGTTATCAGCGTAACAGTAATAAGCAACACCCCAAGCTGGCTGTAATCAGCAGCCACAGGAACCTCACCTTTTACCTCTCTTGATACAATAAATATCTGGTTGATATATTTTGTACCAAGGTGCCCCGCAGACAGCGCAAGATTTGTAAAAGATGCCATAACAGCAAAAAAGGTTGCTTTGAGGTGGCTGGGAGCATTCTTTGCAATCCATGCAAGCATTGGGATCATGGCAATCTGCCCCAATGGAGATTCAATTGCAGTATCAAGAATTGCTATAAACCGAGCATCAATAACACCATTGGACCAGACAGATGTCCATTCATGCAAACCATAAAACAATCCTATATTGGGTAGAGACAGAATTCCGGCAGCAAATGTCAGAAAAACCACGATATAGGCAATAGACCTGTTAGCCATCATTGGGCGAAGTGCAATAATGCCAACAAGTGTTAAACAGGATGTAATCAACGACAACACAGATAAAAACTGCTGATCAAATTTAAGGATATCAATTTCAAACCATGTTGCGCCTGCTCCAGGAGAGGGGGTTGCCCGAAAAATAAAAATTATAATAGCCGTTCCCACCAGCGCCCTTGCCTGCACTTTGGGAAGCTCCTGGATCAGTTTTGACATCAGAAACAAAACGATACCCATAGACCCCAGAAAAATGATTTCCTGAGAGAATGCTATATCCGCTGTTCCCATAGAAAGAGTAAAAATAACAAAGACCAGCCCTCCCCCTAATATCCACCAGTTTGGGCTGGTATCCTGCGGAGCAAAGTCTGTGAACTCTTTTATCTGTTCTGCACTATACCCCAGACCCTTCAGCCGTTTGGCTCTTCCTGTCGTAAGTATATGAGCAATAATAACACCGCTTACAGATATCAAAGGTATAAACAGAGCTATCAGATAGATTTGCGCATAAACCTCCGCTTTATCTGCAGTAGACATTGTTTCAATGCCTGAAAACATAAAAATATTCAGCATGGCAACCAGCACCAGTCCGCTGATCAGTGCAAAGCGTCCCAGTGTCTGCATGGTCACATGCATTTTCCTGAGCGTTTCATCTGAATATCTGTTCCCGTCACGGTCCGTTGGGTGAACCGCTTCAACTGTCATTGCATCGGCAACAACATCCTGAATAACAAAGCCAACGGCTGAGAGCAGTACACTGCTTACATACCAGGCTTCTACCGACATAATCTGCTTTAGCTGGTCAGTATAAGTAATAAGCGCGTACATTATACCCAGACTGGTAGCCACCAGAAACGAGCCAAGGTAAACCAGAAATGATTTCCAGCGCCAGATCAGGTCAATCAGGTGCCCAAGTGGCATTTTTAATGTCCAGGGAATTGCTGCCCAGAAAGTAAGGCCGGCAAGAAAGGCGGCCGACAACCCCAGATATTCTTTTGTAAAGAAAGTACCAACTATAGCAGTCAGGCCGGATATGCCATATGCCAGATAGACCATTAGAGGTGGAAGATAGGACCATCGCAACTGTCCGGCTAAGTCTGTAAAAACATCATGAAACCAGGTCCTTCGCGGAAGCAGATAGTACATTATACTGTTTTTTCCAGGTGCTTCATAATTTCAGTAAAACACCCGGCCTCAGCTTCTGTCTTTAACGGGTTGGTAAAAACCCCAACCTGATTATCGATATTATCCCAATCCTCCTGACTTAAAGTTTGTAAAGCAATTGGAAAGAAATAGGTCTCCTCACTATCAATATGAGCACGCTCATCAGTCACAAATTTCTTTGCCCTGACCAGAAAATGAGACTTCCACCTGTCTCTGTTCAGAAGGTATTTTACAACAGTTCTCGTAAACTCGTGCAGCTCCTGTGAAAGCTCCTCATGCTTACTCTCAAGATCTCCCATTTTATTGACCGTATCTGGAGATCTTTGCTCCAGAGCCTCAAAAATCAGATCTTCTTTGGGGTGGTGATACATATCAGGGAAACGCCTGAAATAATCAGTAATTTCCCCAATCAGATATTTGTCTGTCTCACGCCCTTCTTCAATCAAAGACACCTGCTCTTCAAGGATATCCAGCAGTTTTCTCATGGTCTCATGCTCTGCTTTTAATAGATCCATTGTCTTTGCCATCACTGTTTTTCCTTTCCATTATATAAATTGAAAGCCAGGATCAGGCCCCTAACAAACAGCAGGCTGACAACGACGCAGATCAAATTTGTTCAACTCGCTTTTCCATGAAAAGTCATAGTCAGTCCCATCCATGCAATGAGCACGACCATCGACCACATCTTTACCGGCAAGCTTAAACTCTTTCACACGAGACAAGGACTTAATTTCACATTGCTTTTCTTTTTTCAGTTGCAGTTTCAGAGACACTTTCCACGCATCTCCTGCTGCCGTAGCCTGGTCAACAGATAGAGTTGATACTGATAAGCAAAAAATAATTACCAGACATAATATCAATGCACTTTTCACTTTAGCTCTCCTCATAATAAAACATGCTGTAACCCCACC
>JBOEGA010000202.1:0-5249 GCA_050633205.1 Methyloligellaceae bacterium | reverse complement strand
TTTTTTTAGTGGTTGCCTGTGCACGAACCCATTCGGCTCCGGCCCTGGTTTTTCCGGCACCTCTGCCGCCAAGGATCAGCCATGTGGTCCAGTCATTATAATGTGGTGGCAACTGGTCATCGCGCGCCCATAATGTCCAGTCATATTGTATGTGTTCGAGTTCTTCGTATGAGAGTTCATTGACGAATTTTTCAATCTGTTCGCTCCTGAATGTTTTCAAGGCGTTTCGCAAGTCCCGTGCGGAGGCGCTCCGCTTGATCATTTTCTACTCCGGTTGCTGGTGTGGTTTCCTCCTCGCCCTGTTTTTCTAAAGTAGTCAGTTTTTCCAGTAATATAACAAGCATTCTCACGGTATTAGCGTCTCTTGCTATATCCAGAGAGCTTTCACATGTGGTGTTACTCATACGGTTTTCCAGAGAAGTAGTTACATTCTCGATTATTGTGCCGATCCGAACAAGCATCATGGTCTTGCGGTTTTTCAATCGCTTTGGTGTCGTGGTTCCATCCTGAAGTAACCAGCCATTATTCTCGCTGTATATATAAAATTTCCGTTTGGTGATCCCGAATTTCAGACACATCTCATCAACTGGCATGTCATTGTAATAGTCAGCAGCAATGGCTGCCCAATCCGGTTCGGTGGACATTGTTTATTTGATCTGGTTGTAAGGGGTATAAAACAAAAAAGCCAACCGGGTGGCGTTCCCAATTGGCGTGTTATATCCTGTTTATAGCAAACCATCGTTGCGATGTCAAGGAATAAATTCCTGTAAGGCTTATATTGCTGAGTAAGGAAATGCTGGATTACAGAGTTTCCGTGGGTCTTGTAAGAAAGGGCAGCCCCCCGGACCATGATTGCGATTTCCCGCCTGCAACCTCTCGGATGCTCTGGTAAAACCCGGTGCCTGACTGCCCTACGATTTATATACACAAATTACGTTGTTTCATCTAACTTTCACGAGAACATTAGAGAAACATTATTTTCCTTCATTTCGCCCTAAAACTTAGCTGCTGCTCCAAACCGGAAGTTACGGAAGTTTTCGTCCAGATTTTTTGGAGGGATTGGTCTGGCTATGTCTATGCTGTGTTTGGCGGGCCAGGTTACTTTGTAGTCGAGGTTTATGATGGCTTCACCTTTTGCCGGGATGGTTTTGTCCCATGCCAGTATGCCTCGCT
Source organism: Methyloligellaceae bacterium (assembly GCA_050633205.1). Classification (GTDB taxonomy): domain Bacteria; phylum Pseudomonadota; class Alphaproteobacteria; order Rhizobiales; family CBDHHC01; genus CBDHHC01. Next base: position 4,076 of record JBOEGA010000202.1, on the reverse strand, counting down.
GGTCGTCTACATTTTTACGCGTTGGTGCAGTAGTTGTGGGGAACAGGGTTATGCTGACTTCCTTGTCGTCTGAATAGGGGTATCTATCAAGGACTATGACCGGCATTTTCCAGGCGTGGAGGTTTTTTACTGTCATTTTAAAATGGCGTTCATCGGACTGGGTTGAGGAAAGGATACCGGACTGTTTTTCCTTGCTGCGGTCAACCTCCACACGTTTTAGCTGAACCTTGGTGTCTGCACCAAAGCTCAGATAGTATTCGCTGCCGCTGTTCAGGTTGGGCAGCTCGCCTGTGCCTATATAGGCCCCATCCCGGTATATAACCGCTTTGCCATGAGGCGAGTTCATGCTTTCCGGCATGGTGAATTTTGCGGCGAGAAATGCTACAGGTTTCTGGCGGGGGACCGCTATGGCCCGGACGGTTGTTTTCAGATCCAGCACTCCCATCGGGATCTGTTTTGCATCTCCCTTACCTGTCAGAGTAACTGTTTCAGGCAGTTTGACGAGTGAATGGAAAGCCAGGTGTTTTTCCAGATCTGCGCCCGGTTTTGATGGTGCATTATTATAGAGGTTAACATTGCTGAGCTGATACTGGTTAGAGGTTCTGGTCTTTGATTTGTAAAAGCGCTGCCTTTGATCATATTCCTGTCTGATTTTACCGCCTCCTGCATTATCAGGACGAAGTACGAGACGAAGAGGTTTTACTTCGGGCTGGGAATTTCCGGACGTGGGGTTTGTCGTTGACAGAGTCAGACTGACATTATTCCAGTCTTCTCCGGTTTTCTGCTGTATTGATGCTCTTCTAATTATTTTCAGTTTGGCATCATCTATACCATTTTTTGTATCGAGATGGGTCTCATACTCCTGAAGCCAGCTTGCACCATGGACATGATATCTGAGGTTCAGGGTTGTTTTTATATCTTTTTCTGCCATCAGATAGGCTGTGATCTGGTAGCTGTCTTTATAGGTTTTAACCAGCTCTGCCAGTTCTTTTGTGACAGCTGCTATCTGCTTTTGCAGCTCGTCTATTTCGCCCTGAGTTTTGAAAATTATGCTGTTGGCTTCTTTTGTTTTTTCCGTGACGAGATTGTATAAATCCGACCAGTTCTGAGAGGGTTCTGCGGCTTTTGAAGTGGGCATGTCCATCAGTTTTGCGATGAGCAGCTTTTGCGTTTCTGCAGTTTTAATATTGAGCTGCAGCTCCTGCTGCTTTCTTTTCAGGTCGGCCAGTTTTTCCTTAACCTGCTTATAGTCGGCTTTTTCCTCAAGGTCTTTTTGCGACTGCCTGATATATTTAATGTCTATGGAGTCTATTCTGATACCGCTGTTTGCGCCAGGGTTTATCTGAACAGAGTTGCCAAGCATAACGGTTGGCAGGTTATTCAGTATGATAGCCTGTTTGCCGGTTTTCAGAGAGACTTCGAAATCCCGGGAGACCTGCGCTCCCTTAGGGTAAACGGTTACTGAAGTGATTTTTGATTCTGCCGTAATCTGGTCTGAATAGGCAGGGTATTGACATAATACCAAGCCAGCCGCCAGTGCTCCCACACTGAGAAAACCTGTTTTCATTTCTCATGTCCCTTTTAATTGTTTTACGTCCGTAAATACAGGTATGCGGCAAAGTTGGCGGGAATATGTGGGTAACAAGGTGATTTATATATACAAAACGGTATGAACGTTGTTTTTTATGCCATGTTTATCAGCTATTAAAAGGTTAATATTGTGCTAATTTCTGCACATTACCGCGAAAAACCAGAGGATTCATGAGGTTTGTTTGTGGATAAATAGATTTTGTCTCATTTTACGACCAGGTTCTGCGCTCTTAATATGTGTACTGATTCTTTTTTAACCAACACATAGCGGGGATAATTGTGATGACTACTAAAAATGAAACAGAAGCTACAACAACTGAAACTAAAGCACCTGAGCAAGCGGCCAAAACACCTAAACTGAAATATGCCAGATATTTTCTATTCATGGCACCGGTTATTTCAATGACTGCTGGCTATATTACCGGTCAGTATGCAACTGCTATACAAAGCGTTCTATCATAGAAATCTTTGTTTATTGAGTTATTTGCCGCAAAACAGCTTCGTGTAAGTCGCTGTTCTTGCGGCTAATATTCTTATTTCTGATCTAATCATTAAATTTTTATAATAATTTTAATAAAATCTGTCTTTTCAGTTTTAATGATCTGAAAGCTCTGTTCGGTATTCTTTCCAGTGCAACTGTATTGGAAGGTGTGGTTATGTTTACCGTGCGCAAATATTTGAAAATAGATACAATTTTAATTAAATTTACCCGGCATTTTATCGGCAATGCAAACCTGAGACCATTTTTCGATAATAACAGTGGCCATGTTGCTGTTATATTCGGGTTATGTCTTGTTCCAATTATAACTGCGGTCGGAATATCTGTAGATTACTCTTCTGCTATCAGCGCCAAATCCAAAATTCAGGCAGGGCTTGATGCTGCTGCGCTGGCCGCAGGCCGGACGCTGCAAACCAGTGGTCAGGAAAGCGAAGCCAGTGCTGCTGCCATAAAGATATTTGATGCCACAGTTGATAAGGCTATAAATGCAGCACTGAATGTAGACGGAATTGATGCTTCTACTGGCAATATCGATCTGACAGGTACGGCGAATGTTCCTACAGCCTTTATGTCAATTGTCGGCATTGACAGTATCAAAGTTGCAGCTTCTACACAGGCACAACTGGCAATTGGTGGTGAAGGCGAGAAGCCAATCGAGATTTCCATGATGCTTGATGTCACCGGTTCCATGTCCGGCAGCAAGATATCTGACATGAAAGTTGCTGCAAAAGACCTTATTCAGATTGTGCTGCAATCCAATGAGGTTACTCCAGAGAAAACAAGAGTAGCACTGGTTCCTTTTTCTGAATCAGTAAATGTACGAAGTTATGCTCCACAAGCAACGAATTCTGCTGCTTCCAAAACAATGACATCAGGAAAAAAGGGAAAAGGAAAAGAGAAGACATGGAAAGTTGCCAAGGATTGCGTAACGGAACGTACAGGTGATGAAGCATTTACTGACGCTGCTCCGAATGGGCAGAATAAAGTTGGAACGATGTATACTTCCAATGGCTCATGTAATCCCAAAAATGAGATTATCCCTCTGACGGATGATCAGAGTGCACTGGAAAAAGCAATTGATGCATTTACCGCAACCGGTTACACAGCTGGCCATCTGGGAACCGCCTGGGCCTGGTATACACTTTCTCCGAATTGGAAGAATGTGTGGCCTAAAAATAGCCGACCTAATGATTACAACCCTGAATCTGTTACAAAAATTGCGATCTTGATGACAGATGGTGAGTATAATACTGAATATAAAGATGGCATTTCCACTCGTGATCTGGGCAAGGGTTCCCAGTCTCCGAACGGTTCTTCTGATACGCAGGCTGATAAGTTATGTGAGAATATGAAGGCTCCCGGCATTACCGTTTATACAATCGGATTTGCTTTGAATAACAGCAAAGCAAAAAGCACAATGAAAGACTGTGCTACTTCGGAAGAGCATTATTTTCTGGCAGAAGACGGAGAGAAGTTGCGGGAAGTTTTCAGGGAAATTGCATTTCAGATTGCAAAGCTGAGGATATCCAAATAGATATCTGCTATATTATGCAACCGATACATCTCAATAAAGAGGTTGTATCGGTTGCTATTTAAAGCAATTCATTTATGCTCCGTTACGCTCAAGTTCCTCCCAAAAGGTTTCAGCCCAGAAGCCGTCACCTGATGAGTTTGCCTGAGCAGCACTTATACCGGCACCAGCGACAACCGCTAACGACACAAGTGCAATTTTTAGCATTTTACTCATATTTCTTTCCTTTCTGTTTTTCCATAGTTTCACTGTGTATGAGAGAACCAGGTACTCTCATGTTATCGAAAGCATATATTTATGCTCCGTCTCGTTCCAATTCAGCCCAGAACGTTTCTGCGAAGGAGTTATCTTCTGCTGAGCCGGCCTGTGCTGCACTAGCACCAGCAACAACAGCGAGAGATACGATTGCGATTTTTAGATATTTAGTCATTTTGCTACCCTGTAGGTTAGATTGTT
>JBOEGA010000201.1:0-2598 GCA_050633205.1 Methyloligellaceae bacterium | reverse complement strand
GTACGGAACAGGGGAAATGTGTCGAATCAGCCATCTGCCAAGATCATCCAAGTATTAACAGGTCAACTATTCATGACGATGTATCGTTAATGATCGGCGACTTCCTGGCCACCTAAATGGGCACCACCTGCCGGACCCGGCCATTTTCTATCATTCAATTAGAATGTATACCAGCAGCAATTCCAGAAATTTTGGTCGCATACAACCCAATTTTTATAGTCACTAGAAATCAGTAAGTTTTGATATTCCACAGCGGATTTGACAAAAACTCATTTTTCGATGATTGTGCTGTTGAAGGCCCCAAGAGACAGCAAGTGTGTTGTAAATCTATCGGTTGGGAACAACAGATGAACGGGACTAAATTTATTAACTCATTGGTTGCAGCTTTCTTGCTGTGCCCCACGATAGTCTTTTCGGAGACAATTGCCTTTGTAGATGTGAATGTTGTTCCGCTTGATAATCCGGGAATATTGACTGATCAAACCGTGATTGTGAAAAACGGGCGCATAGCTCAGATTGGAAACTCTCAGGATAAGGAGCTGTCGAGTAGCGTGCGCGTGATCGACGGTAATGGAGGCTATCTGATGCCTGGTCTTATCGATATGCATATGCATCTGGTCGGAACTCGCGAATATAACGATCCAGAGCAACTGCTTTTCTTCCTAGCTCAAGGTATTACTACTGTTCGTGTTTTAGGAGCTCCCCCCGTAGCGCTTGAGTGGCGTGAGCAAATTGAAGTGGGTGAATTGCTCGGGCCTACGATATATGCAATGGGACCAACGCTTATTGGCAATGTAGATGATTCAAACGGTTTAGGGTCTGTAGTATTAGGTATGAACATTGCCCGGGTTGGGATTCCTATGGCCTTTGCGCTAGTTGTAGTATTTGCGGCTAAGCGATTTCGTTCGTGGCGAATGGCCTTTGTTGCGGGTGTATCTGGCCTAATCTTAGGTGTGGGATTTGTTCTAGGTGAACTTCCGCCCCTGAATATGCTGAATCCCCTATTTGATTCACCTCAAGCGCACGTGTTCGAAGATCGTACAGAGCCGGTTCGCGAGACGATCGCTGACTACGCGCTTAAAGGGTATGACGGTGTCAAACTTTACGATGGCTTAACAGTAGCCCAGTTTCTGATGGCCGTCACCGAGGCAAAGCATCAAGGTCTCTACACCACAGGGCATCTCCTACATCACGTGCCACTCGATATACAACTATCGGCTGGATTACGCGAAGTAGCGCATGTGGATGAATTTCTCTCACATCATTGGATTGGATACAATCTAGGAAGAAATCCTGATCCAAGACATGCTGAATCGTATGACTACCCAATCAATCGAAGTGGTATTTCGAAAACTGCAAGCCTTGTCAAGAAAAATGAAGTTGCAGTAGTATCAAACATGTCGACTGACGAAGCTCTCTACCGATTGCTATTGGATTTGGAAGGTACACTCGCGGAAGAAAGGTTTAACGAATATAGGCAGGATTATGTCCAGGGTTGGAAAACCAGTGGCCGGCATCTCGGGCCATTTGCTGGCCAGGGTAAATATCGCAGGGATGTAATACAACCTTTTCTGTCCGCCCTAATAAACGCACTCCATGATGAGGGAGTGCCCATTATGATCGGAACTGATTCTGGAGGCTTCGCACCAGAGGGGTCAATTCCCAGCGACATTCACCGGGAGCTTGAATTGCTGGTTGATGCAGAGCTGTCAAACTTTGAGGCACTGACTGCAGGGACGCGAATAGCGGGAAACGTTCTCAGCCAAATGACCGGCGACGAGGAGTACGGTACAATAGAGATTGGGAAAAAAGCCGATCTAATTTTGCTTTATTCTAACCCCTTAGAAAACGTCAGTGCTACACGACAACGAGTCGGTGTAATGGCCAATGGGATCTGGTTTTCGCAACAAGACTTATCCAAACTAGTAGATGATTATACAAGCGCCCGCAAGTGGTAATAGCTTGGTTTCTAATTTGGTGGAAGTTTTCAACACATCTCCGCTGTACGCAATTCCTTTAAACCAATGTTGCAGAGTATTGAGCGCTCAACGCTCATTATCTGAGTTGTTATTTGTTCAGAGTAGGGTTGATCAAACTAGATTGAATGACCAACTATTTAGCTGCATTATTTCTACTGAATTTTAATCTTAATCGATTGCAACTCACTTCCGGGCACACCGAGCGTGTAGGTTCCTGGTTTTATAGCCAGGAAACTGATCTCAGCGGTTCCTGCTTCATCAAATTCCATCGAGTCGATACCAAAAGGCCGTACTTCAATACCTTCAATCACAATTTCATCAATCCAGATTGCCCTGAAGAAGTCACTCCCGACTAATGCCAATTCCTGACTGCCGTCTGCCGTAATTTCAAGTTCATAATATGTACCGGATTTGAGCTCGATCTCATTGCCGTTTTCAAGCAGTGGCATACCTGCTGAAAGAGTGATCTCCGGGATATCACCACGGTTTGACTTGGAAAGTACGCCTGCCTGACCAAAGCCCTTATCGTCATCATCGTCAGCGAATGCCAGGCCGATAAATGAAAGTGCCATAGTCAATAAAACAAGTTTCCAACGCATGTAATCCTCCAGATTTTGTG
>JBOEGA010000200.1:0-41240 GCA_050633205.1 Methyloligellaceae bacterium | reverse complement strand
GTACAGGGATATATAATAATGTTTCCAATTCTTTTTCAGTCCTTCTGGCTTCCCCTTCGTGAAATAAAATCTGTTATAAAAATATTCTGGCCGCTGGTGGCGATTTACATCATATTGATGCTGGTTTTGAACTTTTTATTCCCGGTTCCTGAGGTCACATCGGATGGGGGAGTTGAACTGTTAAGGTTCAGTACAGAAGGTATAGCCTTAAAAATTCTGACNNATATTTATCTGCATGGTATATATTATCTTGATCGCCTACGGTGGTATTATAAAGTGGCATAGAAAAGTCATCCTGGATGAAGAAGCAACCGCTTTGAATCTTGTTCCAGGAAAAAAGGAGTTAAAATATCTAGGCTACTCACTCCTCTTTGGTATTGTCTTCGTATTAATAGGACTTTTCGTGTTGAGAATTCTTGCCCCGGCAATATTGGGATCAGGGCAAAATGTCCAGGTTACTGCCCTGACATTCGCAATGCTAAATAAAATTTATCTTTTTAAGCTTTTAGGCATACTGATCTGTAACGCTATTTTTCTTCTGTTGATTGGCAAACATTTACTCAGGCTGCCCAATCTTGCTGTCGAAGGCGGGGCATTTGATTTCAGCCTGTTTGCAGAGGAAAAATTAGGCTGGATCTTTCTGGTTCTGGCTGGCTCATTTATAATTATGTTGTTGCACTATTGCCTGTTTCTTCTGCATTTCAGTATCTTTAGCATAGAGGATTTGCAGCAGCTTGCGTTGAACAGGAAGTTTGTGTTTTCTTCTTTGAATATAGTATTTTCTGCATTGAGCACATTTCTTGGTGTTTACACAGCATTAACATACGCGAGCCTGCTATCACTTTTCTACCGGGAATACCGCTAAAATAACTCACACATGTATGAAAGGTACATATGTCAGTACCTTTCATACAATATGTCGTTGTCTGGCTTTACCCTGTGATACGACACAACAGCAGGTTATATTGCCTTATAAAGACAAAAAAACAACATAATTAGTGTTAAAAATATTGTTTAACAATAACGTTAGGCGATAATTATGTTTCAAATTCTCTCGCAATCCTTTGCATTTCCCATACGCGAATATAGAGCTGCGGTTACAATCTTCTGGCCCCTGACGGCAGGCTATATTCTTCTGTATTTACTTGCCAGGGTATTCCTGAACGAAAATACTGATTTTTTTTCATGGTTTCTTCTACCATTACTGAGTAATGGGAAAGGTGCAGTATTCACTTTTTTCTTTGCATCGGTTGTTTTTTTATTGCTGGCCTATGTGATCCTGCTTGCTTATGGAGGGATCATAAAGTGGCATCGAATGCTGCTATTGAATGAAGAAGCCGCAATGATTAATTTTGTGCCTGGCGTTCGTGAATTAAAATATTTTGCCTACATATTTCTGTTTACTGTTATACTTGTGGTAATCCTACTGGTGTTGCGGGTGATGATCCTGGGAGACTTCCTGTATAGCGGACCTCAAAGGAATTTAAATGACCCACAGGTGTTTTCCACTTTCTATACACTTCAATTGCTGGCACTTGCTTCAGGATATGTGCTTTTTTTGTTTCTTTTGGCAAACCAGTTTCTCAGGCTTCCCAATGTCGCTTTGGAGCGCCCGCGGTTGCAAATGAACTCCGTACCGGAAACGCGTAGAAAAAGTCTTTTTTTACCACTTCTGATAATGAGTATTATTATCGCTCTGATATATGCAACCTTTAATCTGCTTACTTCCGGTCAGTTCATAAAAAATACTCCGCTACTTCTCGTAATGGATCTCATTGAATTATGCCTGGATTGTTATATCGCTCTTGCAGGGGCTACATTGCTGTCTTTATTCTATAAAGAATATTATTACGATAAATAACTCACACATGTATGAAAGGTACAAATGTCAGTGCCTTTCATACAATATGTCGTCGTCTGGCTTTACCCCACAATATCACCTGCAATACTACGCAGCAGCAATCCAAGCTCTTCATAATCTTTCGAACGTGGAGAGCTTTTGCGCCACATCAGGCCAATGCGCCGCTGGGGCTGAGGTTCAGGAAAACGCAGTGAAGTGAGTTTACTGGCACTATTTAATTCGACCTCGCAGGCAATTTCCGGAAGTAATGTCGTGCCAAACCCATTTGCAACCATCTGTGTTATGGTTGTCAGGCTGGTTGCTCCAAAACTGGACAGAGCCTCCGGTTTTTTTTCCCTGCAGAATTTCAGAACCTGATCGCGAAGACAGTGCCCCTCTTCAAGAAGCAGCAGATCCTGTTCCTGCATAACCTGATAAGGATCTGTAGCTTTTACATCCTTGCCGGCTACAAGCAGAAAGCTGTCTGTAAACAATTCCATGCTGACCAGCTCATCACAATCAACCGGTAGAGCCAGCAGTACTGCATCAATCCTGCCATTCTTAAGCTCTTCAACAAGTCTGCTGGTCTGGCTCTCTCTGAGCTTGAGGGATAAATCAGGATAAAGTTCTTTTAATTTAGGCAGCGCTTTAGGCAGCAGATAAGGGGCTATCGTCGGTATCACCCCCAGTATAAGCGTGCCGGAGAGAGGGGCATCATCCTGTTTGACGCAATATTTCAAATCCTGAACCGAACGCAGGATACCCCGGGTACGTTCAAGAATTTCCTCGCCCTCACGAGTGAGTGTAATGCCGGATTTACCGCGCTCAACCAGGGTAATATCGAGTTCCGTTTCAAGCTCTTTGATCTGCATGGAAAGGGCAGGTTGAGACACAGCACATTCTTCTGAAGCTCTGCCAAAATGCAGGTGTCGGGAAAGTATTTCGAAATATTGTAACTGGCGTATTGTAATCATGGAACAATTTCATAATAAGAAAAACTTATATGCATCTTAAATAAATGCAATTGGACCTGATAGTTATCATAATCTATCTTTGAAGAACAGTTGGAAATCTGCTGACTGGAAGTTTCCGAGGCCCTGGCTTCGGATGAGACGGTCGATTACTTCGTACTTAGGTCCCGGATGCTCCGGGTCTGTCGCTGGGGTACTGACCCCCAGTCCCAAAACTCAGGGAGCCTCTCCCACAGGCTCCTTTTTTTATGGTTATGTAATTCGTAAGGAATATCGACTAACAAAGCTGTTGGGTCAGAATGAGGTAAATCTGATATATGACAGCAGCCGAAAACAAGAAACCTGCCGAAAATACGATGTCACCCAGTGAGGTGAAATATCTGGAAACTCTTCTGGCCAGTAAAAAATACCCGGAACTTGAGCAACATTGCAGGGCAATGCTCCTGAAATATCCCTCCATAAATTCCCTGAACTATATGCTTGGCCTTTCTCTCTCAGGACAAAAGAAGTTTGAACCTGCCATAGACAGTTTTCATGCGTTTTTGCGAGAAAAGGATGATTATGCCGACGCCTATATAAATCTGGGTATTGCCTGTGAACGCCTTGGCAGGTTTGCTGATGCTTTGAATTCATATCGCAATGCAATCAGACTGGTTCCGTTAAATGCCGTAATCCATAATAAGGCAGGAATTGTTTTACAAAAAACTGGGGCATTTAAAGAAGCAGCAGACAGTTTTCAGAAGGCTATATCACTGTCGCCGAATTGCGCAGAATACCATCTTCATCTGGCTATGATGCGCAATAATCTGGGAGAAGGTGATAAGGCAATCGGGCTTTACACCAAAGCGATAGAGCTGGCCCCTGACTATGTTGAGGCCTATCAGGCTATGGGGCGTTTCCTAGAGCAGCATCAAAACATGGAAGAGGCAATAAACTGCTATAGAAAAATTGCTGAACTGGAACCTGATGACTTTAACAATAACAAATATCTGGCTATGCTGTATTTCCAAAACAGGCAGTTTTCAGAAGCAGCGGTTTATTATCTTAATGCGGACCGCTGCAGGCCAAATGATGCAGAAATTTATGGTTGCCTTAGTGCTGTTTATAACCGTCTGGGGCAATATGCTGAAGCACTGGATTATACTCAAAAAGCCCTGCAGATAAACCCGGAGCTTCAATGGGTTCTCAATAATTTTGCAAAATCAATAGCGGTCAGTTCCGGTAATATTACTATTACACCGGAGTTGGTTTGCAACCTTACCAGATGTCACGAAACCCCCCGGATAGACAGTACAATCATTGCCGTTTTCAGCTCTACTGTGATCCTGTCCGGCTTCAGTGACTGCGCACATAAACCGACACTCACAGACCTTGGTAACATAGATAGCTCCACATTCAGATTGTTAGTGGCACATTTACGGAATGCCTTGATATCCAGCCCTGTACTGGAAAACATTCTGTGTGGTTTACGTGAGGAGCTGCTGAATTATTGTATCGAACATAAAGCTCTCTGTCCCTTGTCCAAAGAGTTGCTGGAAGCCTTGTCCTGCCAGTCGTCTTTAAATGAGTATATCTGGCCTCAAACCGAAAGCCAGATAGAAAAACTTTCAAAATATCAGTCGGTTATTACCGGGCAGATAGCTGCTGGTAAATCTCCTGATAAATATGCATTGTTTCTGCTGGCGGCATATATACCGGTTCATAAAGATGAGACTTTGCGGCAATGGTCTGTAGAGAATGCCTCAACAGATGATGAGCTTCTGCATGAATTTATTGAAACGAGAATGATGCAGCCTGTCCGCTTAAAGGAACTTGCAAAACAAATTAAACCTGCAACGACAATTGATAATGCCATTTCACAATCTGTTAGAAGCCAGTATGAAGAAAACCCCTATCCTCAGTGGTGGAGTATTTCCAGAGAACCTTCTGCAAATTATATAGAAAAGCTTAAGGCTGAGATATTTCCAAATGTTCCGTCAGATCTGGTTGAGCACAAAACACCCAAAGTGCTTATTGCAGGTTGCGGAACCGGGCGTCATGCCCTGAATGCTGCCCGAACCTATAAAAACTCTTCTGTTCTTGCTGTTGATCTCAGTCTGTCCAGTCTTGCTTATGCGCAAAGCAAGGCAGAAGACTTTAATATAACCAATATCGAGTTCAGGCAGGCAGATATCCTTAAGCTGGGTGAGCTGAACAAAAAATTTGATATTATCGAATGCTCCGGTGTTCTCCACCATATGGAAGACCCGGAAGCCGGGTTGAAGGTTTTGCTGAAACTGCTGGCTGAAGACGGCTACCTGAAGCTCGGTCTTTATAGTCAGCAGGCGCGCCAGAGTGTTTCGGAACTGCGAAGCAGGCTTGAAGAGAAGCAGGTTCAACTGGAAAATCCGGATATAAGGGAATTCAGAGCATCTCTTAAAGTGAACCATCCGGATATTTACGACAAGGTATCCCGTTCTATTGATTTTTATTCAGCTTCGGCTTTTCGGGATCTTCTGCTTCATGTGCAGGAACACCAGTACACAATCCCGGAACTGAAACAGATGCTTTCTGATCATAATCTGGAGTTTCTCGGGTTTATCACCAATGACAGCAGGTTGAAGTTATCGATGGTAAAACAATACCCGGAAGATCAGGCATGTATTAATCTTGATAACTGGCACAGGGAGGAATTAAGCCGTCCTCAAATATTTTCTGCTATGTATCAGTTCTGGTGTCGTAGAAAATGTGACTGACAGAATGTGTTCTGAAAAAATACATATAAACACAATCCATTAAACATCCGGTTACCTCACATATATTTGAAGCTCATTGATTCTGTTTATGTGTCTGGTTGGTGTATCTTGTATTTCAGATTCTAGCAGCAGGGTTATTGCCATGATTACGAAACGTAGCTTTATAAAATTCTTACTGGCCGGGGCAGGTGCATCTGCGCTTGCTGTCAGCAGCGCATTGGCAGAAAAAATAGAAAAGCTGGTTCTGTCGAAAGAAGAATGGAAAAAACGTCTGACAGACAAGCAATATTATATTCTTCGCCGTGCCGGTACAGAACATGCTCATTCCAGTCCACTGAATAATGAAAAGCGTAAAGGTATTTACCACTGTGTAGGCTGTGATCTTGCTCTGTTTAAATCAGAAACAAAATTTGACAGTGGAACGGGCTGGCCAAGTTTCTATGATGTTATTCCCGGAGCTGTTGAAACCAAGACAGATTATGTTCTGATTTACCCCAGAACTGAATACCATTGCACGCGTTGTGGTGGTCATCATGGGCATGTCTTCAAGGATGGTCCTAAACCTACGGGCTTGCGCTATTGTAATAATGGAATAGCTTTAAAGTTTAAGCCTGAGGAAAAGCAATCCTGATCAGGAATAAGGCAATCAATTAAATTTACAGGTGTTATATGTCTCGAACTTTTCGTAACTTTATTATTCTGGTCGCTGGACTGGTGCTCTTTCCATTATCACTGGCAATTGCTGAAGAAAAAAAAGAAGCTGCTGCTGAGCAGGGACGTGCAATTTTTGCAGGTGGCTGTTTCTGGTGTGTTGAATCTGACTTTGACAAATTGCCGGGTGTTTTGAAAACAACCTCGGGTTATACAGGCGGTACAACAAAAAATCCTACCTATAAGCAGGTTACTTACGGAAAAACAGGGCACTATGAAGCTGTTGAAATTATTTATGATCCTAAAAAAGTAACATATGAAAAACTGCTTTACCATTTCTGGAGAACCGTTGATCCAACGGACGGTGGAGGCCAGTTCTGTGATCGTGGACACAGCTATAAAACAGCAATTTTTGCTGTAACTCGCGAGCAGTTAAAGCTGGCCAGGGAATCCAAGAAAGAAATTGATGAATCGAAGATACTTAAAAAGCCTGTTGTGACTCCTGTTATTGAAGCTACCGAGTTTTATAAGGCAGAAGGATATCATCAGGATTATTATAAAAAGAATCCAAGACGCTATGCCTATTACCGTTATGGCTGTGGCAGAGACGGGCGTCTGGAGCGCCTGTGGGGCAAACAGGCTCATGGTGGTCTAAAAAAATAATCTCTCAGTTTATTGAGCAGGGCAGCGGAATTGTGATCTATAATTCATCGATTTGCCATAAAGCTGTCCTGTGTTAACGTTAGATAGAAAATACCCTGCTAAAGAGGGTATAGCGTTGTTTTTTCATGCTGATATTTTTGTTATAAGTAATAGTCTGAACAATCTGAAACAAATGGGGGACTTCCACTTGGCGTTTTCGGGAATAATAAAAAGAAACTTTTGTTTTGCAGCTATAGCTCTGGCAATCGGCGCTGGTGCATGGACTGTTACGGGAACGACAGCCGCTTACTCAGATAATTATTCCGAGTCCGGATCAGATTATGATGATTCTGATAATGGATGGGGGGAGCAGTTTGACCGCTCATTTGCCAAGCAGTGGGAGACAAACCCGCCACGTGGTTATCCGACATTATCTCAAAAAAACCTTGAGCCAATGAAAGTGGCTGTTAAGCGCTATGCCCAGATTGTTGCGGCTGGTGGCTGGAGAAAAGTTCCTGAAGTTGAAATGAAAGTCGGGGTAAACAATCCGGCTGTTAAATTGCTTCGTGAGCGTTTGACACTGACGGGAGATCTGGCTCATCAAAGTACCGGATATCTGTCAACTTTCGATTATTATGTTGAACAGGCGGTCAAAAAGTTTCAGACACGTCATGGTCTTGCTCCTACCGGTGTTGTGGGAGACGAAACTCTGGTAGCTCTGAATATACCTGCAAGCGCAAGGTTGAGGCAGCTAAGATTAAATCTCGTACGCATGAGCTATTTCTCAAAATCAACAACAGATAAATATGTAATGGCTAATATTGCGGCTGCCCAGGTTGAGGCTGTGGAAGACGGGAAAGTTGTTTCAAGGCATTCCGCAATTGTAGGAAAATTTGATCGCAGAACCCCTGTTCTGCAAAGTAAAATCCATGAAATAAACTTTAACCCCTTCTGGACACTTCCAAGAAGTATTATCCGTAAAGACCTGGTGCCTCAGGCGCAGGAATATGCAAAGCGTGGCAAGGATCTTCTGGAAGTTGTAAAGATCAATGTCTTTACACATAAGGGAGAGCCTGTTGATTCCCGTACGCTGGACTGGAATGAAGACGTTGCCCGCAAATATATATTCAAACAGGATCCCTGGAAAGAAAATGCGCTGGGCTTCGTGAAGATCAATTTTCATAATACTCATGCCGTATTTTTGCATGACACCCCTTCCAAGACACTGTTTTCACAAAATTTCAGAGCACAGAGTTCAGGTTGTATCCGTGTTCAGAATATCCAGCAGTTGATCGCCTGGATATTAAAAGACAATGAGGACTGGAATATTTCCCGTATCGCTGATGTAAAAAGAACAGTTAGCAGGGAAGATATAAAAGTTAAAAAACGTATTCCTATTTTCCTTATATACCTGACTGCATGGGCTACTGAAGACAGTGCGGTTCATTTCCGTCCGGATATCTATAGAAGAGATGCCGAGGGAACAAAAACTGCGGCTGCTTACTAGTTCAGGATCTGGTATTCTGGTGTTTTTTTGGGGATGGGTTAGAAAGTTCAGGGGGTAAAGGGCCCATTTGGGTCTTTACAACCTGTTAACCTGTTGGCAGGTAGTTTTGTGCAGCTTGTTTTACAGAAGTCATCATCTGTAAAGTCTGCTGTAAAAGTTCTAAAAGGGCTCTACTATTTCGAAGAACATAATAAGGTTTTTGTTATATTATTGTTCTGGAAAACTGGTGCGGCGTATCTTCGCTATGCGAGCGATTGATCTTTCTCAATTGCGCTATAATAGGTAAAGTTTTAATATAAACTATGACCTGTAACGATGGAGCAAGGCCCGGCCCTGTCACAATAAAAGGGGGTTTCGCTTTGAATTATAAAGAAATATTCTCTTCAGCTCTTCAATCAATTAAGCTGGAGGGAAGGTACCGGGAGTTCGCAGATATAAAAAGAATGCGTGGCTCATTTCCCCGTGCCCAGCATATTACTGCAAATGGTGTGAAAGACATCAAAGTGTGGTGCAGTAATGACTATCTGTCTATGGGGCAGCATCCGGCCGTACTGGCAGCGATGCATGAAACAATAGATACTGTTGGAGCGGGTTCAGGCGGAACACGTAATATAGCGGGTACAACTCATTATCATGTTGAACTGGAACAGGAAATTGCTGACCTGCACCAGAAAGATGCCGCTCTCCTTTTCACATCCGGTTATATAGCGAATGAAGCATCTCTGAGTACACTTGTGAAATTGTTGCCTGGGTGCATTATCTTTTCAGATGAGAAAAATCACGCTTCCATGATTGAGGGGATACGTCAGGGTGGTGGCCCGAAACGTATCTGGAAACATAACGATCTGGAAGATCTGGAAAGACAGTTGCAGGAATATGATCATTCTGCTCCCAAAATAATCGCTTTTGAATCTGTTTATTCCATGGACGGTGATATTGCTCCAATTGGCGCGATTTGTGATCTGGCCGTCAAGTATAATGCATTGACCTATCTTGATGAAGTTCATGCTGTTGGCATGTATGGCCCACGCGGTGGCGGTGTTGCCGAGCGCGATGGTGTGATGCACCGTGTTGATGTTATCGAGGGAACACTGGCGAAGGGATTTGGTCTGATGGGGGGCTATATTGCTGCTCATGCAGATATTGTTGATGCCATTCGTTCCTATGCTCCGGGTTTTATTTTTACGACATCACTTGCTCCGGCCATCGTTGGTGGTGCTCTGGCGAGCGTGCGTCATCTGAAATCCAGCAATATTGAGCGTGAACGCCATCAGGAACGTGCACGCACAATGAAGAAAAAGCTGAGCGATGCCGGATTGCCTGTGCTGGATAATCCGAGCCATATTGTCCCGGTAATGGTATATGACCCCGTAAGATGCAAGCAGCTTACAGATTCCCTGATCGAGCGATATGGAATTTACGTACAGCCGATCAATTATCCGACTGTGCCCAGAGGTATGGAGCGGATCAGGCTTACACCCGGGCCAATGCATACAGATGATGATATGGATTATCTGGTCGATTGTTTAAACGAGTTATGGCGCGAAATGGACCTTAAAAGGGCAGCTTAATACACGTGAGCAAGTTGGATAAAACATCCCAACCTACCGTAAAAGGTGAGGTTTTAATAGAATTTACTCCGGTTGGAAACTCAGTCAAAGTCGTGGCAATTGATGTGACGACCGGGGTAGAAATAACGCTTATTGGCAGCACATCAGTCAGTCAGAATGACTTGAAGAGGCTGGCTGTGCGCAAACTGGAAAGACGTATCGCAGAGATTGTGAAATAAGCCGCTGGTCTGCTTATTACAAAACTCGGTCTTGCCTGCGGACATAATCCATAATAAAAGACTGATAGAATCCAACCAGACTTTGATATTTACCAGACAGAAAGCTGCCGAGATCCGTTTGCATTAGAAGCATATTTAAGTATGAAATATGCTGCTTTACGATGATTTGTTATCGCAGTTTATTCCAGCCCTGAGGAGTTGAGCATGACAACAGAAAACAATAAAAATATTCAGGAATTTTTTTCTCAGGGACTTGATGTTCGTGATCCTGATGTCTTTGCAGCAATTGGTGATGAACTTTCCCGCCAGCAGAATGAAATCGAGCTTATCGCGTCCGAGAACATTGTTTCAAAAGCTGTTCTTGAAGCTGCCGGATCTGTAATGACGAACAAATATGCTGAAGGTTATCCTGGTCGTCGTTATTACGGTGGTTGTGAGCATGTTGATGTTGTTGAGCGCCTTGCTATCGATCGTGCAAAACAGCTTTTTGGCTGTGATTTCGCAAATGTTCAGCCAAATTCCGGATCACAGGCCAATCAGGCTGCCTTTATGGCAACTGTTAAGCCTGGCGAAACAATTATGGGACTGAGCCTTGCAGCAGGTGGCCACCTGACACATGGTGCTCCACCGAACATGTCAGGTAAATGGTTTAACGCAGTACAGTATGGCGTAAAAGAAGATACGCACCAGATTGATTATGATGAGGTTGCAGCACTTGCTCGCGAACACAAGCCAAAGCTTATTGTAGCTGGTGGCTCCGCTTACCCTCGTACAATTGACTTTGCAAAATTCAGAGAGATTGCAGATGAAGTTGGGGCATATTTCATGGTTGATATGGCTCACTTTGCAGGACTGGTCGCTGGTGGCACCCACCCAAGCCCATTCCCTCATGCTCACATAGCAACGTCAACGACTCACAAAACTCTTCGCGGTCCGCGCGGTGGTCTGGTTCTGACTAATGATGAGGCCCTTGCCAAGAAAATCAATTCAGCAATCTTCCCTGGTTTGCAGGGCGGCCCGTTGATGCACATCATTGCCGGTAAAGCAGTGGCATTCGGAGAAGACCTTCAGCCATCCTTCAAGCAATATGCACAGGATGTTGTTGATAATGCTCGTGTAATGGCAGAAACTCTGAAAGCTGGCGGTCTGGATATTGTCTCTGGCGGAACAGATACTCACCTTGTTCTTGTTGATCTGCGTCCAAAGAAATTAACAGGCAAGGCTGGTGAAGCTGCGCTGGGGCGTGCAAACATAACCTGCAATAAAAATGGAGTGCCTTTTGATCCGGAAAAGCCTACAATAACTTCGGGTGTAAGATTGGGCAGTCCGGCGGGGACCACGAGAGGGTTCAAAACTGAAGAGTTCAAGCTGATCAGTGGGATGATCATCGAAGTGCTTGACGGTCTCGCAGCTAATGGTGCCGAGGGTAATGGAGCAGTAGAAAATGCTGTTAAACAGCGGGTATTGGAACTATGCGCCCGTTTTCCTATTTATAATTCGTAATTGAAAACGGTAGTGTGCTGAGAACAGGGATTGAAAGATGCGGTGTCCATATTGTGGCAGCACGATAACCCAGGTTAAAGACTCACGACCTACAGAAGACAGTACCTCCATTCGACGTCGCCGTATTTGTACCGACTGCGGAGGGAGGTTTACGACATTCGAGAGAATTCAGCTTCGCGAGCTGACTGTAGTCAAGCGGACAGGTCGACGAGTACCGTTTGAACGTGATAAGTTGATGCGTTCTGTGCAGATAGCAGTGCGCAAGCGTCCTGTGGAACCAGACCGGATAGAGCGGATGGTGACCGGGATTGTACGCCAACTTGAAAATATTGGCGAAGGCGATATCGATGCCAATAAAATCGGTGAACTGGTTATGGAAGGCCTGAAAACGCTGGATGACGTGGCCTATGTCAGGTTTGCGTCAGTGTATAAAAACTTCAGGGAAGCCAAAGACTTTGAAGAACTGCTTGGAGAAATGTCTAATGACGAACAGCCGAGCCTTTTCTCGAACAAAGAAAACTAGTGCCAATAACGATTGCTGCTCTCATGAATAAAAGTGATAATTTTTATATGAGGCTGGCATTAAAGCTCTCTCGCCGCGGGCTGGGGCGCTGTGCTCCCAACCCCTGTGTTGGTGCTGTCATAGTGCAGGGCGGTGATGTACCCGTTGTTGTCGGTCGTGGCTGGACACAGCCTTCAGGCCGCCCTCATGCAGAAACTGTGGCGCTGGAGCAGGCTGGTGAAAAAGCATCAGGCGCGACGCTCTATGTAACTCTTGAGCCATGCTCTCATTACGGAAAGACACCCCCATGTGCTGAAGCAGTAATCAAAGCTGGCATTAAACATGTGGTCTATGCCGCTCTTGATCCTGATCACAGAGTTGCCGGGCGCGGTCTCGCTATGCTGCGAGAGTCAGGGATTACCGTCAGACAGGTGTCATCTGACCTTGTTGAGCAGGCACAATGGATTATGAAAGGCCATATACTCCGGCAGGTTGAAAAAAGGCCCTTTATACAGGTAAAGCTCGGGGTAGATGCTGATTTGATGGTATCTAACGGGAATGGGGCTCCTGTGTGGGTGACCTGTCCGACATCACGGTCTTATGCACATTTGCTGCGGGCACAGGCCGATGCAATACTGGTTGGGCGTGGTACTGCAGAAGCAGATAATCCAGATCTGACATGCCGATTACCCGGCATGAAGAATCGTTCTCCAATACGTATTCTGCTTGATAGAAATATGCAGGTTTCTGCTTCCAGTAATCTGTATAAGTCTGCCACTGACACTCCGTTATGGGTCATATGCAGCCCTGAAACAGGCTCTGTGCACTCAGGGGTTGCAGAATATAGTGGTGCTCAGTTAATTACTGTACCTGTAGATTCGGAAACAGGGACACTTTCAATTCCTGAACTATTGACAGTCCTTGCGGATAAGGGGATAACCCGCCTGATGGTAGAAGGCGGTCCAAAAGTTGTCAGATCATTTCAGGAGAAGGGTCTAATTGATGAGCTCGTGCTTTTTCAGAGTAAAACCCGTCTCGGAGACGCCGGCAGCCTTGCTGTCGAGGGGACAGGCCTGAAAACCATGCTGGAGAGCGACAGGTGCAATCTGGTTTTTGAACAGCAGGTTGATGTGGATCATATGCAGATCTACAGATTTAGCTAAATAGGTAATTATGTTTACAGGATTAATATCAGATGTTGGTACTCTGTACTCCGTCTCTGGTGGGCGGATGCGGATTGAGAGCCATTATGACATAGAGACCATTGCGCTTGGGGCTTCGATAGCCTGCGATGGTTGCTGTCTTACAGCAATTAAGATGGAAAAGACAGACAGGGGGACATGTATCTTTGATGTGGATGTGTCAAATGAAACCCTTGAATGCACAACGCTGGGGACATGGCAAGCTGGTCGCAAAATTAACCTTGAGCGCTCTCTGACTGCTGGTGATGAACTTGGCGGTCATATTGTATCAGGTCATGTGGATGCTCTTGCCAGAATTACGGAAATTCGCCTAGATGGCGAGTCTAAGCGATTTACATTTGAAATTCCTGATAATCTTAAGCATTTTGTTGCTCCAAAGGGGTCTGTAGCACTGAATGGTACATCTCTGACTGTTAACGAGGTTAATGATCGTACTTTTGGTATCAATCTGATACCGCATACGATGGAAGTTACGACCTGGGGTGAGCGGGTTGCGGAAGATTATGTAAATTTTGAGGTTGATTTGTTAGCTCGTTACGTATCAAGAATGCAGGATGTCAAATCTCAATAAGAGAAATCACTCTTTAAAGGTATAAACTTATGGTTACTGAGCCGGATAAACATGAAAATTCTTTCCTCTCTCCAATAAGCGAGGTTATCGAGGATGCCCGCCAGGGGAAAATGTTTATTCTTGTGGATGCAGAAGACCGTGAGAATGAAGGTGATCTTGTTATTCCTGCCCAGATGGCAACTCCTGAAGCTGTAAATTTTATGGCTAAATATGGTCGTGGCCTGATTTGTCTTACGCTTACGCAGGAACGTTCTGAAAAGCTTAATCTGGCATTGATGTCTCAGGATAATCAATCACGTAACCAGACTGCATTCACGGTATCAGTAGAAGCGCGTGAGGGCATTACAACTGGTATTTCAGCCCATGACAGGGCGCATACCATTGCTGTTGCTATCGATGAGAGAAAAACCTCTCAGGATATTGTATCACCGGGACATGTTTTTCCACTGGTAGCCAGAACAGGTGGTGTTCTTGTCAGAGCAGGACACACAGAAGCTGCTGTTGATATTGCAAGGCTTGCCGGACATACGCCAGCAGGTGTGATCTGCGAAATCATGAACGATGATGGTACAATGGCCCGTATGCCTGATCTTATTCCATTTGCCAAAGAGCATGGCCTGAAGATCGGAACCATAGAGGACCTGATCGCTTACCGGCGTAAATATGATAATCTGGTTCAGCGCACCAGTGAGTATGATATTGAAAGCATTTATGGTGGTGACTTCAGTGTAAAAGTTTATACAAATACCGCCCAGCCATCCGAACATCTTGCTTTGGTCAAAGGAGATGTTTCAACGGGAGAACCTGTACTGGTGCGTGTACACTCCTCTGATGTGTTATCTGACATGCTGGGAATAGGCACAAAAGGCTACAAGCATTCTCTTCTTGAAAAATCGATGAAGAAGATTGCAGAAGAGGGCAGAGGCGTTATTGTACTCATCCGGGATGTTAAGCCCGGAGCCGTGTCGGGTAAGTTAAATAAGCTATGTAAAACTGCGGGCAAATCAGGTAAGAAAGATGGCAAGTCGAATGAAAACCGACTGGTTGAATATGGTATCGGGGCACAGATTCTCCAGGATCTGGGTGTGAAAGAAATGGTACTTCTTTCAAATTCACCAATGCCCAGAGTTGTGGGGCTGGATGCCTATGGTCTTCAGATCAAAGGTCTCGAGAAAATAGTTTAAGGTTCAGTTATGAATGAAACTTCTGATTTGAATATATTGATTATAGAGTCGAATTATTACGAAGATATTGCAGATAATTTAAGAGAAGGAGCTATTGCCCGGTTAAAGGAAGTTGGCGCTGACTACGAAATTATTTCTGTGCCAGGAGCTTTGGAAATTCCCATTGCGTTATCGCTGGCAGCAGAAGCACAGTTGATCCCCGATGATGCAGATAGCGGCCGCTATAACGGATGCGTGGCTCTGGGGTGTGTAATTCGCGGCGAAACAACTCATTATGATACTGTTGCAAACGAATCTGCTAGAAGTCTTATGACTGTTGCCACATCATGGCATTTGCCATTGGGTAACGGTATTCTAACAGTCGAAAACCGCGAACAGGCACTGGTTCGGTCGGATAAAGGTAAAGGTAATAAGGGTGGCGGGGCAGTTGATGCCTGTCTGTCATTGATTGCCTTGAAGAATGGTTTTGATGACCTGTCTTAGAAATAACATTAAAAAAAGAGATAATAAGATTACTGCATTTAAAAGTGACAGTAGCGTTGGAGTTGTTCTGTGAGTAGTGAAGCCAAACAGGATGTCATATCAAGAGCAGCTCCAAGAAGCGCTGCAAGGCTGGCTGCCGTTCAGGCGCTATACCAGATGGATGTTGCACAAACAGACATCAAAAATGTTATTGCCGAGTTTTCTCTCAATCGTTTGAGTGATGATCTTGGTGATGATCAGTTACAGCGTCCTGATGCTGTATTTTTCCAGAACCTGTTAACTGGAGTTGTGAGGGAGCAGCGTGATATTGACCCTCTTATAAATGAACAACTGGCGTCAGGGTGGCGACTGTCAAGAATCGACAGCACTTTGCGTGCGATTCTGCGTTCAGCAGTTTATGAACTGATTTACAGGGAAGATGTTCCTGCCAGAGTTGTTATTAATGAGTATATGGATATTGCTCATGCATTCTTTGAAAAAAGCGAAACCCGTGTTGTAAATGGCGTTCTTGATCATATTGCCAAAAACAAACGGGCAGAAGAAATGAGCAGACCCAGAGAGGCCTGATTGCAGGCTCTAATCTGACAGAGAAGAATTTATAATGGGCAATGGTGATAACTCAGAGAAGTCAGGTGAGTTTGAACTTATTGCCCAAATTTTTTCGCCTTTGTCAAAAAATTATTCCGGTGCATTCAACCTGCTTGATGATTGTGCCAGCTACACATCTGAGCCGGGTTTTGATCTGGTTGTAACCAAAGACACAATTGTATCCGGTGTACATTTCCTTGATGATAATCCTGCTGCTTCTATTGCAATTAAAGCACTGTCTGTGAACCTTTCTGATATTGCAGCGAAGGGGGCGGTACCAAAAGTTTATCTGCTTTCAATTGCCTTGCCGGCAACTAAATCCAATATATGGCTACAGGAGTTCGCTAAAGGATTATCCGGATTGCAAAGTGAATACAATATTCACCTTATTGGAGGGGATACAGTATCTACTCCGGGGCCATTGACAATTACAATTACGATTATCGGTCAGGTTCCTGTCGGACAAATGGCTTTGCGCAGTGGTGCAAAATCTGGTGATCAGGTATATGTAACCGGAACTATTGGAGATTCCTGGCTTGGTTTGCAAACCTTTATAAACAGGGAAGCTTTTCAGTTGTTTTCTGCCGGAGAAACAGACTGGATTAAAGACCGTTATCTGCATCCTCAACCGCGCAATAAACTGGCTTCTGTTATTCGAGATTATGCCAGTGCATCAATGGACATATCCGATGGCCTGTTAACTGATTTACAGAAGTTATGTAAAGCTTCAAAGCTTGGTGGTTCAATCTATACAAACCTGGTTCCTCTTTCTCCTGTAGCGAAGAAATATATACAACATGATAGCGCTGGAATTGAGAAACTGATTACAGGAGGAGATGACTATGAACTCCTTGTTACAGTTCCTTCCAAAGTACGCTTAGAGTTCGAGGAAGCAGCATCAGAACAGGGGGTTGCTGTTACAAAGATTGGTGAAACCAGTGACACGGCAAGTCTTGATGTTCTGGATAAACATGGAGAAAAGCTGATCATAACCTCTGGCGGTTATGATCATTTCTGTTAGCGCTTGTGAATTCGGAAATTCAGCCCTTTAGGGGTAAGCGTTACTGTCGGGCTGATTTTGGCAGGAACTTCACCTACATATTCAGCGTCAAACTTGCGGACCAGCTGTGCAAGCGCCATCATGTTTTCAATCTGGGATAGCGCGCCGCCAATACAAACCCGCTTGCCTGCTCCGAATGGAACATATGCAAATTTTGTATGGTCTTTCAGGTTTTCTTTTGAGAAGCGGTCCGGATCAAACTTCTCAGGCTCATCCCAGAACTTTGAACTGTGATGAACTGCGTATGAGCAAAGAACAATATTGTCTCCTGCCCTGATCTGCACACCATCAATTTCATCATCTTCTGCAGCGGTTCTAATAAGTGCCCAGACAGGAGGATACAATCTCATTGTTTCCTGAATTACCTGGCGTGTATACACCATATCATTGATGTTTTCCCAGGTCGGATCAGCATCTTCACCACAAACAGCTATGGCTTCCTGACGAACCTTCTCCTTGATTTCAGGGTGGGTTGACAAAAGATACAGGCACCATGCCAGCGTAAGGGCCGTTGTTTCGGTCCCGGCCCACAGATATTGCTTCATCTCGTCAACAACCTGCTGATGATCGAACTCCGGAAGATCCGGGTTAGCTTCAGCATTTTCAAGCATGGTCAGAAGAGTGGTTTCGCGGTTGGCAATAGAATCCGCATTAAGAACCATGTCGGGAACTGAGCCCCATGTTTCCATTGCTTTGCCGGCATCCTCGTCAGCAACCTCAACCAGTTCGCCAGCAGTTTTCTTCAGGCGAATGGATTTGTGGTTCATGACATTGGTATAGGCCTTAACAGCTCCAAAAATATGGTGCGGGTTAAAAGGCATTTCACGATCAAACAGCGCTTTACAGACCATCTCACAGGCAAGTGTCCAGGTTTCTTCAACCATTTCGACAACTTCGCCACTTTCAGCCAGCGTATTCCAGCGGTTTTCTTTTGAGCCAATCGCATCAAGCAGGTAAGGGAAATATTCTTCAAACTTTTTCGGATGAAAAGCGCCATGCTGAGGTTTGCGAACCTTTTGCCACAAAGCACCATCAATGGTGATCATGCTTTTCCCGAAAATAGGGATCAGACCATCAAAATACTTCTCATAATTGCCTGAATTTTTAACCAGAACATGCCTGAAATGATTTACATCACTGAGAAACACAAGTCGCTGGTTTTTCAGGTTTATAGGTATAACACCGCCATACTTCTCGCTCATGCGCAAAAGCATCTGCATTGGATTGTCAGGATCTTTTAATAGCGGAGTAAGCTTGAACCAGATGCTCTCAGCTTCGCCCAAAGAATGTGACTTCGTTTCTGCGATGGTCATGTGTTGACCCCCATTTAAACCTTGTTTTTTGTGATACTACTGCGCTGCACAGTGAGAAAGTGATAAAAAAGCACAGTTAATGAATATTCTTAACCATGAATGAACGATAGATATTAGCCTGAGGCACCATATACAACTTTTAATTGAAGCGAAGGTTAACAGGACGTTTTCGTATTACGCTTTATCACCTACAAGACGATGAAAACTACGACAAAGTTAAGTTGTTGTATTCGTGTCAAACTGTCTCAGAATTGCAACGTATAGCATTGCTGCAGATAGTATATCAAGTTTGAAATTCTTTATAATCCCGAAGGTTTGGTGAGAACAGCTGCCGGGTTTCATTGGATGCTGTTTCGTGATTAAAACTTCTTACAACGCGATCATTCACTACTCTCACCTCTTCAGCGGCTACCATTCTTAAAGCATGGGGGTAGAGTTTGTGTTCAGCCTTTAGAACCCGTTCTCCAAGACTTTCAGGCGTGTCTTTAGGGTATACAGGAACTGCGGCCTGGGCAATGATTGGTCCAGAATCCATCTCTGTTCTCATAAAATGTACAGTACAGCCAGTCACTGTAACACCTGCATCCAGAACCCGCTGGTGTATATTCAGGCCCTTAAAGGAAGGGAGCAGGGAAGGGTGAATGTTAAGCTGCTTATCTTTCCATTTTTCTACAAAATCAGCAGTCAGAATTCGTAAAAAGCCTGCGGAACAGATCAGATCGACACCAGCTTCGGTGAAAGTCTCGTCCAGCACTTCATCAAAGGCTTCGCGTGTCTTGAATGCCTTGTGATCAATAGCCAGTGATTGTATTCCTGCATCCTTGGCGGTCTGTAACCCTATAGCTTTAGGGCGATTGGACACCACAAGAGAAATTTCCGCAGGAAAATCCGGTGCATTACAGGCCTCTATCAGAGCCGCCATATTGCTGCCACGCCCTGAAATAAGAATGCCTATTCGTTTTTTCTTGGTCATTTATTGCCTGTAATTCTATGCGTTCAGTTCGCCGGTATATGTTACTGCCGGGTTACCGGAGCGTTCGGTAAGCTCACCAACTCTGTAAGCTTTTTCGCCATTTTGAGAAAGAATATCAATAGTCTGATCTGTTTTGTCAGCAGGGACAACAACGACCATCCCGCATCCGCAGTTAAATGTACGCAGCATTTCTTCTTCGGAGATGTTTCCGCTTTTCTGAAGCCATTGAAATACAGCGGGGAGTGTTATTGCGGATAAATCAATTTTTGCTGACAGATGGTCAGGTAGAACCCGCGGAATGTTTTCGGTCAATCCGCCGCCAGTGATATGGGCGATTGCATTAATTCCGCAGTTTTCTCTGATGGCTGCCAGAATAGATTTTACATAAATGCGTGTAGGAGTAAGCAGTGCTCTGCCAAGTGTTTGATCTGGTGCAAATGGAGCCTGAGCTTCCCATGCCAGCCCTTCTTTCTCAACCAGCTTTCTTACAAGAGAATAACCGTTGGAATGAATACCGTCAGAGCCAAGAGCGATAACAGCATCACCCGGTTTGAGGTTGTTCATATGGGGTAGCAGTTCTCCACGTTCGGCTGCTCCGACGGAAAAGCCTGCGAGATCATAATCATTGGGTGCATAAAGACCCGGCATTTCGGCAGTTTCACCACCAATAAGTGCGGCGCCAGCAAGCTTACACCCTTCAGCTATTCCAGCAACGACCTGGGTTGCGACATTGATTTCCAGTTTGCTGCTGGCAAAATAGTCGAGGAAAAACAAAGGTTCAGCGCCCTGAACGATAAGGTCATTAACACACATGGCGACAAGATCTATGCCGATGGTGTCATGTATATTGGTGTCGATAGCGATCTTGATTTTAGTACCAACACCATCGTTGGCTGCAACAAGTACAGGATCCTTGAAACCTGCGGCTTTCAGGTCAAAAAGCCCACCAAATCCTCCCAGTTCACTGTCAGCGCCAGGCCTTGCCGTCGCTTTTGACAGGGGTTTGATAAGATCAACAAGTTTGTTGCCTGCTTCGATATCTACGCCGGCTTCGGCATAAGTCAGGCCATTTTTTGAATTATTGTTTTCCATAGACACTTTTCTGGCGGTAAAGATCTAACTCTATAAATGAAGAGAACCAGCCTTTAGTATAATTTTCTAGGAACTTTATTCTGATCACGTCAAGGCCTTTATGTGTGTTTTCTATAGCGTTTCACTCTTTTTGCTGTAAATCCTTAATTGAAAACAGGTTTTACACCCAATCGAATTGCAACTGGCTGCGGCATGAGTTACATATGTTTGCTATTTTTAACATCAGGCAGTGATTCATACCGGGGCTCTTTCATATGACCATAACATTGCGTGTCCTAAACTTTGTAAAAAAACTACAGTATTGCATTGCTTTGTTCTTCTTTCTTTGCTTGTGCTCAAATGCCTATTCGAAGAATGATAACGTCTATACCGTTGCAAAATTCAGGGTAGAAGCCACAGCTAAAAATGCTGTTCGTGCGAAGGCGAAGGCGATTGCGACTGGAAGAGTTGAGGCATTTTATTACCTGCTACGCCGTATTACGAGTTACAGCGCATATTCCAGACTGCCAAAGGTTGATCCAAAAACAATAGAAAGTCTGCTGGACAGTCTGACCGTCAGAGATTCCAAAAACTCCCGGGTTCGCTATATTGCTTCTCTGGACTTTAATTTTCGGGCAGACTCTGTGCGAAAACTGTTGCGCAGCTATTCCATTCCATTCCTGGAAGAGCAGTCCAGAAAAATTATTGTTCTGCCAGTTTACCTGACCGAGGACGTGTCCCGTAAGGCAACCAATCTTAAACGTGACTGGAGAAATGCCTGGAGTGGACAGGATCTGATACATATTCTGACACCGGTACAGTTAGGACACCTGAAGGCAGTGGCTTCTGCAGAAAATGTACAGGCAGTTCTGGATGGCAATCGTAATATATTCAGACAGATCAGCGATGAGTATAAGGGAACCTATAAAGCAGAGAATTTCCTTATGGCTATTGCCTACCCATCGAAGAAGCCCGGAAAAATGAAAGTCAGCCTAGTTGGTTCTGATGGGGCTGGCCCAATATTCCTGGATCGTGAATATAAATTCAACAGCACTCGGGGCAGGTGGGATTCAGATAAAGCCGCTCATTATTCTTTACAGGTCCTGGAAGGCCGCTGGAAAATTATCCGGTCCGAGGAGCTTGGTGGTGATGAAGTAGCAAGTGCTCCTGAAAGTGTTCTTGTTACAGTGATCTTCTCAGGGTTCAAGGAATGGCAGCAGATCCGTCAGAAGATATCAGATGTTCCGGGGGTTGATGGACTTGAGGTCGGATCGCTTTCTGCTAGAGGTGCCGAGCTTTCATTAAGTTATCCTGGGGGAGCTGAGCGTCTCAGTCAGAAACTTGGCAGATATCAACTGGTGCTGCAAAATGAAAATGGTGCCTGGATATTAAGGGAACCTGGAGCAGACCAGCAGCAATAGTAAAAATCAGCCCGGATAACTTAACAGGGGGCAAATATGTCTGTTCAAAGAGCTTCTCTTAGAAGGCAACTTTTCTTCTGGTTGATTGTTGGTGTTATCGCCCTGTTTCTGGTCTGGTTATTAAGAGGGATTCTTCTTCCCTTCGTTATGGGGCTTGCTATAGCTTATTTCCTTGATCCTGTTGTTGACAGGCTGGAGAGAAACGGCTTTTCCCGCTTCTGGGCAACAGTGTTTATAACCGGGTGTTTTGGCATTGTGCTGGTGCTGATATCATTTGTTCTTATTCCCGTTCTCTATTCGGAAGCTCATCATTTTGTTCGCAGTCTTCCCGAAAACATAAAAATGATGAAGGAGAATATACCGGAGTGGAAATCTCAATGGTTCGGAGACATACAGCTTATTGCCCCGGAACGCCTTGATGCAGTCATTAGGGATCTGACAAAAGAAGCGACCAGTCTGGTTCCAAAAACTGCACTGTCTCTCGCAAGTGGCAGTCTGGCTGTAATCAATATTCTCTCCCTTATTCTCATAACTCCGGTTGTGACATTTTATATGTTGATGGACTGGAACAAAATTCTTGGGTTTGTTGATAGTAATTTACCAAGAGATTATGCAGATACCATACGCAGGCTTGCACGTGAAATGGATGTTGTCATGGCCGGTTTCGTCCGTGGTCAGGTAACAATCCTCCTTTTGCTTGGTATTTATTTTATTATCGGGTTAAGTCTTGTAGGACTGAAATTTGGTGTTTTGATAGGGGTGATCGCCGGATTAATCAGCTTTATTCCTTTTGTGGGTTCTCTAACAGGCTTTCTTCTGGCAACTGGCGTTGCTCTGGCGCAGTTTCTGCCTGACTGGATGCCTGTTCTGCTGGTTATCTCCATATTCTTCTCCGGACAGCTTATCGAAGGATATGTGCTGACCCCAAAAATTGTGGGAGATAACGTTAAGCTTCATCCAGTATGGTTGATTTTTTCGCTATTTGTGTTTGGCTATTTACTTGGTTTTGTCGGGTTAATGATTGCAGTTCCTGTTGCAGCAGCGATTGGGGTTCTGATACGGTTTGCATTTGAAAAATATCATGAGAGTGAATTCTACAAAGGGCAGGGAGACGCTAATTAATGGTAGCCTTTGATGAGGGGCCGCAGCAGCTCGTTTTTGACCTGCCACATCGTGCAGCTATGGATGAAGAAGATTTTCTTGTCAGTGACTGTAATGAAAGTGCTGTAAAAGTAATTGATATCTGGCCTGACTGGCACCATCCGTCATTACTGATTGTTGGCCCTCAGGGATGTGGTAAAACTCATCTGGCCTATGTCTGGCAGATGAAAACAGGCGCGGCAATGCTGTCAGCCGCAGAACTTACCAGTGATATGGTCGATAATCTTGCACAGGCTCCTGCAGTTATTATCGAGGATATAGATGCAGGTCCTTTTAATCAGAACGCCTTGTTTCACCTTTTAAATCTGGCAAAAGAGCGAAGCTTTAATGTTCTGATGACTGGTCGTGAACGTCCCGGAACATGGGAGATTGAACTTCCCGATCTGAGATCACGATTACGCGCATCCCCTGTAGTTGAAATTGAAGCTCCGGACGAGCTTCTGCTGAACACAGTTCTGGTAAAACTGTTTTCCGACCGTCAGCTTATTGTTCCGCCCAATGTCATCAAATATATTTCTCTCAGAATGGAGCGGTCCATGTCTGCTGCCCAGAAGCTTGTAGAGAAGGTTGATAAGGCCGCACTCGCGTCTGGCCGGAAAGTAACAAGGCAACTGGTGGGCGAGGTCATGAATTAATGGCGGGAAGAATCTGTTAATACTATCCTATAGTATTATTTCAGTAGTTTTGTAGAAGATAAACCATCGTTAACTACAATTTTATGCTGTAACATTTACTCTGATCAGACGGTTAATCGTAAAGGAGCACAGCATGTTTTCTGCAGGGATGGACTTTGGATTAGGGGATGACATCAACGCATTGCGCGATCTGGTTCATCGCTGGTCTCAGGAGAAGCTGGCTCCACGTGCTGCAGAGATAGATGAAACCAACACATTCGCGGCTGACTTATGGCCTCAATTAGGAGAGCTGGGCCTTCTCGGGGTTACAGCAGATGAATCCTGTGGCGGTTCCGGTATGGGCTATCTCGCTCATGTTATTGTAATGGAAGAGATATCCAGGGCTTCTGCATCAATCGGTTTATCTTACGGTGCTCATTCAAACCTTTGCGTCAATCAGATCAATAAAAACGGAACGGCAGAGCAAAAAGCGAGATATCTCCCCAAATTATGTTCGGGCGAAAATATCGGAGCATTAGCCATGTCAGAACCGGGAGCAGGTTCTGATGTCGTATCCATGAAATTACATGCAGAAAAACGCAATGACCGCTTTATCCTGAATGGCAATAAAATGTGGATCACAAATGGTCCTGATGCGGATACTCTTATCGTCTATGCCAAAACAGATCCTGATGCCGGATCAAAAGGCATTACAGCATTCCTCATTGAAAAAACAATGACAGGTTTCTCAACAGCGCAAAAACTGGATAAACTTGGAATGCGCGGTTCAAACACATGCGAACTGGTCTTCGAGGACTGTGAAGTGCCCTATGAAAATATTCTGGGTGAAGAGGGCAGGGGAGTAAATGTTCTTATGTCCGGCCTCGACTATGAACGTGTTGTGCTGTCCGGTGGGCCAATTGGGATAATGGCAGCCTGTATGGATGTCGTTATGCCCTATGTCCATGAACGCAAGCAGTTTGACACACCAATCGGCGAATTTCAGCTTATGCAGGGCAAGCTGGCAGATATGTATACAACCATGAACGCCTGCCGTTCCTATGTATATGCAGTTGCAGCAGCATGCGACCGGGGTGAAACAACCCGCAAGGATGCCGCCGGATGTATACTCTATTCAGCCGAAAAAGCGACATGGTGCGCACTTGAAGCCATACAGGCGCTGGGTGGTGTTGGCTATACCAACGAATATCCGACAGGCAGACTGTTGAGAGATGCCAAGCTTTATGAAATAGGTGCTGGAACATCTGAAATCAGGCGCATGTTAATCGGGCGGGAACTGTTTCAGGAGACTGCATAATGGGTGTTATCCAGTCCGGCCTTTCCCCTCAGTGTGAGGAATTTAAGGCGAACAGAAAAGCAGCAGAACAATCTCTCAAAGAAATAAAGAATGCAGCATCTCTTGCAAGCTTTGGTGGTGGAGACAAAGCCAGGGACAGACATGTTTCAAGAGGAAAAATTCTGCCAAGGGAACGCATTCAGCGACTGCTTGATCCGGGATCTCCTTTTCTGGAATGTGGTCAGTTGGCAGCGCATAATATGTATGACGGGGCTTCGCCTTCAGCAGGAATCATTACCGGAGTTGGTCGTGTCTGCAATCAAGAAGTTATGATTGTCTGCAATGATGCCACTGTAAAGGGCGGCACCTACTACCCTATGACTGTGAAAAAACATCTGCGCGCACAGGAAATAGCAGAACAGAATAATCTGCCATGTATCTATCTCGTGGATTCCGGTGGGGCAAACCTTCCCAATCAGGACGAAGTATTTCCGGACCGGGATCATTTCGGAAGGATATTTTATAATCAGGCCAATATGTCTGCCAAAGCCATTCCTCAGATTGCTGTAGTGATGGGGTCCTGTACGGCAGGTGGTGCTTATGTCCCGGCCATGTCTGATGAAACAATAATAGTTAAAGAGCAGGGCACGATATTCCTTGCAGGCCCTCCGTTGGTAAAAGCAGCTACGGGAGAGGAAGTCAGCGCAGAAGATCTCGGCGGCGGTGATGTGCATACAAGACTGTCTGGCGTTGCAGACCATCTGGCAGAAGATGATGTTCATGCTTTGGCACTGGCAAGACAGGCAGTATCTAATCTCAATCGCAATAAAATAACCGAGACAAATATCGAAACGTCAGAAGCACCAATTTATGACCCCGATGAACTTCTCGGTGTAATACCTGCGGATACAAAACAGCCATTTGATATTCGTGAAGTCATAGCGCGTATCGTTGATGGCTCCAGACTGGATGAATTCAAGGCACGTTTTGGTACGACACTGGTATGCGGCTTTGCTCATATTCATGGAATACCGGTAGGCATAATAGCAAACAACGGTGTTCTGTTTTCTGAAAGTGCATTAAAAGGTGCGCATTTTGTAGAGCTTTGTTCTCAGCGTAAAATACCACTTGTTTTTCTGCAGAATATTACCGGATTTATGGTTGGTCAGAAATATGAATCTGAAGGCATCGCAAAACATGGTGCCAAGCTGGTAACTGCTGTTGCAACATCTCAGGTGCCTAAAATTACCATGCTGGTTGGCGGTTCATTTGGAGCCGGGAATTATGGCATGTGTGGGCGGGCATACTCACCAAGGTTCCTGTGGACATGGCCGAATTCACGTATCTCTGTAATGGGTGGCGAGCAGGCCGCAGGAGTGCTGGCTACAGTGAAGCGTCAGGGCATTGAACGGTCTGGTGAACAATGGAGCGAGAAGGATGAAGGCAAATTTAAACAACCCATCATAGATCAGTTTGAAACTCAGGGTCACCCGCTCTATGCATCTGCCCGTCTTTGGGATGATGGCGTAATTGATCCCCGTAAATCGAGGGACGTGTTGGGCCTCAGTCTTTCTGCCACTTTAAATGCACCAATTGCCGATACACGCTTCGGTATTTTCAGGATGTGATGATTATGAGCATGTTCAAAAAAATACTGATAGCCAACAGAGGTGAAATTGCCTGCCGGGTCATCCGAACAGCCAGACGAATGGGCATTCGAATTGTTGCCGTTTACTCGGATGCAGACAGTACAGCACTTCACGTAAAAATGGCAGATGAAGCAATCCATATTGGCCCGTCACAGGCCAGTGAGAGCTATCTGGATTTCGATAACATTATTGCCGCCTGTAAAGCAAGTGGCGCAGAAGCTGTTCAC
The DNA here is from genome assembly GCA_050633205.1 of Methyloligellaceae bacterium. Taxonomy (GTDB): domain Bacteria; phylum Pseudomonadota; class Alphaproteobacteria; order Rhizobiales; family CBDHHC01; genus CBDHHC01. The sequence goes on along the minus strand of JBOEGA010000200.1, from coordinate 14,286 downwards.
CCCGGTTATGGTTTTCTCTCTGAGAACCCGGATTTTGTTGAAGCGCTGGAAATGAATAATATCTGTTTTATCGGCCCTTCTGCAAATGCCATTCGGGCTATGGGATTAAAGGATGCTGCGAAAGATCTGATGATCGAAGCCGGGGTTCCGGTTGTGCCTGGATATCAGGGGGAAAATCAGGATGCTGAATTTCTTAGCCGTGAAGCGGAAAAGACAAGGTATCCGGTTCTGATTAAAGCACGAGCAGGTGGCGGTGGTAAGGGCATGCGCCTTGTTGAGAGAGCCGCAGATTTTCAATCTGCACTGCTTAGTGCACAGCAGGAAGGGAAATCAGCATTCGGTGATGCACATGTCCTGATTGAGAAATATATAACCAGACCGCGCCATATAGAAATACAGGTATTCGGTGATAATCATGGCAATGTGGTTCATCTGTTCGAGCGTGATTGCTCCCTTCAGCGCAGGCACCAGAAAGTCATAGAGGAAGCGCCAGCCCCCGGAATGACTGAAGCCATGCGAACTGCAATGGGAGATGCAGCCGTCAAAGCTGCCAAGGCAGTGAACTATTCAGGTGCCGGAACAATAGAATTTATTGTTGATGCTTCAGAAGGTTTGCAACCGGATAAATTCTATTTCATGGAAATGAACACCCGCCTTCAGGTGGAGCACCCGGTGACTGAGTATATCACCGGTCATGATCTGGTTGAATGGCAGTTGCGTGTTGCATCCGGTGAGCAGTTACCTGTTAAACAAAGTGAGTTGAAGATCAATGGCTGGGCTTTCGAAACCCGTATTTATGCCGAGAACCCGGATCTGAATTTCCTGCCTTCCACTGGCAAACTGACATTTTTGCATATGCCTGCTGAAGGCAAAAGTATACGTGTTGATAACGGTGTCGTTGAAGGAGACGAAATTACCCCATACTATGACCCAATGATAGGAAAACTGATCACTCATGGTCAGACACGGGATGCAGCACTGGGGTTAATGCGTGATGCTTTGGAGAATACTCATATAGCCGGATGCACTGGTAATATCAGCTTTCTCTCAAACCTTTGTAAGGATGCAGATTTTAATTCCGGTGATGTCCATACTGGATTAATTGAAGAAAAAATAAGGGATTTGATCCAGAATAGCGAGCCGCCACTTGAGGCGATCGCAATAGCCACTCTTGTAGCTTTCGGACTGACAAAAAAGCCGGAAAACTCTCCCTGGCAGCAACTTGCCGGATGGTCTTTATGGGGGGAAATGCAACAGTTTATCAAATTGCTGATAAATGATAACGCACTTGATATATCTCTGATTTTCTCAGGAAAAGACACATACAAAATTACTGTAGACGGTAAGTCCTTTATGTTTTCAGTTCAGTCGGTCCTGGGAAATGAAATATGCTATCAGGCAAATAAAACAATTCATAAAGCCAGCTTTGCAGAATATGATCAGACGGTCTCCATATTCCTGAATGGTGCTACATATAATTTTAATCGCAAAGATAATTTACAGAGCTTTGATGAGAGTGGGGAACATTCAGGCGAAATCAAAGCGCCGATGCCAGGGCTTGTAAAAATAGTATCGGTCCTCAACGATCAGGCTGTCAAAAAGGGCGATCGTCTTATATCTATGGAAGCAATGAAAATGGAGCATTCTCTTCTGGCACCATTTGATGGTATAATTACTTCCATAACAGTTGCAGAGGGCGATCTTGTCGTGGAGGGGGCGGTTCTGTTGGTTATGGAGTCAAGCGATGCTTCCTAAAGGAGATACCTATGAAGAAATCAGGGAAACCTTTTCCTGGAATATCCCTGAATTTTATAATATCGGCGTAGATATATGTGATAAGTGGGCCAATAAAGACCCAAAACGTCTGGCACTTACATTTATTGATGCGAATAACAGAGTGGTAAATTATAACTTCTCTGAACTGAAAATGCTTTCAAACAAGCTGGCGAACTGCTTTACCGAATTGGGTTTGAAGCGGGGAGACCGGATAGGGGTGTTATTACCTCAGGCACCCGAAACAGTGTTTGCTCATATTGCATCTCATAAAATCGGAGCAATTTCACTTCCTCTATTCATGTTATTTGGTATCGACGGGCTTGAGTACAGGCTCAATGATGCTGGTGTCAAAGCAATTGTAACAAACGGAGTTGGTGCAGAAAAACTTAATCAGATCAGGGATAAGCTACCAGAACTTGAGTTCATTTTAACTATGGATGGTAGCCATCACGGTTCTCTCGACCTTTATCTGGAGATGGAAAATCAGTCACGGGACTTTCTTCCGGTAAACACCAAAGCAGACGATCCGGCTTTCATTATCTATACGTCAGGTACAACAGGTCAGCCCAAAGGTGCTTTACATGCACATCGGGTTCTGCTCGGGCATTTACCCGGTGTTGAAATGAGTCACGATCTGTTGCCCCAGCCCGGAGATAAAATCTGGACACCGGCAGATTGGGCATGGATTGGCGGGCTGCTGGATGTATTGATGCCGGCACTACATCATGGTGTTCCGGTTGTGGCAAAGCGCTTTGATAAATTTACAGCAGAAGCCGCATTTGATCTGTTGGAAAAACATCAGATTAAAAATGCATTCATTCCCCCGACAGCACTGAAAATGATGCGTACATTAAAAGATCCGGAAAAACGCTGGAAACTGAATATGCGGACAATAGCCAGTGGCGGGGAATCTTTAGGCCCGGAACTTCTTGATTGGGGGCGCAAGACATTTGGGCTGACAATCAATGAGTTTTATGGCCAGACGGAATGCAATATGGTCATATCCTCCTGCACGAAGCTGATGAACGGGCGACCGGGCTGGATGGGTAAGGCTGTGCCGGGACATGTGGTACGGATTGTCGATGACAATGGCGAAACCCTCCCTGATGGAGAAAGCGGTAATGTAGCGATCAAAAACCCCAATCCGGTTATGTTTCTGAAATACTGGAATAATCCGGAAGCAACCCGGAATAAATTTGCAGGGGAATGGCTGCTTACTGGTGACAAGGGAATAAGAGATAGTAATAACTGGTTGCAGTTTATTGGTCGGGATGATGACGTAATCACTTCAGCAGGATACCGCATAGGACCAGGCGAAATAGAGGATAACCTCATGAGTCATTCAGCCGTAAAGAATGCAGGAGTAATTGGCAAGCCTGATAAAGAGCGTACAGAAATTGTAAAAGCTTATATTGTACTCAGGGAAGATATGGAGCAATCCGACTTTCTTGCAAAAGATATACAGAACTGGGTAAAGACCAGGCTGTCAGCGCATGAATACCCGAGAGAAATTGCCTTTGTAGAAGAATTGCCCATGACCGTTACAGGTAAAATTATTCGTGGTGAACTGAGAAAATGGGCAAAGCAGGAGCTGGATGAGCAGGAACATAACTCTCTTTGAAATGGGCCCGAGAGATGGTCTGCAGAACGAGAAAAAAATAATAGCCACAAAAGACAAGGTTAAGCTTGTAGATCTTTTGTCAGATTGTGGCTTCTCAAAAATTGAAGTGACATCTTTCGTATCTGCCAGATGGGTTCCGCAAATGGCAGATGCGGCTGATGTCCTCAATAGGATTACCCGTAAGCCCGGAGTAGCCTATACGGCACTGACGCCAAATATGAAAGGATTACAGGCAGCTATTGCAGCAGAAGCTGATGAAGTGGCCATATTTGCATCAGCTTCTGAAGGGTTCAGCCGGAAAAATATCAACTGTTCCATAGAGGAAAGTATTCAGAGATTTCGCCCGGTTGCGGATTTGGCAAAAGAGAAAAATCTGCCTCTTCGGGGGTATGTAAGCTGTGTCGTGGGATGCCCTTATGATGGTGAGGTTTCACCGGACGCTGTTGCAAGGGTCGTTAGCCAGCTGGCAATGCTGGGCTGCTATGAGATCAGCCTTGGAGACACAATTGGTACAGGAACCCCGGAAACAGTCTCGGATATGCTGGATCAGGCTATTGCTGCTGTTGGTTCGAACAGATTAGCAGGCCATTATCATGATACCAATGGCAGGGCCCTTGAAAATATAGAGGTCAGTCTGGAAAAAGGTATATGCACCTTTGATGCTTCTGTTGGTGGATTGGGAGGATGTCCGTATGCTCCCGGTGCCAGGGGAAATGTTGATACAGCCTCTGTCGTTGCCATGCTGCACGACAAAGGCTATGAAACAGGTATTGACCTTTCCAGGCTCTCCAAAGCTGGTGAATTTGCATTGGAGTTGCTGCAGTAATCACATAAGGGGCTGATTAATATGGATTATGATACTCTCCGTCTGGAAACAGATGAGCGCGGTGTTGCTACACTGACTTTCATCCGTGGTGATCAGCACAATGCAATTTCAACTCCCATGATGGATGAACTGTTACAGGCCAATGAACAGATCAGAAATGATGACCGCATAAGAGTGGTTGTATTAACCGGCGAAGGAAAAAGTTTCTGTGCCGGTGCAGATCTTGGCTGGATGAAAGAGCAGTTTGCTGCCAGCCGTGAGCAGAGAATAGAGCAGGCCAGCCGTTTTGCCAGCATCATAGATGCATATAATACTCTGCCGAAGCCACTTATCGGCAGAATTCAGGGACAGGCTTTTGGAGGCGGTCTTGGGCTGATATGCATATGCGATATTGCGATAACAGTACCGGAAGCCAAATTCGGACTAACAGAAACCCGACTGGGCATTGTTCCTGCAACGATCGGTCCATATGTACTCGCCCGTCTTGGCGAAGGCAATGCGCGCCGAATCTTTATGTCAGCCAGAATTTTTGGAACCAATGAAGCACAAGAGCTTGGGCTTGTAGCCAGAGTCGTTGGCAGTAATGAGCTGGATTCTGCTGTGGAAGCGGAAGTAACCCCCTATCTGGCATGTTCTCCGGCAGCAGTCGCAAGCTCTAAAGCACTGGCAAGATCTCTGGGGCCTGTAATAGATCAGAGTGAGATTGACAGAGTCGTCAGGCTTTTGGCTGATACATGGGAAACACCTGATGCACAGGAAGGAATCACTGCATTCTTTGAGAAAAGAAAACCTGACTGGAACAGGTTATAACTGTCTGTCCGACTGTAGAAATTCAAAGGTTGAAGGTGTTGTTTAAAATAATACCGTAAACCCGATAATCACCCACTTTTTTTACCCGGCATACGGGGAATAATCTCTATTGAAATATTTCGTGATACGGGCTTCTATGTTATAACAGGTGAAAATATCAGACTGTGGAGGAGCTGTAATGCGGGTGTTGGTATTATCATTTTTTATTATTTATAGTTTTCTGCTTGGATTTGCATCTTCGGCAAATGCATCCAATGCGGCATACTGGAAAAATTGCAGCGGTACAAAACCAAAAGTCAGTGCCTGCACCAAAATCATCAATAGTGGCCGCGAAACAAAACAGAATCTTGCGAAGGCGTATAATAACCGCGGTGTCGCCTATCACGATCAATCACTATTTGATAGCGCTATAGGCGACTATAGCCGGGCAATAACTAATAACCCTAACTATGCGCTTGCATACAGTAATCGCGGGCTTGCATATGCACGCAAGTTGCAATACAGCCTTGCAATTAAAGACTATAATGAAGCTCTGCGCCTAAAACCCGGAGATGCAGGCACCTATGACAATCGGGGGCTGGCATATAGCTATCAGGGCAATTACAAGAAGGCGATACAGGATCATAATCAGTCTATACGTATAAAACGGAATGATCCTATCAGTTATAATAACCGTGGTTTTGCCTTTCATCAAAAAGGTGATTACGACCGTGCAATAGCTGATTATACACAGGCAATCAGATTTAATCGAAACTATGCGCTGGCGTACGATAACAGAGGTCTCGCTCATGCGCGAAAAAAGCAATTTGCTCTTGCAATTGCAGATCATACAGAGGCAATTCGTATTCAGCCTGATAAGGCATCCTATTACTCAAACCGTGCAACTTCTTACAGGAATGCGCGGGAGCATGATCTGGCAATCGCGGATTATGATAAGGCAATCCGTCTTGATCCTAACCTCATAAACGCCTACACAAACCGTGGTTTTACTTATGAGCTGAAAAAGGAATATGATACGGCAAGGCGTGACTATTACTCTGTGCTGGCATTGCCTGATCTGCAGGCTTCACGTAGTGCAAAAGATTACGCGAAACGGGCTATCAAAAGAATTGAGGGAAAGAAAAATTCTTCTCCTGTTGTGATTGCCAAAAATCCGGATCGTCCCGTTATTCCACTTGAGCAGACCAATAATAAGCCATCTACTTTTAAACTGGGCAGACGGCTGGCCCTGGTGATCGGCAACTCTAAATATTCACATGCCTCATCACTTAAAAATCCGGCTAATGATGCCCGGGCTGTTGCTGATGCTTTAAAGCGTCTTGGTTTTGTTCAGGTGATCGAGAAGTATAATCTTGATTATAACGGGTTGCGTACCACACTGAAGGATTTTGGTGATGCAGCTGTCAACTCTGACTGGGCACTTATCTATTATGCCGGACATGGTATTCAGGTTGGTGGAACAAACTATGTTATTCCGATTGATGCCAAACTGGCGCATGCTGCTCATGTTGAAGAGGAAGCAATTTCACTGGATCGGGTTTTATCCAAGGTTAGTGAAGCGCGCAGGTTGCGTATGGTGATTCTGGATGCTTGTAGAGATAATCCGTTCAGTAAAAAAATGAAAACCAATGGCTCCAGAAGTCGTTCTCTGGGACGTGGGCTGGCAAATGTTGAGCCTGAAAGAGGGACACTTGTAGCCTTTGCTGCAAGGGATGGGCAGGTCGCGGATGATGGCGATGGCAAGCACAGCCCTTATACCCGTGCACTGCTTGAGCATCTGGAGAAGAATAAGCTTGAAGTCAGTCTGCTCTTCAGAAAAGTACGGGATACGGTTCTGAAAAGAACAGGGCGCAGGCAGGAGCCTTATGTCTATGGTTCTCTGCCAGGGGATGAACTTTATTTCAAGAAATAGGATCTTCCAGGTTGCCGGGCCGCTGTTTCAATATTGCTGTAGCGGCTCCGGTTTTTTTTGGGAATTTTAGGAACAGGTTGAGCTATGAGGTTTCCAGTAAGCTTATCAATTGGTACTCTCTGCCTTATCTTTTATATTGGGGTAAATGCCGGAGCTTCTGAAACTTCCTATCAGAAAAATTGCAATTACCGTATTCAGGATATAAACGCCTGTACGAAAATAATAGAGGACGGTGCCCATCCGGATTTACTAAGCAGGGCTTACGTTAATCGTGGTGTCGCGTATCACAGAGCTGGCAAATATGATTTATCAATTGCTGATTATACGAGAGTTCTGAATGCAAGGCCTGATTATATTCTTGCTTATAGTAACAGGGCATTAGCTTATAGAAAAATCAGGGAATATAGAAAAGCTGTTGCCGATTATGATGTCATACTGACGTTAAAACCGAATAGTGCCAAAGCTTATAACGGTCGCAGTGTATCGCATACATATCTGGGAAATTATGAGTTGGCGCTTGCTGATATTGATATGGCTATCAGCCTGAAGCCTGAGAAGGCCAAACTTTATAACGACCGTGGTTTTTCAAATCATCAAAAGGGCGATTACAAGCAGGCTGTGATTGATTATACAAGGGCTATTGAGTTAAAAGACGGGTATGCACTTGCCTTTGATAACCGTGGATTGGCACATAGTAAAAACAATAGCTATGAACTGGCGATAGAAGATCATACACAGGCAATTTCTCTGAATCCCAGGAATAAAACAGCGCTGGTTAATCGTGGTACGGCCTACCGAAATCTGAAACAGTTTGATAATGCCCTGCACGATTATGATCTGGCCTTATCTTTACAGCCAGATCTGGCGACTGCGTTAAATAACCGGGCTTACACATATGAGCTTATGCAGGATTACAGAGCTGCATCTGTGGGGTATAAGGCCGTTCTCGCTCTCCCATATACGGGCTCAAACAAGGTTTCCATTGATTATGCGAGAAAAGCTTTGCCACGCGTAGAGAAGCATCTGTTGCTACAGTGAGCAGCTTTATTATTTTAATATATATCGTATCAGCATGGTTATGCCCCATGAGACGGCGGTTAACACGACTGCCGCAATCATTGCTATGGGGAGGCCTTCAGCCAGGTCATTCATTACCCAGGGTCTGTCCGGGATTCCCAGGGAAGTTGCCATAGAAGTAATATACATAAAATAAAATGCGAGCCCGAGTGCAAGCCAGATAATATAAAGGCCTATCAGAATAAGTGTTTGTCTCACCGTAATCTCCAGTTGTTCTCATTTCTTATCAGATCCTGAGACTAAGTCGCAATTCCAGGTGGTCAGGTTCAATTTAATTAAAGTTTTAACCTAATTCGACCTGTCAGCCTAAGTTGATTTTCATGCCTGTATTATATTCTCGATCCGCGTGTAAAAATGATAGCAGGGGAGAGGGCCAGTTATGGCTGAGCTAAAACCAGGTTTTATTGAACAACGTCAACATGAGCGCTTTGACCTCGGGGTAAAAGGGGTACTTCATACAAAGAGAATGAAGCGTTCAGTTATCATTGATAATATATCGGTGAAGGGCATGAAAGTTCTTAGTCCTGAATTAACTATTCCACTGGAGCAGCAGTTACAGATTAACCAGGAAGTTTCCATAGAATGGGAATCCGGTCAAAAAATTGATGCCCTTGTTGTCTGGGGAATAGGTACTACAGCAGGTATATTTTTTAATAATGCAATCGGAGAAGACCATCCTTTGATGATCAGAGCCAAAGCTAATAAAGCGTGAGGCGAGTATTTTCCGATTCATTGAGCAGGTGGCCATGAGAGTGGCCACCTGCTCGTGTTTTAATTTCCGTCAGTTGATCGTCTGGCATCTCTCCACTGCTTGAGATTTTGTGCCCATGCCTGAACATAACGCTTCATTGAGTTATGCATTTTGAGATCATGGAATTCCTGCCAGGTTTCCTCTTTGATAGTGTCCAGTATAAAGGTTACAGATTCCCGCAAATATCTGTAGTAGAGATATATCAGGAGTACAAACAGAACGTAGAATGTATTCTGGGCTAATACAGCTTCAATAAAAACATCCAAATCAATGACGTATACGGTAGCAAGGATAACCATAAAGAATACGATAGGAATAAACAGCAGATAGTAACTACTGTTTCTCAATATTTGATACATTACATTACGTAAAAAAAACTCAAGATAGAATGCTCTGAATGAAATCCATGGAAGCAGGGTTGTCCACTTACTGGAATTATCAATCATATTCTCAAGGTTGTCGGGTTTCTGCATGGACAGCACATTGTTTGAGACACATACCTGATAGTTGACACTGATACGATTCAGGCAGCGCTGCATAAAGTTATCAAGTTTTGTCCCGTTATATAGCTGAAACTCAGTATACTCTTTCTGGTAAAACAGCCACATGACAAACATTCCAAGCAGGCAGGTGAGAATGCCGAAGATAGCCTTGTCTATGGATTCTGCCGGTAAGTAAAAACTCAGAACTCCGGCTATGCTGATATTAACAGCCGGGATAATCCTGCCGCATTCCCCTGATTTTTTCCCGGTTTTACAGTCAGGCAATCTGATATTTCGTTTAGTGACCATAAAGAAGCCATCAGAGGTGTTGGCTTGCTTTATTTCCAGTGACAATTCTCTATTAAGGCTCTCTTTATCCTGCTTAACAGGGGGTACGGGGTCTTGTGTTACAGGTTCCTTCGTCTGTTTTTCTTCTGTATCTTCAGCTTTTACTGCCGGGACTTCCTCTTTATTAACTGCTGCAGGGGTTGCTTTTTCCTTTATTTTCTTTGGTGTAGTCAGTGCTGTTGTCTGTTCCGGTAAATAGGGAAGGATAAAGCCTTTTGTGAAAGGAATAGAAGCTGAGAAAAAGATATTGAGAATAAATACTACATAAACAATTGCGGATAAAAGTACGGACAGCTTCATGATGTTAGCATTAATCATCTTTCTCATTTCAGAGAGAATATAAAAGTTCTTCCTGTCGCTGAATCTGAAGAGCTCAACAATATTCGATGCCTGAACATCCTCAAACAGGCTTTGCGGGTTAATTTTGCTGCGTACCGGAACATCGTATGTGAAAAAGTATTTTGCTTTTACAAGGTCCCGGTCTGCTGCCTGTCCGGCCTTGTTACCATTTGCGTCCAGATCAGCGGATTTATCCTCTTCTTCATAGATATCATCATCAATAATATCCTGAATATCCAGCTTGCTGAAGACAAGGCCACTTCTTTGCTCCATTGATTTTCTTGTCTGGTGCAGGTCTTTGAGTGCCAGATTATCTAACTGGATATAAAGCTCTCTTTCCTTGCTGCTGACAGTTTTCAGGATGTGCAGTTCATATTGCTCACGTTCAGTAAGTTGATCCAATGCCTTTCTAAGTAAAATAAGTTTTACAATAGACACAACCCTCTGAATATCATCTTCGCCCGCATCATCAGGAAGCTCTAAAAGGTCTGAATTAAAAATACTTTCATCAAGTTCATTGGAGAGGTATTGTAAGATCAGTGCTGATATATCAATCTCGCTTAACTGGATTTTTGCGCTTTCGGGAATATCCTTATAGCTATTGATAACACTGTCTTTTTCTGCCTTCAGGTGTTTTTCCAGTTTTTCAATAACTTCTTCAAAGCCAAGTTCAAGTGTAATATCTGTTTCAGTTTTCTTTGCAACTGTGCGTGCAAAAGCGACAGCTACGCTTGGTCCGGGGACAGGTGTACCTGAAGGTGCTTTAACTCTGGCTCTGGATATTATTCTAAGTGCCCTTAACAGGGAGATTATCGGCGTAAACAGAATTTTTATGAAAGATGCCAGAAATATGACTATGCGCCCTATAATATAAAAGGGGCTCTTTCTCATCAAAACAATGATGGCAGTAAATATAATTCCAATAACAAGGAGAAGGCCAATCATCTCATTTGGTAGNNTCCGCTACTGGCTTCTACTATAGTTGCTACCGCTTCAGTTTTATTACTCATTAACTCCTCCTGAAAAATGGAAGAGCATCATCCTGTCCAATGCGCACAAGCTGATATGATTACTTGCATTGCAAATGACACTATTAAAAAAGGCTGATGCACAATACCTATTAATATAGTGTATTTTATTGAGATGATTATGGTCAGGGGGAGAAAAAATGACCAAAACAGGAGATAAAAACAGAATGTAACATTAATCTTCGTGTTTTCAGGAAGTCAGTTCCTGTGGTTGTCCGGAGATGTAACTGCTACAGTATTCTCTTATAGAAAGTTAGTATAAATATAATTATACCACATTTAAAATGAAGTGATGCGATTAATACTTATTTAGAATTTTGTTTTTCTTTCATTAAACATACAATGTCATTGTCCGTGATTACTAAGTCAATATTCAAAGCGTGTTTGGTTTGCTATGGAAAATACTCAATCAGATTCCCACTCAGTTAAAAAAACAAATTTTTCATCAATTATATCGGGTGATATTACTACCGATACATACTCCCCTGGTGCTGTAATTACTCTGGAGCTGGTATCTGCACCAGCAGGTTTTCAACGTTTGAAAAGTGACTGGAATGAACTGCAGAGCAGTGTGCATGAGGGGCCCAGAAGAGCATTCGGGTGGCTTCTAAGAGCTTATAAACACCATTATCTGAAAGACAGTACCCTTGAGCTTTCTCTTCTGGTTGGTCGTCATAATGGGAAGGTTGTTATGATCTGGCCGCTTATGAAAACCTGTTCTGGTGGCATTACCCAGCTTAAATATATCGAAGACAAAGATGGTTGCTGTGCAACTATTCTGTTAGCAGATCACCCTGCCAACAAGGACTGGATGCAACGTGCCTATTCCTACCTGCTCTCTGAGGAGATGTGGGATAGCCTGATTTTAAAGTCTGTGCGCAGGCATAGTTTACTTCTGGCTTTTTTGAGAGAAAAACGAGCTTTATGCATTGAAACGGAAAACGGGCAGGATTTCAATTGCCTGATTGCCCGTAACCTCACCGGGCAGGCCTATAACAGCCTGCTTCACGGACAGAATACTGCTTACCATTTTTATAAGTATATCAGGACGATTTACTCATCACTGATGTAGCAGTTTTTAACCAGGCTCTTTCATTCNNTATAAATATATCAGGACGATTTATTCATCGTTGATGTAGCTGCTTTCAACCAGACTTTTTCATTTTTATCCAGGTGGGGGGACAATGTCTTGCGTACCTTCGCATGATATTTATTGAGCCAGTCCAGCTCTTCATCTGAAAGCAGGGCAGGGTCTATCAGCCGGCTGTCTATTGGGGCAAGTGTAAGTGTATCAAAAGCCATCATATCAATGTCCCCGCCTTTAATCGAAGCAGGTTCGGTTGCCAGAATCAGGTTTTCAATCCTGATGCCATATTTTCCTTCTTTATAATAACCGGGTTCATTGGAAAGGATCATACCAGGTTGAATGGCAACTTTGGAAAGTCTGGAAATTGATTGTGGTCCTTCATGAACTCCCAGATAACTGCCAACTCCATGGCCTGTGCCATGGGCGTAATCAACTCCGGCCTGCCATAATGCAGAGCGGGCGAGCATATCGAGTGCTGGTCCCATTGTTCCTTCAGGATATCTGGCAAGAGTAACGGAAATCATTCCCTTCAGGACCTGAGTAAACCTTGTACGCATTTCTTTTGTTGGCTGACCAATGGCTACTGTACGGGTAATGTCTGTGGTTCCATCCAGATATTGTCCACCTGAGTCTACCAGATAAAGTGAGCCTGGCTTTAGTTTGCGATTGCTGTCTTCATCAACACGATAGTGAATGATTGCACCATTGGGGCCTGCACCGGAGATTGTATCAAAGCTGATATCCTTTAGAGCTTTTGTTTCTCTCCTGAATGTTTCAAGCTGCTTTGCCGCTGTGATTTCGTCCAGTTCACCAGAAGCAGCATTATCATCCAGCCAGCAAAGAAACCGGCACATGGCAGCGCCATCACGTTCATGTGCAGCAATGGTCCCGGCTATTTCCTTTTCATTTTTGATAGCTTTGGGAAGAATGCATGGGTCCTGTTTTCTGACAATTTCAGTATCTTTGCCATCAAGCTTGTCCAGAAACCAGTAAGATGATGTATCCGGATCAAGTAATATCCTGCCACCTTCCGAATTAATTTTTTTCAGGTGGGCCTCAAGCCTGTCTATGGAATTAATATTCGCATATTTCTCTATATGTTTTTCCGCAGCACCGCTGACCTTGTCTTTGTCAATAAACAGGTCTGGCTTATCTTCTGCATGAATAATCATATAGCTGAGTGCAAGAGGTGTTCTTGGAACATCCCTGCCACGGATATTGAGCAGCCAGGCAATAGAGTCCGGCATTGTGATGATGGCATGTTGAATATTATCATCCTGCAGAGAGGTTTGAACATCAGCAATTTTTCTGTCAGGCCTGATACCCGCATATTTAACCGGATGCACTGAAACAGGAGCTTTGGGAGCAGGAGGCTGGTTTTCCCATATTGTATCAACCGGATTATCTGCAACTGGAACCAGGTGGATATCCTTTTTTGCCAATTTCTTTTTCAGGTTCTCTATCTGAACAACGGGATGGATTTTTGGATCAAACCCAATAACAGCCCCCTTTGAGGCATGGTCATCAATCCAGTTTGCAGGTGCTGTATCAATAATAAAGTGCGATTCAAATATATCGGTATCAAGCTGTTTTTTTGCCTGGAGTGTATATCGCCCATCAACAAAAAGTGCCGCTTTGCTTTTCAGAATAACAGCTTGCCCCATAGAGCCTGTAAAGCCACTTAGCCAGGCCAGTCTTTCTGCAAACTCAGGTAGCGATTCACTCAAATGCTCATCAGCACGCTGCATATAAAAACCATCAAGCTTCAGGTCTTTAAGCACATTGCGAAACTTTTTTATATTTTCCGAGCTTTGGCTTGAATTTGAAACACTCTCAAAGTTTTGAAACATCTGCTGGCCCCGAATTATTCCTTATAAATCTGTCTGAATATCCCCCGCATTATATACGAGCCACTTTCAGATTGACTACAGGAACTTTGAGGTCTTGAACAGGAAGGGCAGCAGCTGACACTGTATGGGTGATTATGTCCGTTTTAATATCAATGTCATCCACTCATCGAGAGGAATGCGGCTTTCAAGGGTAAAATGATTATTGCGATAGGTAGCAATTACACTTCGGGATTGTGTTCTTAATAAACCTGAAAGGATAAGGTAGCCATTGGATATTACAGCCTGAGAGAGATAAGGCGCCATTTTAATCAGTGGTCCGGCGAGAATATTTGCAACAAGAAGGTCATATGGCATTTGAGCTTGTAGTGCGGAGTGATGC
>JBOEGA010000199.1:0-17462 GCA_050633205.1 Methyloligellaceae bacterium | reverse complement strand
CCCGCCCCGGTTTCTATCCGAATTAACTCACTTCGCCGCAGTCCACATATAGAAAATCCCATACGTCTAATTTATTTTCCTCCTCTTTAGTAAATTAGTAAATTGAAGTTGGTCTTTTTATTCTACTTTGTTGCAGTCTTCTCGCCCTATAAATACAGAGTTCATCAACTTTCCTACCGTATAGATTAAAGCATGGTTGAACCGGGTTTAATTGCAAGGTATTCTAGTCTTAATTTGTTATTCTTCCCGACTCAGCGTATGGTTAATAAAATCTTAATAAGCAGTTAAAGCAAACAGTATGATGTTGAGTAGAGTAATGTTTTGATCAGTCATTGGAAAAATTCAAAATGGTGGGGACGTATGGTGCTAAATCAAACTGAATGTAGGTATGATACCTCGCATGATTTTGTTAGTGTTACACTCTCAAGTTTTTGGAATAAGAAAGAAGTGGTTTTTATTGATACCGGGGTCAAGTTTTATAATGGGTTCTGGTCTATACCGTATGCGAAAAGCTTTGATGATGTAGTAAAGATTGAATATATAATCCAAGGGCAGGATAAAGGCATAATACAGATCGAATGCAAAGAAGAAAATGACATCAGAATAGAGCAGATCGGATGTATTCATTACAGCTGCTGGGATAACATAAAAGCACTCTTGCATAAGTTCCCGGATAGCAAAAATATACCTTTAATAGAGACCGAAACAATGTGATAAATCGAATTTCTTAATACAAATTTATTCTACTGTACCCTGTAGTTTGGCAATGCACAGGACAATCACTGGTATTCGTGAATTCCACCCTCTCACTTTGAAACCTTGAGAAGCTAAGGCATTCCGGGCCGCAATAATACAATTATGAGTCAGTGGGTGAAAGTGAATGGAAGTGTTAAGAAAGGCGTTCAGTACTCCCTCAAATTTTTCTTTATTCATAACAAAGGTCTGAACGATGTTCTTACCTTTGGGGTGATTGTAAAGATCATCATCTTTTTTGATCCTTCCTATAACTGATTTGGGAATAAAAAATTTCGGAAATTTCTTACAAGAGTAGAAACCACGGATAATCTCTGTTACCTCAGAACCTGTTCGCGTCTCAAAGACAAGATAAGCATGCCCTCCAAAATTTTTTCTACTAACGACTAGGTGTATGCTATACCCAACCTCATCCGCTCTCATTTGACTCTTCTCCAAGTTCATCCATCATTTATTAAGCTAATTCTAGGTTTTTGATAAGAAACGTTATTTTTGCCAAAGTGATTCATATACGTTCACATTCTTTTGGTTTTGCAATATACATAACATACGTTTACTAAGTGCTATGGCAAAGTTCTACTCGAACAGCTTTGTTGGGGAAAGGATTTTTTTCGGTTTCAACAGGAAAAATACACTGGATTAATTCGTTTTTATGTATATTGTAGGATTTTCATCGCATATTGATGCGTTGTCTAGTTTGTAATGTAAAGTAAAGTATATACGTATATGAGTAGTATAGAATGGAATGAGGAGCTTAAGCTTAGCTTCCTGGTTGAAATTCAATCTAAGCTTGCTGCATATCTAAAAGATGATCCTGAAACAGTTTTAAAGCTGGTAAAGGAGCTTTCAGATGATCTGTCACAGTTATATGAGGCTGCGCAAACCGCTATAATGTTGGCAAGAACTGAGCAAAAGCAGAAAGGTATTGGGCGAAATCAGATAAGTAAGCTTCGTGAGCTTGTAATTTTAAGGCGTTTGGATCGCAGTAAGAATATTTTATCGCTTAATCAAATAATGGGCGAGTTGCTTAGTAATGGTTTTGAGACAAATGAAGCAGTTGTTGTTTCGCAATTGCATCGCTTATCGCAAAATGGGATAATTGAGAGGCCCGATAACGGCTTATATCGTTTATCTAATGATGCTCTTGATTATCTTGAGGAGCTAAACTCTACTCATGGTGAGCTGCTAGAGCAAAAAATTAAAGAAATGGGTCCAATCATAGATTGATGACTTATTATATCAACTTTTTTACAGCAGGGCTGTCTCCAGCCCCGCCCCGGTTTCTATCCGAATTAACTCACTTCGCCGCAGTCTGCCTGTCATTTATAAACCGTGCAATAATGCCCGGTATTCCAACTGACTTCTGTTCTTTCATATATGAATCAATTTCACTGATGTTATGCCCGGCATCCCGGATAACCATAACTTTCATCCGTGCCCCGGCTTCTTCCAGAATACGCTTTGTCTGCCTGACAGAACGAAAAGGTCTGTTTTGAACAATAGGGCGTATACGGCGTCTGCCTTCAAAGGGAACACGACTATCATTTTCACCATGAATATGAAGGACTTTAACAGGACCGGATTTGCAGCTTTCCGTCATAAGAGGCCCTGAAACCGGAATGATGCCAGCCAGCATACCCGGACGTTCACAGGCAAACCGGTAAGCCATCATGGCCCCGTTGGAATGTCCCATAATATATATTTTTCGTCTGTTCACCGGGTATTTTTTGACAATGCTTTTAATCAAGCCGGTCAGATACCCAACATCATCAACATTATCCCGCATCGCTCTGCCACAGCAGCCACCCGCGTTCCAGACTTTCCTGCGTGGCGCAATTCTCAATGGGTAACCGTTAGGATAAACAACAATAAACCCGTTACGCTTGGCCATTTGGTTAAACGGCAGAGCCCTCTCCAGATTTAACGAGTTTCCAAGGCCGCCATGAAGCATCAGAACCAGCGGGTATTTTTGCTTCCCGGGATTTTTATTCGGGAAAACAATAGTATATTCCCTGCCTTCAAAATATCTTTCCTGTGCAGAAAAAACCACTGAAGCAGTACTCGTCAGCGAAACAGCAATCGCAACTGCAAATATAATGGATTTGATCATTCCCATCCGCATCCTCCATACAATACCAGATCATACAACAAGCCTGCACCCATACTTTGTCAGAAAGATTTCAGTCAGCTGCAGTTTTGTAACTTTTTGTAACAGGAGAGGGATGGGGCAGGGAATGAGAGGTGGTGGAGCAGATCACCCGGTTCCCCACTGCCATAAAACCAAAAGGCTCATGGCAGCAGGAAAACCGGAAATATCAGTTAAGCCGGGGTAGCTTCTCCCAGATACGCATATCATGGGCAGGAACAATAATCAGGTCAGGATTGCTCTTCTTGATCTTGTGCAGGGTAACCAGATTTTCTCTGATTCGTTGAGTATGGACATCAACCATATTGCGCGCCATCCACGGTCTCTCGGCTGGAAGGCTGACACCTTCAGTCTGCCATGCCGTATCACCAATAAGGGCATAATGCTTCCCGTCTGATGTATTGACAAAAGCAGCAATTGATCCCGGTGTATGTCCCAGCATCGGTACAATCACAATGCTTCCATCACCGTAAACATCATGACTTTTTTCAAACCCCATGTAGGGCCCGCTTTGGAAATCATACAGATTGTATTTGTCCTTGATCAGATCTCTCGCAAGTTTGGAGGCATGTCCGGCATTTTTAATAAAATGAAGTTCGGCTTTGGGGAAAAACACAGGAACACCCGCAAGGTTTTCCAGACCACTCACATGATCCCAGTGCGCATGGGTGATATAAACACCTTTAATACTGTCCAGCGTTTTTCCAGCAGCTTTAAGCTGGTCAGCTACCGTTTTTCCGGGGGTAAGCTTAACAAGCTTCTGCATCAGCCAGGGAGCCGTTTTCAGATGCTCATCGACACTGGCACCAAAGCCCGCATCAAAGAGCAGAGCCCCCTTCGGGTGCTCAACCAGTATACTGCCAACATTTGTCGTGCGCTCATCAAGCGGACTGCCACCCCTGTAGGAAAATGCAGCAGAAGAAGAAATCACTCCGGATGTAATTGCCTTAAGCGTAATCCCCTCCGGGACGGTGGATGAGGGCAGTTTCGCAGCCTCACCAGCAGGAACATCGAGATTTTGTGGAAGGAAAGTGTAAACAAGTACACCAAACCCGATAACGATAATTGCAATGACGGCAAGCAGAATTTTTTTCATTATTTATCACTTCACATTGACTGTTTTTAGATGGTGAGCGGAATATATAGACGAAAAAAATAATTTCAACCCAATTGGTACAAAATACCGTGTATAATTAATTTTGCCGTGCCCACATGGTAAAAACTCTGGTCTGATGACTTCAGAGTGAAATGATAAAGGCTAAGTTCATTCCATTGGTTATTTCTAACGGGAAGCCGGAGCTGGCTTTTTGGGTGTAAAGAGCTCTTTCGCAATCTTTGCAGCCTCTTTTACACCCGGGTTTCCCGGAAAATTACGATAAATAGCAGGTCCGGTTGTAGAGATATTCGGAGCATAAGGTGCTCTTCCCGAAGCCTGTCGAACATATTTGGCCGGAATTCCCGCTCTTCCCTTTTTCAGCATAACGATTACAGCAAATAAATCCTGAGAAATATGTATCGCACCACGTCTTTGCACCAGCACACGGGCTCTTCCCATGTCTTTGGACTTCTCAGCTATTCTTTTCAGGTAAAGCTTGCGTGCCCTCTTTTTATTAAGCGCCTCTTCCAGTTCCTCATCATTTTTCTCGTCCGGGAAGATAACAAACCTGCGATAGCCTTTACTCAAAGTCAGTTTGGCAGCACTGCGTACCAGTTTTTTCATTAAATCAGCATGCATATCGCTGGCCCCGCTTTCAACCAGCAGGTAAACACCTTCATCAATTTTCGTTTGTTTATTTTCATACCCGACATGCTTCGCCACAGTAGTACTGCTGAAAATCTCCACCCTTTTAGCATTGCACGAAGATAGAAATACGAGAACAAAAAGGACTGCAAAGAGTCTGAGGAAGGTAAACATTGTTATTATTTTTCTTGTTTTGTTTTTCACTGGGCAATTTATACCAAACCCTGATAGATCAGATTAAAAACGATGGCTTGTCAATAGCAAATGGAAACTGTGTTTTCGAGGGACTGGAGGTTCCTCATACAGCCCGGTGCCATGTATGTAACATGCACCGGAACTATTGGGGCTCAAGACAAGATAGCTCCCTGCCAACTGGCAATAGCCTCAGATATATCCAGTAACAGGGCCGCGAGTTGTGGCAAACCAAGATGGAGTGTCCATAACAGAAATACCATTATTCCAATGCCAAATATCGCTACGCCAAATTCTGCAACACGGCGCAAGGTCATTGTTCTGGCGGTTTTCAGGAGCTTAACATAATCACCTTCAAAACCTTCTTTGAATGCTTTCCTGTGTCTCTCAAGCAAACTCCTTGGCAGCCCCCAGGTAACCACATGTCCGGATGCTATCACAGCATGTGCAAAGCTGGGGAGTAGTGTTGAGAACAGCATAATATACACCCACCATACGGCAGGATCTCCGGGACGCTCTCTCATTGTTTTTATGACGCCCGGAAGATCAATCATTGGCTGAGAAGCGCCACCGGCATAGGCGAGAATGTTCATAAACTGAAGTGTTGAAGTAATACAAATCGCCAGAAGGATTAAAATTATAATAGCTGCTATTGCATCAATAAATCCATTCAGATAAGGCCGGTAATATGCGTTGTCGTTGTTCGTCTTCCTAAGAAGAAAACGGGTAACCCCAAGTGAAAACCAGTCAAACACAACATTA
The DNA here is from genome assembly GCA_050633205.1 of Methyloligellaceae bacterium. Lineage (GTDB taxonomy): Bacteria > Pseudomonadota > Alphaproteobacteria > Rhizobiales > CBDHHC01 > CBDHHC01. The sequence continues at coordinate 11,868 of JBOEGA010000199.1, read as the reverse complement.
AGTAAGGGAAGAATGCCAAGAAAAACAATTATGGATCGGCTTTCGTTCTTTAGATCCAATACTGAAGAAAAGTAACTGATCAAAAAAACCGACAATAATAATATAAGCCAGGGGATACTTCGCGACATTGGCATAAAGCCTTTTCGCTGTAGAAATATCGACATGCCAGCGCCAGCGCCAGCGCCAGCTACAGCGCCAGTGACAGCGAAAGCGAAAACGACAGCAACAGCGAAAGCGCCAGCGAAAGCTTCAGTGACAGCAATAGCGAAAACGACAGTGACAGCAATAGCGAAAGCGCCAGCGACAGTGCCAGCGACTGCGACTGCGCCAGCGAAAGCACCAGCGAAAGCGAAAACGAAAACTAAAGCTCTCAAGGGTCTTTCGGCATCGAGTGCCTGCATAACCCCGAGTAAACTGGAAGGAAGGGTAAATAATACTAATAAAAGCACAAACCTGCTGGTTGGGCCCATCTCCGGTAAAAAATCTGGTATTCCAGATGTGTCTTCCCCTGTTATCCCCCACACCAGTAAGATTGAAACAATTGGATAAATAATTGCTAGGCCAAAACACCAATCATAAGATGTTACACTCCAGGGGTTGGAACCCAGTTTGCTATCAAGCAAGCCGAGTGAAACCGAGAGCCTGTTGTTATAAGTCTCAGGGCTGACCAGCTCGGTTGAGCCAACTTTATTACGCTCCACCTCCAGGCCTTTGGCTTTTCGGTCAGGCATTTTCTCAAGAAGATTTCTATGGTGTTTTTGCAGGTAATATATAGCTGTTAATGAGATAATAATCGGAAATGCTATAAGTGGTTCTATATTGAAAATTGAGAATTGTTCGTTAAGCCATTTAATAATTTGATTAAACATGCCACCTCTAAAAAATATATTTGCTTATTATGGAAAGCATATTACTACAATTAAAGGTTGTATCAATAAAAAGAAAAACATCTGATATGAAAAATAAAACAACCTGATTGCAGACTGCTGCGTGCTCTAAAAGACTTGGAGCAGACAATACCCCACGCCAGGCAGGGGCGTCCTCGCCCGCCTGAAAATGTTCATGCAATTCTATCCGTCACCTATACCTTCGCCGAACACGCAGCCCCCAAAACGTCAATCCCGGTGCCCCAAACGTGAAACTCCGTGAATACAAGGGAACATCACGTGCCTAAACGGGCACCATTTTCGTCAAAAAAACAGACAACAAACCAGCAGCAGTCACAATAACCATCAGAGATCCACCCCAACGCTTATTGTTTTTATTGACATTTTTCAGCTAAAAACACCCCGATCACAAAACTTATCCCCCCATCAGCAACTGATGATACCCTTCTGACCACAGGACAACTCCACCCAAACCAACTATCCCGGAACAAAAAAGCCTTCCAGTCTCCAGAAACCACAAACCCCAATTGCATATATCCCCAACCCACAACCTCAGCTATAGTTCTCCACCATCATCCACCAGCCAAAGGAGCCCAATTCATGGAACTTTCCCCCCAAATTGCAGCAGTCGTTTCCGGAGGCGCTTCCGGGCTTGGAGCAGCCGTATCGCGGAAACTCGCTGAAAATGGCGTAAAAGTAGGCATTTTTGACCTTAATGAGGAGCAGGGGCAGGCGGTTTCCAAGGAAATTGGCGGCATTTTTGCACGGGTAGATGTTTCCGACATCGAATCTGTTAAACAGGGCTTTGAAACGGTACGTGCGACACATGGTCAGGAGCGGCTCTTGGTCAATTGCGCTGGCATTGCGCCTGGTGCTAAGACTCTTGCGAAAGACGGTCCGCATGATCCCGCACTATTCGCCAGAACCATAGGTATTAATCTTGTTGGTACATTTCACTGCGCTTCACTTGCTGCGGCTGGTATGTCTGAACAGGATGTATTAAATGATGATGGTGAACGTGGTGTTATTGTCAATACGGCCTCTGTAGCCGCATTTGATGGTCAGATGGGTCAGATTGCCTATTCTGCGTCGAAAGCGGGTGTGGTAGGCATGGCGTTACCTATGGCGCGGGATTTGGCCCGGAATGGCATTCGAGTGATGACTATTGCGCCCGGACTGTTTATGACACCTATGATGGAGGGTTTCCCGCAGGAACTGCAGGATGCTCTCAGCGGTAAAACACCGTTTCCCAAACGTTTGGGTAAACCTGCCGAATTCGCTGATTTGGTGGTTCATATTGCTGAAAACACCATGTTGAATGGCGAGGTTATCCGTCTCGACGGCGCCGTGAGACTGGAGCCAAGATAACTGAATTAAATAAAGAGGTTTTAATGAAAATCCTTGTTCCCGTAAAACGAGTGATCGACGCTAACGTCAAAGCTCGGGTTAAAGCAGACGGCTCTGGAGTCGATCTTGCTAACGTGAAAATGTCTATGAACCCTTTCGATGAGATCGCTGTTGAAGAAGCGCTTCGTCTTAAGGAAGCTGGTAAGGCAGAAGAAGTTGTTGTTGTTTCAATCGGGCCGGACAAAGCTCAGGAAACAATCCGCACAGGCCTTGCTATGGGTGCTGACCGCGGGATTCTTGTTAAGACAGACGAGACTGTAGAGCCTCTTGATGTTGCAAAAATCCTTAAAGGGGTTATCGGTGAAGAGCAGCCGGGTCTTGTTATTCTTGGTAAGCAGGCAATTGATGATGACTGCAACCAGACAGGCCAGATGCTTGCCGCACTTCTTGGCTGGGGCCAGGGAACATTCGCATTTAAAGTTGAGCTTGGCGAAGGCAGTGTAGACGTAACCCGCGAAATCGACGGTGGTCTGCAGACTGTTAAACTTCCTCTTCCTGCAATCATCACAACTGACCTTCGTTTGAACGAGCCGCGTTACGCTTCTCTTCCAAACATCATGAAAGCGAAGAAAAAGCCGCTTGATACAAAAGCTCCTGCTGATTACGGCGTTGAAGTTAAGCAGCGCATCAGCGTTCTTGAAACTTTCGAGCCACCTGCAAGACAGGCTGGTATCATGGTTTCTTCTGTTGAAGAGCTGGTTGAGAAACTTAAAAACGAAGCTGGTGTTCTGTAAGGAGATTTAATTATGACAACACTATTGATTGCAGAACATGACAATGTAAGCCTCAAAGACGCAACAGCAAAAGCTTTGACTGCTGCTGCCAAACTTGGCGGTGACGTGCACGTTCTTGTTGCTGGTAAAGGCTGTGGAGCCGCTGCTGAAGCTGCTTCCAAACTAAGCGGCGTTGCCAAGGTTCTTGTTGCTGAAAGCGATGCTCTTGAGTATCAGCTGGCAGAAACTATGAGCAAGCTTATCGTTTCTATCGCTGGCAGCTACGACGCTATCGTTGCTCCTGCAACTGTTAAGGGCAAAAACGTACTTCCATGCGTTGCAGCACTTCTTGACGTAATGCAGGTATCTGACGTTATCTCTGTTGAGAGCGCTGACACATTCGTTCGCCCGACTTACGCTGGTAACGCATTCCAGAAAGTACAGTCTACAGACGCCAAGAAAGTGATTACTGTTCGTACATCATCTTTCCAGGCTGCTGCTGAAGGCGGAAGTGCTCCTGTAGAAAACGTTGCGAGCGTTGAAGACAGTGCATTGTCTTCGTTTGTCAGCGAAGAAGTTGCGAAGTCTGATCGTGTTGAACTGACATCAGCTAAAATCATCATCTCTGGTGGTCGTGGCGTTGGTTCCAAAGAAAACTTCGAAGCTGTTATTGAGCCTATCGCCAACAAAATCGGCGCAGCAGTTGGTGCATCCCGTGCAGCAGTTGATGCTGGTTACGCGCCAAACGACTGGCAGGTTGGTCAGACAGGTAAAATCGTTGCTCCTGAGCTTTACATCGCAGTTGGTATCTCCGGCGCGATCCAGCACCTTGCAGGCATGAAAGACTCAAAAGTAATCGTAGCCATCAACAAAGACGAAGAAGCTCCAATCTTCCAGATTGCAGACTACGGCCTTGTTGGTGACCTCTTCACGGTTATCCCTGAGCTTGACAAAGCACTAAGCTAGGCTTCAGCGAAAATATAGAATTTTAAAAGGCGGTCTTCGGATCGCCTTTTTTATTGCAAAGACAGGAACCTTGCAAAAAGCATGTCATATCATAATACCATCGCGAAAAAATAACTCACTATACGTCATAAAAATATCACATAAGACTTCCTGCCAACATTTCTTGTAAATTACTGTTTTGCTTGCTTTTTTCGAAAGCTCCAATTTTTGGAATTTTTGCTCCATTTCCATAACGCAAGAGAAAAACATCTTTTAGATCAACATATTATGACCTATTATTAATCTGGTTAATTTGCTTCCCGGTGTAGGAGAGTCGCCGGAAAGACATAATAAAAATTAGAACATATTTCTTGGGTCAGGTTTGGTATGAGTAACGAAGGGTTGTCTTACGCAACCGCTGCCTTTGTTGTTGCAGCAGGTTCAGTATTTTTCTCACAAAATGTATTAGCAGGCGGAGATATAATTCCACCAAGGGATTATGATGAGCCTCAACGCGTCCAGACATGGACACCAAAACGCACATGGTCCGGTTTCTACGTCGGCGGCGGTCTGGGCATCCAGCAGTTTAAGTCAGATGTAAGTGTGGATTCTAAGAACAAACTGAAGAATACAAAGACAACGGGTGGAAATTGCACAACAACTACGAGCTACAACTGGTGCGGTCCCAGCACGACGACAACGACCTGCACCGATTGTGTGACCACAGAAGACTATAGCAGCTTTGATTTCGCTCAGACAGAATCCTTTGATAGTGAGTGGAATGTCTTTGGCACAGTCATGATAGGACTGGACCGCCAGCTTTCAAACCGCGTGGTAGGTGGTATCTTTGCTAACGTGGACTTCGGTTCAAGCGAAACAGACTTTGCTTTTAGTTCTCCTGGTGGTTCGACGAGTTTCTCGGGCAAATTCAAGAGCGATTACTCCGCGACTATCGGCGCACGACTGGGGTATCTCTTGAATGAAAAGACACTGGCATATGGTTTGATCGGCTATACACGTACTTCTCTAAAAGGTTCTCTTGACGCAAATATTTCCGCACCTGGGCTTGATGATCTCAGCCTGTCAAAAAAGTTCTCTGAGAATGTCGGGGGCGTAACAATTGGTGTTGGTGCTGAGCGTCAGATCTCGCATAACTGGTCAGCGCGGGTGGAATATCGCTATACATGGCTTGGTGATCTGGAAGCTAAGTTAAATGGTGAGCTTGGTGATGCTGGCGACTTTCTGGCAAGTTGTAACGTACCTGAATGGACGAAAGATCTGGATTCTAAAAACAGCATCAACTTCGATCCAAACCTCCATTCCGTACGCGCTGTAGTGACATACAAATTCAATCAGTAAAATAATAATCTGACCCGGAAAGGCGATCATTGCGATCGCCTTTTTTATTGCCCGTAAATCCATGCAGAAAGCATGTCATACCATCATACCTGAGGCACCAGAAACACCATACCCTGTCGTAAATACATCACATACGACTTCCCGCTTAAGTCTCTGCTTAACTAACTGTTATACATCACCTTTTTTAAAACACATTTCATTGAGTGGAGTTTAGTCATTAAGCGGACAAAACAAAGAAAAAGCTATTAAAACAAGTGATTATAAAATAACATTAACCTATTAAATTCACTCCGGCTGCTGATTAAGCGCTGGTAGAAAAATAAAAATAGAAGTTAGTTTCTGGGTTGGGTGTTATTATGAGTAACGATGTAATGTTGCGTGTTACTGCTGCATTTGCTGTTGCAGCGGGTTCTGTATTTTTTTCACAAAATCTAATGGCCGGTGGAGATATCATACCACCAGGAGTTTACGATCAGCCAAAGCGTGTGCAGACCTGGACACCAAAACGCACATGGTCCGGTTTCTACATCGGTGGCGGTCTGGGCATCCAGCAGATGAGAGCGGATGTCAACATTGACTCAAAACTGCATTCCGTATCAGAAGACGTCCATGGTTGTAAGGATGCCAGCGGAAAGACCCTGAAATATGATGGTGACAGAAGCGGCGATAACAAATTCCTCAACAAGGACAATATTGGCGATATGGCCGCCAAGATAGCATTCGCTACAGCTATGCTGAATTGTGAAAACCCGCTGGGTACAGTACGTACGAACCCGGCATATTACCATTATACGGCAGATCTTGATCATACCGCGGAAGAATCTTTCTCAGGTGACTGGAAAGCTTTTGGCACAGTCATGGTCGGTTACGACAAGCAGATTTCGAACAGCCTGGTTCTTGGTGTATTCGGTAGCGCTGATTTTGGTGAGAGCAACCTGGACTTCTCCCACTCTTTTGCCGGGTTACCAACTGGAACATATTATGTGGCAAACAACGGAACGAATGGTGGCATAGAAAACACTAACGGAATATCCGAAGGCGCTACAATCACAGGAAACCTTAAAACAGAAAATATGTTTACGGCAGGAGCGCGCTTCGGCCATCTGTTCAATAACAATAACACTTTGGGCTTCCTGCTTGCCGGATATTCCAGTGCTTCTGTTAGCGGCTCCCTGAATATGACAACAACTGGTGATCCTCTTGGATTTGTAGCAAGTAAAGATCCCGGTTATAAATCTAACCGCTTCGTGCCAACAAGCGCCTCCAAAAAGATCTCGGAAACACTGCACGGTCTCACAGTCGGTGCCGGTGCAGAGCACAAATTCAACAGCAACTGGTCCGTACGCCTTGAATACCGTTACACATGGTTTAACAGCATCAAGGAAAAACTGTCTGCACTGGAATTCAGTAATGACTCTCTGATCAATGGTGGCGGTGAATGGACATGGGCACGCTCAACTGAAAACGACACAACTGTAGAAATCGACCCAAGCCTGCAGTCAGTTCGCGCAACACTGACGTATAAATTTGATGAATAATCAATAACCCTGGACGTAACAACTAAAGTAAAGCCCTCAGAAAATTCTGAGGGCTTTTTTTGTCCAGGTCGGAGTTGGGATAATACAGGTCGTGAGGGCTGGATTAGTACATTTCCAGCCGTGGGGTAGAATCGGAAGACCCCACCGGTGTAACGCAATACAAAACCACCGGCTCACTTTGAATATACTATACCTTACAACTTCGGGTTGTTGGGATTTTGGATATTATGATTAATAATATGGGTTAACGTGTTTCAATATTACTATTGAAAGATGAGAGTTTCTTAGGCTTTGGCCCCCCTGTCGCCCAGTCTAGCAGCTCAACAGTATGCACCACCGGAACCTCCATCTTCGCAGCAATCTGCGTGATACAACCAATATTCCCGGCAGCAATAACCTGTGGTTCTGTGGCCCTGATATGCCCCACCTTGCGATCCTGAAGCTGCGATGCAAGCTCTGGCTGCAACAGGTTATAAACCCCGGCAGAGCCACAACACAAATGACTTTCCGCAGGCTCCGATATCTCATATCCGGCCTTCTTCAGCAGGATCTTTGGTGCTGTAGTAATCTTCTGCCCATGCTGCAGCGAGCAGGCTGCATGATAGGTTACCCGCAATGCCTCAGTCTTTTCCGCCGGCTGTAAATCAAGCTGCATCAGCAGCTCGGTGATGTCACAGGTAATATCCGAAAGCCTCTTCGAAACCTCGGAAAGCTCTTCATGATCACGGTACAGATATCCGTAGTCCTTCACCATAGTCCCACAGCCGGAAGTATTGATCACAATCGCATCAAGCCCTTCGCCCTCAAGCTCCCTCTGCCAGGCGCGGATATTCTTCTCCGCATAACCATGAGAAGCATCAGACTTCCCCATATGATGCGGAAGCGCGCCACAACACCCCGTATCCTCAGGTATTACCACTTCACAGCCATGCCGTGTAAGGATACGTATCGTGGCATCATTAATATCCGGATCAAGAACCTTCTGCGCACATCCGGTCATCAGGGCAACCCGTTTAAGCCGCTTCCCCTCTGCCGGAATAACCCGCTGCCTGTCCACGACTGAAGGTTTAGGCAGGGCTTTCGGTGCCATCTCGATCATATTGCGAAGCTTTGCAGGAAACAGCCCCTTAAAAGGTCGCGCAATCTGCGCCCCCCTTAAACTTAGCCGGAACATGGAAGGCTTCGGCAGCAGAAACGTCAGCAGACTGCGCAACAAACGGTCGCCAACAGGCCGCTTGTAGGTCTCCTCAATATACTCCCGCGCATGGTCAACCAGATGCATATAATGCACCCCCGAAGGGCAGGTCGTCATACAGGACAGACAGGACAAACAGCGGTCAATATGCTTCACTGTCTCCGCATCAGCCGGACGGTCCTCCTCAAGCATCTGCTTTATAAGATAAATCCGCCCCCGCGGACTATCCAGCTCATCCCCTAATATCTGATAGGTAGGGCAGGTCGCCGTACAAAACCCGCAATGAACACACCTCCGCAAAATCCTGTTGGATTCAGAAGTCTGCGAGTCAGCAAGTTGCTTTATCGAAAAATTGGTCTGCATTCGTTATGTCCGGCATTAATGGTCAGAGCGTTTCGGCATGGTAGACCGTTCAGTTTATTTTGCAAGTGGCTTTGGGAAGTGGCATGAAATACTGCTCTTCGGCCTCTCTCATAAACACTACTCAACAGAACTCTTGCTCTGACCCCACGGCATCGTAAACTTCGCAACAATCGGCGAACCAGCAATCACCAGTATCATGCGCATCAGATGATGCGTTACCACAAACGGCAGATCCGCCCCGGTAATAATCGCCAGCACCGCCATTTCCGCCTGCCCACCGGGAGAAAACGCAAGGAACGCCTCCAGTGGAGGTGCCGCACCTGCCAGCGTAGATACGGTTGCAAACACTAGACCGATCGGAATAATCAGAACACTCAGCAAAGCCCCGGCAGAAACATCCCTGCGCAACTCCAGCCACGTAATCCCGGTATATTTAACACCCACCGTCAGTCCGATAAAATACTGCGCACAGATAATCGCCTCAACCGGCGGCCTGTGCTCGATAAACCCGCTCAGACTAAGCGCGGCAGTTGCAATCAGCGGCCCCAGAATAGACGCACCAAACATCCCGACCGCCGCCGCAAGCTGCCACCCACCAATCCCGGCAGCAGTCATCAGCGCCAGTTCAATAAGCGGAACTTCAGACGCCGCTTGCCCGGCAACTGAAGTGGTCTTAAGTCCCCAGAAAAAATAGAGCACCAGCGGAACAGTTGAAACAATAATCAGAACACGCGTCGCGTGAATAAGAGACAAAGTCCGCACATTGCCCCCGGCCTCTTCACCAAACAACAGCATATCCTGCAGCCCGCCGGGCATCGCACTGTAATAGGCCGTCGCATGATCAAACCCATATAACCGTCGAAACGCAAAATACCCGGCACTTCCAACACAGATAATCAGCAACGGCACCAGAACCAGCGAAAAACCGATATCCGAAACACGGTGAACAATATCCGGCGTAATCGAAGCCCCGACAGCCACGCCCAAAATCGTTCGCATCACCGTCCCAACCGGCCCGGTTCCCTGCAACGAAACCCTGGCCAGCGCCGCCCCAAGACAGGCAAACAACGGCCCAAGCAAAAAAGGCAAAGGCAACGACAAAACATAAAACAGCAAAGCACCAAAAGCCGCAATCAGCATAGTCATAATGCTGCGCATAAGGGGAGTTTTCATAGCAGACCGGGAAAGCAAATATCACCGGGTATTATGGTAACACGGAATTCGGGGTGTGTCTTGTGGATTGGGGGAGAGAAAAACGCGCTCTCCACACTTCCCGCAAACATCCCCTTGCCACACCCACGCGAACCCGCTTAAATGCCGCACAACCATCAATTGCATAATTGCGGCGGAGACAGGCATGGACGGCTTGGCAGAAGCGCGGCGGCGGATTGCTGTCTGCAGGGAAACACAGAATGAAGAGCTGGACCTCGGTGGCCTGGGGCTGAACCTCCCTCCGGATGCGGAGCTGTGGCAGGAGATTTATGAGTGTGGACATGTTAAGCGGTTGTATTTGGGGCTTGGAAAGGAGGATCGTAGATTACCGTATTGGGCTATTTCAGAAGATGATAAAAAAGCATGTAGCACTTTACATACATTGTCTGAAACCTTCTGTAATTCACTATCTAGGCTGAAAAAATTGGATTTGGGTTATTGCGATCTAGATCAACTGCCTGCAAACTTCGATAAACTTATAGGCATTACTGAACTTGACCTTTCAGACACAAAAGTTTGCAGTCTCGGTACTTTGTCCAACCTAAAAAAACTCGAGAAACTCAAGCTTCAGTATACAAAAGTTCAGGACCTTAATCCAATATCTAAGTTAACGCAGCTCAAAGAGCTTGACCTTGAGGCTACACAAGTTAATGATCTTGGGGTGTTGGGAGGGCTATCGCAGTTAGAAAAACTTGATCTGGAATTCACAAAGGTAAGTGATCTAAACGCGTTATCAGGACTAACTCACCTTACTCAATTGTATCTTTGGGGCACAGGTGTAATTGAACTTAGCCAGTTGTCAGGATTGAAACAGCTTACCCATCTCTTTTTTGGGAATACGCAGGTTAGTAATCTTGACCCACTATCCAACCTGACTCAACTAATGCATATCAATTTACAGGAAACACCTGTAAGAGACCTATCTCCACTATTGGGATTGAGGCAGTTGACATCCTTAGATCTCAGAGGCTGTCAGTTTAACAAAGATTTCAAAAACATCTGGTTTTTGGAAGCTTTGAAAGATGTAAGACTGCACAAAGCCTCTGTCCCCGGTATCCCCGCTGAAATTCTATCAAAAACTTATAACGAAAACTGCCTCCCCCGCCTCCGGGCCTACTTCACCGACCTCGAAAACGGCACCGAATCCGTCCGCGATACCAAACTCATCATCCTCGGCAACGGCCGTGTAGGAAAAACGCAGATTTGCCGCCGACTGCAGAACAAAAACTATGACGACACCATCCCCTCCACCCACGGTATCCAGATCGCAACAACCCCACTCGGCGATGACAAAGACAAAACCCGCCTGCAGATCTGGGATTTCGGCGGGCAGGATATCTATCATGGCACCCATTCCCTTTTCCTGAAAAGCCGCGCCGCGTTCCTTATCGTCTGGACACCGGACATGGAAGAAGAGCGCGAGCATGAATATGACGGCTACATTTTCCGCAACGAACCCTTGCCCTACTGGGTCAATTATATCCACCAGGCCGCTGGGAAGGACGCCCCAATGCTCATCCTCCAGACCCGTGTTGATGACGCAGAAGTAGAAGTCGAATACCAGCCCATAGAGAAAAAGCGCTTGGAAGGCTTTAGATTCCGTCCCCGCGTCCTGCAATACAGCGCAATGACTGACTTCAACCGCGCCGCCCTTGATGATGCCTTGAAACTGGCCGCAGACTGGTTGCGCGAGCAGAGAGGTAGTACAACAGTCATTGGAAAAGGCTGGGCAAAGGTCAGCACAAGCTGGAAGCCATGCGCGACAAGGACCTGCAAAAGGAACCGGACCAGCGTAAAAACAGAACAATCGCCTATCAGAAATTCTGTGATATCTGCAAGAAAACAGGAGGCGTCAGCAATCCTGATGTCCTGCTGGGCTACCTGCACGATACCGGTATCATATTTTATCAGAAGGACATGTTCGGCAACAAAATCATCCTCGACCAGCAATGGGCACTGGAAGCCATCTACGCTGTTCTTGATCGCGACGCGACATACAACATTATAAAGCAAAGAAATGGTCGCTTTACTCGTAGCGATTTGGGGCACTTCCTTTGGAATAAAAAATATAGCGAGGAAGAGCAGGAGCTATTTCTGCAGATGATGATATCCTGCGGAGTATGCTTCATTCACCAACCCGGAGACGAAAAAAATAATGTAGAGGCTGCATATATTGCCCCTGATCTATTGCCGGAAAAGCCAGATCCTTTAGCTATTTCAGCATGGTGCTGACCTTCCCCCTATAATTA
>JBOEGA010000198.1:0-3539 GCA_050633205.1 Methyloligellaceae bacterium | reverse complement strand
TCGCCGGCGGCGAAACCTCTGGTTCCGTTATGCAGGCACTTGGCCATAAACAGTACAACGTTGGAATATCTATTGCGCCGGGGGTACCTGTCATTCAACCAACTGATAACCCCGAATTGCTGCTAACACTTAAGTCTGGAAATTTTGGCGGCCCTGATTTCTTCCTGAAAGCCTGCGAATTAATGAACGCTGAATAATAGCAAATTGCATTGATAGTTAAGTAAGAGTAAAAAATGACAGAATACACGGTGGAAAAAGGTACAGAAGAACTAGTCCGTTTCGGACGATCCATGTTTGAGCGCGGCCTTACAGGCGGAGCATCAGCCAATATCAGTGTTAGAACTGATTCCGGCTTTGTCATTTCCCCGACAAACTCATGCATCGGTATTCTGGATGATCACGAACTGTCTGTATTGGATAGATCTGGCAATTGGATTAGCGGGGAGAAACCATCAAAAGAATTCATGCTACATAAGGCTTTCTACGATGAGCGACCCAACGACCATGCTGTTATTCATTTGCATAGCACCTACGCCACTGCCGTATCCTGCCTTGATATACCTGATGAAGAATTGCTATCAGCACTAACTCCCTACTTGTATATACGACTTGGTCAGATTGCACGTGTACCCTATTTTTCACCGGGTGATGCTGATTTGGCTGCCGCAGTTAAGGCCGTCACAGGAAAAACTGCAGGTGTGCTCATGAGCAATCATGGACCTATTGTTTCAGGCAGTACTGTGCTCTCGGCGATGTATGCAATAGAAGAACTGGAAGAGAGTGCAAAATTGACGTTACTGCTATTTCAAATGCCTGTAAAAGAAATCCCGCGAACAGAAATTCACAAATTGCTGGAAAAATACGGGCACAGTTAGCGGCCGTGCCCGATTAAAAATTAATAGATCTTAAGCTTACAGGCTGAAGGCGATCTGCAATCCACCTTGTACCTTACTGCCATTAAGTCTTACACCCAGATCAAGGAAACCGAGTCCGACACCTACGGAAAACGTGGTTGGATCATTATCCGCAGCCAAATCATGGCCTACACCGGCACGAAAGCTGAAATACGATTTTTGCAACTCAGTACCCAGATTCAACTCCTGAGTTTCGAAGTTATCTTCTTTGGCTTTATTCAATGCCAGGTCACCAGTCAGCTGAAACCAGTCAGAATGGTATAAGGCACTGACGACAGCTTGTGGTGTCGTTTCAAATTCAAAACCATTTTTGGTTTCGATCGACTCCGCTATCACATTTCTCAAAACACCACCGAATCTGATATTTTCATTCGATGGTAGTGCCATTCCTGCACCGACATCAAACGTGAAAGAAGTTTCAGTATTTTCACTTTCTTCAACCTCATCTCCAAGATCAACGTCATCGTCATCCAGTTCATCCACCTGCTTGGTGAAATCCCCAGCCCGCAGCGAAGATATCTTCGGAACAACACCAAAATCAATGCTGTTAGCACCAATTTCAAGCGTTCTTGCCAATGCAACGGAAAATTGAGTTCGAATAACCACACTACCACTGGCTTCAGAGGTCAACACGTCATCAGGCTGCACAATTTCGATGTTTCCATTGTTATTAGCCAAGGCAATTGATGCATTTTCGTCAATTTCACCTATTGTAATATCATCATCCCCAAGAGCTTCGGCCAAATCACTCGTGTAAGCAATATCTTCATCAGTAATATCAGCTTGTCCGGCACCGGTTGCACGAACACTCAAATTCACTGAGAAAGGTATATCTGTATGAACTACAGAAAATCCGATGTCCATACCAGCACGACCATCGATTGGCTCTCCATCCAGATTTCTAAAAGTGTTGGTTAACCTATCAGACAGATCTGCTAATTCGGTGGTGCCTGTTAAACAAACATCTTCTGGGCTTGGTGTTACTGATACGCACGTGACGTCTTGCTCACTAATCCGTTCGATTTCGGCATCGACTTCATCAAATGTGTCTTCGTTCTTGTCCAGTTCATCAACTAGATCAGCATTGTCGCGTGCCTCACCATAAAAGCCGAAACGAAACTGATACCGTTCTTCGCTTTGCTGGGCTCTCAATAGCAGTGAAGGATTACTCATAGCTCCCGCAACTCCCGTCCCGGAGGATACCGAAGCCCCACCCATACCCATAGAACGCACATCTTCCGCATAGAGCGAAGGCGTAGAAAAGACACAAAGCGCCGTCAGGCCCAATGCTGGAAAATTAGTTTTGACCATTTTTACTATCCGTGTGAACAACTTAGAAAAAACAATAGATCACAAATCGTGCCATACAACGTGTCTTTAAGTCGTTAAATCGCCAGACCGGTTCGTCGTCCTTCGTAAATCGCATACGCAGCTTGGCGAGGAGCAACACCATCGCCAATAGCTTCAAAATCCACATTCAGTTCAATCAACTCATTAGCCAGCTCATCAAACGCGCGATTAGTTGTAGCAGTGACCAATGCATCCGCTGCATACTCCATCTCGGCTCCCGATAACAGTGAAACCACTTTTGCGCTATATCCTGTCCATTCCAGAATAGCGCTTTCCACCAGAAACTTTACACCCAATTCAACCAGTTTTTTTCGCAGCGGAAAATCTGCCGCGGTCCGTTGTAACTCACTGCCAATCATAGGGTCAGGTGTAATGATAGTTACCTGGTGACCATCTTCGGCCAATCTCCACGCTGTTCCACACCCTTTCCAGTTCCCACCTTCGTCCAGCAGCAAGATATTTTTGCCAAGCCTGATACCTCCTGACATAATATCCTCCGCACTAAACACTGAACCATTATTCAAACCCGGTAGCTCATCATGTTGTGGCAACACCTTCTGAAACCCTGTTTCGGTTGGAAGAGAGCCTGTAGCCAGAATAACCCGGTCTGATTTTAGATGGATGACATCTTCAGCATCCATATAGGTATTCAAACGGACATCAACACCCAATTGGTTTAACTGATGTTCATACCAATCAATCAATTCCAGAATTTGTGCGCGCCGCGGTTGTTTTCCCGCCAATAAATAAGCACCACCAAGTCTGGCATTGGCTTCCGCAAGAATCACTTTATGGCCACGTTCTGCTGCNNGCTGCAACTCTCGCGGCTTCCAGCCCGGCAGGCCCACCACCAACGACCAATACATTTTTAGTATCCGAAGCCAAAACAAAGCGGTCGCCTCCCCATTCGTTTTCGCGTCCAACAGATGGATTGATTACACAGGAAATCCAGTAATCGCGTGAACGCCTACCCCAGCACATCTGATTACATGACAGGCACCCCCGAATATCTTGAGCCCGGTCTTGTTCAGCTTTGTTAACCAGATGCGGATCAGCAATCTGACCTCGAACGATAGAAACCAGATCCGCAACACCTTCTCCCAATACGGTTTCGGCATTTTCAGGCGTCCTGATATGCGCTTCGGCAGTGACCAGAGCATGTTGCGTCACCTGCTTCAGAACTGAAGCTAACTCAACTCCCATTTTCTCCGGATAGAGAAATGTAGGTATCAGTTTGTAAAAATCAAAGTATCCGCCAACACCGCAGGTCACATA
>JBOEGA010000197.1:0-9507 GCA_050633205.1 Methyloligellaceae bacterium | reverse complement strand
GGATGCCAGCTTTAACATACCAGAACTCTTCGATACCCAAAGAAGTCGCAGTATCAGCCTCACCTGCTGCAGCTGACAGGCTCAAACCAGTTGGTCTGTGCAAGATAGACGCAGAACCAATAGTTGTACCGTCACCAGCTTCAGTTTCAGTATATGCAACAGCAGCTGCTACAGTGAAATCACCGATAGCTCCGCCATAACGAAGAGCAACATCAACAGTCTCATTGTCCTGCCAAGAAGCAGATACTTTGAAACCAGCTAGAGTAGGAGAGTCATAACGAATACGCTCTACACGACCACCATCAAGGTTTGCCTGCGCATTCCACTCGTTCAAGCTACCACCAGCGTAATAAATTGTTCCTGAAAGATCGACTTCCGAAGCAAAATCAGACGCTAGAGAGCCGTGACCGATTGTAACTTTACCAAATGTTTTAGAACCAATGAAAATATCATTGTAGCGAAGCGTTAGCGGTCCAGCAGAACCTGGTGTTATATTACGTGCATATGATCCAGCATCAACGCCACCAATACCAAACTCTACTCTGTAACCAGCGTAAAGATCAGAATTGATGCGCGCTTTACCAACAAAACGGAATTTTGACTGGTTAGCAATAGTTTGACCAAGTGTCACGCCGTTAGCAGGACCTACGGGAGTTGCACCATTAAGTCTGCCATTGTCACCATTAAAGAACAAAGCGTAAGCTACGTTACCTGAAATTTGCAAAGAAACTTTACGGTTGCCCTTACGTGCAGTAGTTGCCTCAAGCTCAGCAACACGCTCCTCAAGATCAGCACAACAGTTACCACCGATAGCGCCACCAGCCATTGCTTGTGAAGATACCATTGCAGCACTACCTAAAAGCGCTGAGAAAAGTATACCTTTAAACTTCATACTCTTAAAACTCCCCAGAGAGATTGTTAATTATTTACATTTGTGATCAATTCGAGGCCATATTCGGGGTTAAGCTCGAAATCTCTCAACTTTCTCAGCATACAGAAAGATTCATGCAAAACTAATGCAACTGCGTGGCCTAAAAGTACCATAATCAAAACACAACGCACTCGGAGAGGTAAACTCTGCAACTATAGTTTAAGAAAACTGCAATTATTATGTTTTGAACATAAGAGTCTGGAATATTTTGGAATTTTTTTCTTGTTAAGTGGAAGTAAGATTGTACACCAAATGCGAGTATCGAAGAAAAATACTCGGAAAAAATCTTGGTAAAACAGGTCAGGGACTGAGGTAAAAAAACGCATTATATGCCTTATCCACCCGATATCCCTTGATTCTCCCACCAATTCAGGTATGTCATACCACCGTCTTTTCTGACAAAGACGCATATATAAGATGTGTGGGTAAATTCGATACCGGGTAGGCACATCAATTCATAATTCAGACCGGAACCGGATGTACTAATACTCGTAATATTAGAATGCTATGGGGAGGTCTTCAGGAGATTAAAATGAGCTACAATGTTGCTATCGTGGGCGCTACAGGAAATGTAGGCCAGGAAATGTTAAATATCTTGCATGAGCGCGGCTTTCCCGTAGACACCGTCTACGCAATTGCATCCCGCCGCTCCCTTGGCAGAGAAGTTTCTTTTGGCGATACCACATTGAAATGCCATGACCTTGAACAGTTTGACTTCTCTAAATGCGATTTCTGCCTGATGTCCGCAGGTGGTACAGTATCGAAAGAATGGTCACCAAGAATAGCAGCACAGGGTTGCCTTGTAATAGATAACTCCTCTGCCTTTCGTTATGACCCGGATATTCCCCTGATCGTGCCGGAAGTAAATGCTGATGCAGTCGAAGGCTTTAAAAAGAAGAATATCATAGCGAATCCAAACTGCTCTACGGCTCAACTCGTGGTAGCTTTGGCTCCGTTGCATAAAGAAGCGAAAATAAAAAGGGTTGTTGTCTCCACATATCAATCTGTATCCGGCGCAGGTAAAGCAGCAATGGATGAGCTTTGGAACCAGACCAAAGGGATTTTTGTAACTGACGCCCCTGACGCAGAAGTCTTTACAAAGCAGATAGCATTTAACGTCATTCCTCATATCGATGTATTTATGGAAGATGGATTCACAAAAGAAGAATGGAAAATGATGGTCGAAACCAAAAAAATTCTCGACCCTTCTATTAAGATGACAGCTACAGCAGTTCGGGTACCGGTATTTGTCGGGCATGCCGAAGCCGTAAACATTGAGTTTGAAGATGAAATGACAGCAGGCGATGCCCGCGATATTCTTCGTGAAGCACCAGGTATCCTTGTCGTGGATAAACACGAAGATGGGGGATATGTTACCCCGGTTGAATGTGTGGGAGACTACGCAACCTATGTTTCACGCATACGTGAAGATATAACAGTGGAAAATGGCCTCTCTCTCTGGGTCGTATCTGACAACCTGCGCAAAGGCGCTGCATTGAATACTGTTCAGATAGCTGAAACAGTCATCAATAGAAACCTGCTGAATAAATAGCCTGAACAAAATCAGAGCCTGCATTTCCCATAATCACCGAAAATAATGCAGGCTCATTTCATTTTACATAAATCGCACAATTTAGTATATGAGAGCTGATATATCCCGGCTCCACCTGCTCATTTCATAGCATCTGCACACTGGCAAATTAACCGTATTAGTTATTCTTCTCTTTTTTGTTTTGCAGAATCTTCAACCGGGCTATAACTATATTTCTCAATCGCTCTTCTCAGATTTGTCACAGAGACTATATAAACATTGGGTTAATTAGATTTTTCAGAGAATATAATGGGATTACCTGAAGTTCGACTGACTTTGAGTCGGGTTTATCAATCCTGAAAGTAAACGCAAGACGTCAACAACCCCTGACCCGTACGGAGTAATATCTTTGTCCATCAACGACATAGAACGCGGACTAATAGCAAGATACGTATCACGTGTGCTTGAGCGCGGCGACATGCCTGTGCGCTCCACTCGGTATGTATTATACTGGCTGAACGATAGGGCAGATCTTCTAAACCTTCCACTTCCTAAAGCGCTGACAAAATCTATTGGCAATATATATTCCGGTGGAGCCAGTCTAAATGACTTTTCAAAGGCTTATCAGACACATCGGGATGAAGTTATCCATGAACTCCGTGAAGCTGCAGATCAGACTGGACGCCCGGAGCCTATCGCAGGCAATCTGGAGCTTCTGGTCAAATCTCTTGGCTTGCCCGATATAGCCTGGAAAATAGTTAACCTAATAGCCTGCTATACCCGATTTGAACAGGTTCAGTACTTCTGTGACAGTGTTGCTGAGGCTGCTGGTCCTATCAATCGCGCTATTGCAGTGCTCGTAGGCGAAAATGCCCGTGTTGTAGACCGCCTTATTTCTCCGACAGGAGAACTCATTGCAAGCGGCCTGCTGCAATATCGTGAAGGAAATCAGGAAATCAGTGGTCCTGGTGGCAGATATTCTATTCCTGCCCGCCTGGATAACAGCCTGGACCAGGACTTTACCGGCTTTTCAGATCTCCGCCACAACCTGTTAGGCGACACAATTACACCAGGCATTGTTCCCGGAGACTATGATCACATATCAACAGACAGAGATATGATTACCTCTGTCCTTAAAGGTGCTGTTGCTGAAAAGGCCAAAGGTGTAAATATACTCCTCTATGGCCCTCCCGGATCAGGAAAAACCGAGCTGACCAAAGTCGCGGCAAAAGCTTCCGGCCTGTCTCTTTATGCCTCTGGAGAAGATTCTTCTATAGATGGCGAGAGCGACCGCTCTGCACGCTTGTCTGACCTTGTCTTTGCACTTCGCCTTATGAACGGAGCAGAGAAAACAGCGATCCTCTTCGATGAAATGGAAGACATCGCCTGGCAGCTAATGCGCCGCGGAGGCTCCAAGCTATACATAAATCGACTGCTGGAAAACAATCCGGTACCGGTATTATGGACTTCAAACAATATATCTGAGATAGATCCGGCAATTCTGCGCCGCATGACTCTTGCAATCGAGCTGAAAAAACCGCCTGCACGACAACGCGAACGTATTTTGCGTCGCCTTTCAAAACGTGTTGGGGTTAAGCTGACCAAGCGTGAAGTTGAACGTCTCTCTAAAAAAATTGACGCAACTCCGGCAGTACTGGAAAATGCACTGAAAGCCGCCAAATATGCTGGTGGTGGAGAAAAACAGATAGAACGTGCAGCAAGCGGAATTATCCGTGCCGTTTCTGGTGGAACTCCCAAGGCAGTCGCAGAAATTCCAGACTTTGATCCATTGCTTAGCCGGGCAAACAGAAACCTGCTGGAACTGGCAGACAGACTGACTGACGCAGAGTCCATGGGCTTCTCTTTATGCTTCTCTGGTCCCTCGGGCACTGGTAAATCTGCATATGCCAGATATATAGCTGAGCGCCTTGGCATTGATACTCTTCATAAAAGAGCTTCGGACCTGCTTGGCCCCTATGTAGGTCAGTCAGAACAACAGATAGCATCCTCTTTCGAAGAGGCACGCGATACGAACGCCCTTCTGATATTCGATGAAGCTGATTCATTCCTGTATGACCGAACTCAGGCGCACCGCTCCTGGGAAGTTACGCAGGTCAATGAGATGCTGACCTGGATGGAGGAACACCCGCTTCCAGTTTGCTTTACAACAAACCTGATGGATAAAATGGACTCAGCTTCTCTGAGACGTTTCACATTCCACATGCAGTTTGACTATCTTGATGCTGAAGCGCTGCAACGAGCCTATAAGGTATTTTTTGGGTGGAATACAGCACCACAGCATGGGCTGCTGTTTGAAAACCTGACACCTGGCGACTTTGCTCAGGCTAAAAAACAGTCTGAATTCCTTGGACTTCTGCGCAACAAGTCAGGCGTTGTAAACCTGCTATCTGAAATAAGCCAGGCTAAACCGGGCTCACAATCTCCGATTGGTTTCAGAGCATAAATAAAATTCCCGATCAGAAATGGTCGGGAAATACAGATTACCTCTTCTTGATATCCCAGCAGCGCAACCATACACCAAACGCTCCGGCACAAACTCTTTTGTGCTTATCCAGATTGACATGTCCGATGGCCATAAAAAGATAGCCATTATACTCCGTTTTTTTCTGCGCACTGAGCTGTTGTACACATTGGTCATCAACAGTCTCACAGGCAGCCTTAAACAGGCTTCTGGAAAAACTATCCTCATTTTTCAGACCATTAGCAAAAACCAGGTCTATCTTTTTCTCAAAATTCTGACGCGTTGGATTACTAACCATGGCAATAAACAGAATAACAGCCGTTACGATCCAGTAATTTTTATTTTTGAGAAAGACTGCCTTGTCTATAGGGAGTTTTGTTTTTTGAAATGTAGTCCCGCAATGAGGACAGGGAACCGTTTTGTCTTGTATTTTCTGATTACACTCTGAACAGACAATATGCACAACTTCTCTCCCACCAAAAAATCAAGATTTTCTGCAATATGAAACTTCTGGATAGGAATGGCAAGTCATCAAACCGGAGGGTAGAACGAGAAAGACTATGGTGGGAATACAAAGGCCCTGTCCGATTTTGTAAAAACCGGCACAGGACCCTGTCAGTGAGTTATGCACCCAATAGTTTAGCTTTTGTTGCTCTGGTAAGTCTGCCGTTAGCTTTAAGACCATTCTTTTTCTGGAATGCCTTAAGAGCAGAGCGGGATTTACGACCCCATTTACCGTCAACTTTCAGAGAAGCGCCTTGCTGAACCAATGCTTTTTGAGCTTTCAGGTAGATTGAAACTCGTGGAGCTTTGGCTTTTGTCATTTTTGCTTTTTTAATAGCTGCTTTCTTTACAGGCTCTTTTGCCAAAGATGTCGTAGATACAGCCGACACTGAAACCAGAGAAAAAACCAATAGAGACAAAATTGCGAAGATTTTAGTCGTTTTCATTTTATTTCCTCATAAAAAACAACATGTAACGCCACCTGCATCCCGAAATGCAGACTGGCACAACAAATCACTGCCCCATGCAACATATTCAAAGATCGCAGCAGAGAAACCAACCTGATCTGCAACCCCGCTTCCGTCAGAGCACGGGATATATGCTCCCTGAAACCTTCAACTGTCGAGCGAATTTATTCGATATTAATCATCGAATTAGCCAATATATTCCATCAAGGTCAAATTCACGTCACCTGATCTTGATTGGACTGCTGAAACCCAATTCCCCTAACATACGTACAATTAGTTAAACCTTATGGAGAAACCGTTCTCATGGCATATTTCAGAGCTGTTCTGGTTATTTTAATATCCCTGGCCTGTATCCAGACATCTTACTCCGGCGAACTGAAATGGAGAGACTGGAACGATACAGCCTTCAGAGATGCCAAAGCTCAAAAGAAATACGTTATTCTGGACCTTGAAGCTGTATGGTGCCACTGGTGCCATTTCATGGAAGAGCGAACCTACAGCCACCCTGAGGTCATCAAATATCTGAAACAGGGCTATATAACCGTTAGGGCTGACCAGGATGCACATCCTGATCTGGCAAGCAGATATGGTGACTGGGGCTGGCCAGCTACAATCATATTTGATGGCGACGGAAATGAAGTTGCAAAATTCAGAGGTTTCATCCGCCCAAGCCTGATGATTGCTTACCTTAGTACCATTCTCAACAATCCTGAAAAAGTACCGCCTGTATACAAAACTCCTCAGGTAACCAAACCCGCATCAGTATTCCTGAATGACCTGCAACGAAAAACAATAACTGATCTGCAGGATTCAACCTATGACGAAGAGCATGGCGCATGGGGTAAAAGACTTAAATTCCTCCACCCGGATAGTCTGAACTATGCTCTTGAACAGGCACGTCGTGGAGATGCAACTGCAATAACTCGTGTAAAAGCCAGCCTTGATGCTGGCCTGAACCTAATGGATACAGAATGGGGTGGAGTTTACCAATACTCACACGAACGCGACTGGTCCGCCCCCCATTACGAAAAAATCATGTGGTACCAGTATAACAATATGCGAATCTACGCTCAGGGTTATGCACTGTTTGGGGACCCGAAATACCTTAAGGCATCACAGGAAATATATCATTATCTGATAACCCGTTTACGTAGTCCCGAAGGTGCATTTTACACAAGCCAGGATGCAGATGTAGACAATAAAATGCTTGGTAAGGAATTTTACAGCCTGAAATCAAAAGAACGCAACAAGCTTGGAAAGCAGCCGAAAGTTGATAAAAATCTCTACGCCCGTGAAAATGGTTGGGCTATATCAGGACTTCTTTCCCTTTATAGCGTAACAGGCGATATAAAAATATTACAGCATGCAACTATAGCAGCAGACTGGATCATCAAAAACCGCTCACTGACAGGTGGTGGCTTCAGCCATGGTGCTAAAGATAAAGCAGGACCATTTATAGCCGACACACTCTCTATGGGGTTAGCACTGATAAAACTCTATGAAACCACTGGTGACCGCAAATGGCTGATTGCATCAGCGAAGGCATTGGACTTCATAAACGATAACTTCAGAAGCAAAGCCATCGGTTTTATCACTGCAAAAACCACCAGCACAACAAAAGGCATCTTCAAAAAACCTTTTATCAACATCGAAGAAAATATTCAGCTTGCTCACCTTGCCAACCTTATACATCGCTATCACGGCAAAAAGAAATACAGAGAAATGGCTGAATATGCCATGCGTTATCTGACAGCAGAGAAAATAGTCAATCAACGCAGATTTCTGGTCGGCATTATCATGGCTGATGATAACCTTGCCCTGGAGCCTGCCCATATTACAATCGTTGGCAAAAAGGACGACCCGGCTGCGAAAGCTCTTCACAAGGCCGCTCTAAAACTTGCCATTGATTATAAACGAGTAGATTTCTGGGACACCAGGGAAGGGCCCATGATCAACCCGGATGTCACTTATCCCGAACTTGATAAAGCAGCAGCCTTTGCCTGTGCAAATCAGGTTTGCTCTCTCCCTGTATTTAACCCGCAGGGCCTGGACAAGGCAGTAAAACGAATGATGGGAACCCGCATAACAAAGCGCGAGGTTGCAACAAAAAAATAGGAAACGCCCAAAAATAAAAAACTCTTATGGAAGCAATCTGAACGCCCTCCCTCCAATGCCGAAGATTGCTTCCTTTTTTTATTAAAACCCTCACCTGTGACAACTCTCCGGCAAAATGCCCTTGCTTTATTATGCCAATGCAATAAATCAGTAATAACAAAAATCGCAGGAGGCAGCATGGAGCTCATATACAGCAATCATTCGGTGAATATCAGTCTGCTCAAAGACCGCATTATCCCTTACATAATGGGAACGGGTAACATAGATGACTTGCTGGAACAGGCTGCTAAAACTGCTCTTACACGCTTTGAAGCGATGAGCTGGGCTCTTGCTGCAAATGACTGCCTGCTAAAAAATAACCCTGCCCTGAAAGATTTCAACAGCGAACTTTATATCTGGGGCCGCCCTTTTTTCAATGTAGGGCAGGACCTGTCTGAAGCTCTGGAGATCCATGCTTCCTATCTTGAATACGCAGGAAGTTCTATTGAAGGCTTAGCCCGTTCAATGCTCCCCCGACTGGATACAATCCTGAGAAAAAACACCAGCTCCATTGACCTCATCAATGGTTATAACTCTCTGGAAGACCATATTCAGCACAATGAACTTAATCAAAGCAACAGTCTGGCAACAATCATTGACGAACTGGAAGCCCCACTCAATGTACTTCGCGAGGTTTACCAGAATCTTGGCAAAAGCCGAATTATGGTCCCCGTTGATGGCGAAGAACAGGCAATGGACCCACAGGAACTCATCATGCAGGCTCTTTATGAATCTGTAAAATTCTCATCAGAAATCCATCCCGGCTGGGTAGGAAAAGGAAACTATTGGCCAACCAGACTGTTCGAACAGATCAATGTAAATGTCTCTCATATCTTTGAAAGACCAACGGCCCTGTTCGAACCACTCCTGCAGGAAATTCCCTATCTTGAAGCCTATCTGGAAGAAACCATAACGGAAAACTATTCACTAGGCGGCTTCGTCCCGCCTGAGAAAATGAAACTGTTCCTGGATACCCTGGAGCACCACAAAGAAGATCTCATCTTCTGCTGGGTCGATGATTCAGTTAAACAGAACCTCACAACAGAAACCCGCGAAAAGCTTTCGACACCATTCAGAAAAATATATGAACCAGCCGCCTATGCCCACCAGAATGGCTACGGTTTCATAGAAGCCAGCAACATATATTCAATGCCAGAAGTGTCGTAAGAAAAAGGGGGTCTACCCCTTACCCTTCGTCTTGCTGTTATTCGGTTTTGCATTCTTCTCGATAAACTCAATAATCTTACCTGCAATATCCAGTTCCGTAGCTTTCTCGATACCTTCGATACCCGGAGACGAATTGATCTCCATAATAACAGGTCCATGATTTGAACGCAGCATATCAACACCACACACATTCAACCCCATGGCTTTCGCAGCGCTGACAGCCGCAGCACGCTCCTGAGATGTAATCTTTATCTTCTGAGCAGAACCGCCC
>JBOEGA010000196.1:0-2215 GCA_050633205.1 Methyloligellaceae bacterium | reverse complement strand
GTCATCATTACACCACCTGCCACGGAACCGAGAGGGTCTGCAGTTACCACCCTTGTGGTGACTCGGATGATTGGGTGTAATAGTCAGGCAATTCAACAGAGGAGGACCAGGGTTCCTGGCTGTCGTACTGCCTGACCCCGTGGCATTATCCTGTCAATTTAAAGCTGACAAGATTACGCCACAGAATGAGTTTCGTGTTTCAGTGGCCAGATCAGCTATCAAGCAGTGTGTTTAATTTTGCAAGAACAGCAGCACCATCATGCCCGGCTTTTTCCAGTTTTTTCTGCCACTCATCATAAATNNGGTTTTGCAGCTTCCTGCATAATGGCAATTTCAGACTTTGGTATTTCGTTAATTTTATTTCCTGCCTTGTTGACCAGGCTTAGTCCAAAATTTTCACCGGATTCAAAGACTTTGCCAATACGTTCGGACAGTGCGATGCCTGTATTGTCATCAATAACCTTGCGCAGATCATCAGGCAGCTTTTCATATGATTTCTGGTTCATTAACAGAGAGAATGTCTGGGTGTAGAGACCCCGGCCGCCAGGAGCTGTTGTAGAATGAAATTTGGTCAGTTCGTGGAGCTTGAACGCTGGAACAACTTCATATGGAAGGCATGTACCTTCAATAACACCATTGGTCAGGCTGACCGCCATTTCTGTTACCGGGAGGAATATAGGGTCTGCTCCAAGAGCTTTAAGAAGTTGTCCGAAAGCCTGTGTTGGGGCTCTCATGCTGACACCTTTAAGATCGGATGCTTTTGTTATGGGTTTTTTCTGCATATGGAACTTGCCGGGTTCATGAGCATGGAAGGCCAGTGTTTTTATGCCGTCGTATTCCTTCTGGCCGAACTCATCCATAAGTTTATGGATAACTACCGAGGTTTTGGCTCCTGTTGTGACCATGAAAGGCAGGCTTGTTGTTTCAGCAATCGGAAAGCGTCCGGGGGTGTAGCCGGGTAGTGTCCAGGTAATATCTACCACTCCCTTGCGGGCCTGATCTGCTAGCTGTGAAGGCTTACCACCGAGCTGCATGCTGGGGAAAATCTGAACATTCAGTCTGCCACCACTCTTTTCAGAAAGTTCTTTTGCCCAGGGTGCCAGAAAGTTTTTATGCATATTTGAAATTGGTGGCAGCATGTGGTGCAGGCGAACAGTCACTTCAGCTGCATTTGCATATCGCAGGACAGCAGGCGCGGCGACTGCAGCTCCCAGTAGTGATAATGCCGACCGTCGAGTTATGTTATTTTTTCGATTTGTCATTTTTCTCTCCCTACTTTGCCAATGCCGGATGGCATAGACTTTCTATTTGCAGTTCACAGACTCTTGTTATCAGCATTAAAGCTACACCTTATGGTGCTGGTCTATTTTCTATAACCGGTGTCAATGGTAACTGTTCCACCGACAGCGCGGGATACACATGCGCACATCTTTTTGTTTTCCTGTTTTTCTGTGCTGCTAAAGAATACGTCTCTGTGATCAATCTCGGAGGTGGAATGAACTATGCCTACCGAGCACAAACCACACTCTCCCCGGTTGCAATCACTTATCATGGGAATACCTGCTTCCATCATGGCGGAAAGAAGGGTTTGTCCCTGTTTTACATGGACTGTCTTTTTATATGCCGGGAGGATAGCCTTAAACTCTTCTGCCGGAGCATTCCCGCTATCTCCAAACATTTCGAAGTGGAAGCTTCCAGTCTCTCTTCCGGCTGTTTTCCATGCTCTGCGGGTATCATCAAGCATTCGCAAGGGGCCGCAGAAATATAGTTCGGCATCTTTTGAGGTCCGGGAAATTTCCTGCTCAATATCCATCGGGTTGTTTTCATTTGAGACAAACAATTCAAAATCAAGTCTGGATGTCTGTAGTAATTTATCTGCAAATATTGATTCTTCGCGAGTGTGTACGGCATATGCCAGTCTTACTTTTTTTGCTTTTGCAGCCAAAGCCTGTGCCATGCTGTAAATTGGTGTGATGCCAATTCCTCCGGCAATCAGAAGATATTCAGAAGAGTGCCATGACAGTTCAAATCTGTTTTCGGGGAGGGTCATGGAGATGCGGTGACCGGGTTGCAACGATCTCATATAGTCGGAACCGCCTCTGCTGTCTTTATGCTTTTTAACTGCAACAGACACCCGGCCTTTGTCAGTATCTGAAGGGAGGCAGGTGTATGACCTTAGTTCGGGTTTGTTTTCTATATAGGTGATAAATGAAAC
>JBOEGA010000195.1:3297-8709 GCA_050633205.1 Methyloligellaceae bacterium | reverse complement strand
CACCGATGCCGACGTTTCTACCGTATCGGCCAAAGCTTTGAACGCCACCCAGCATCCGGAATAACGAGACATTGCAAATCCATGCAAGCCCATATCAAGGTATTCCTGGATATCTGCCGGTGCTAACACAGGCATCATTACGGCTTTAAACACGTGCTCCGTCTGATGTGGCAAGGTTGATGATTTGGCAGCGTGATCATCACCAGCAATGACCAGTACACCTCCGTGTTTCGAACTACCAGCTGCATTAGCGTGGCGCAGAACATCTCCTGAGCGATCAACACCTGGCCCCTTGCCATACCACAACGCAAATACACCATCGTATTTTGCTTTCGGATCCAGTGTGACCTGCTGCGTACCCCACACCGCAGTGGCGGCCAGGTCTTCATTGATGCCTTCCTGAAAACGGATATCGTGTTCATCGAGGTGTTTTTTCGCGCGCCAGAGTTCGTGATCCACATTGCCTAGTGGCGATCCTCGATAACCGCTGACAAAACCGGCCGTATGCAATCCGTCCCGTTCGTCCCGCATCCGTTGCAGCATCGGCAGTCGCACGAGTGCTTGAGTACCGTTTAGGAATACCCGGTCGTTGATAACCGCGTATTTATCGTCCAGCTTGACGTCGCGAAGCTCGGTTGCTGACCTTATTGCAGATGCCTTTGCCATATATTCCTCGCCGATTTTTATGGTTAAGTGCGCATTTTTCGGCGATCATATCAATTGAACTGATATTCGTAATATCACAAATTATAAGATCAGGTATTAGAAAAACATATGTCTAGCGATGTAACACTCAGACAGCTTCGATATTTCGTTGCCGCCGCAGAGACCGGGCAGTTCTCGATGGCCGCATCAAAATGTTATGTCTCCCAATCAGCGATTACCAACGCTATCCTGTCGTTGGAGTCTCGACTGCAAGGCAACCTGTTTACCCGCAAGCCTCATGGCGTAGAACTGACTGCTGAAGGGCAGCGCTTTTATCGTCACGCATCTCATGTTTTAAACTCCCTGCAGGACGCCTTGCGGGAACCCAGAATCCGCGCTGACAATCTGGACGGAAGTGTGAGAATCGCGGCTTCGTATACCGTGCTGGGTTATTTTTTACCACCGTTGATGGCACGATTTAGAGCGCACTATCCCGATGTGAATCTCGATTTACACGACATACCCAGAGAAACCATTGAAGCGAAAATCCTCAGCGACGAACTCGATCTGGGTATCGTTATACTGTCAAACGTGGAAGACACCTCAAGATTCAATTGTCATACCTTAATGAGAACCCGCCGCCAGCTATGGGCTGCCAGTGATCATCCTGTTCTTAAGAATCAGTTCCCGGCACTGTCAGATATCGCTGAACATCCCTATATCCTGTTAACCCAGGATGATGGCGAGTCCAGCGACAAGCGTTTTTGGCTGAAGAGCAATTTATCACCTGATATTGCATTTCGCACCAATGTCATGGAAGCATTACGAGGCCTGGTTGCACACGGTTTCGGCATCACGATATTAAGCGATATGGTTTACAGGCCCTGGTCGCTGGAAGGGAAAAAAATTGAAGCCAGACCCATTCTGGATCCTATTCCTCATATGGAAGTTGGGCTTATCTGGGCAAAAAACAAAACGTTCGACGACGCGACAGAAGAAATGAAATTATTTCTAATACAATCTTGCGATTAGATAGTAGACACAGCACATGAGTACATTCACTTACATAACCCACAAGCTGCATTATACTAGGACTCAGCATCTAAATTAATATCGGGTTGCGTTGTCACTTCGGTGGTTCTGGTTTTTTTTGCACGTCTCGGGATCTCAGTCTCGCCCTCCTTATTCCTGGCATCGGCAATGTCTAAGTAGTGTTGATTGCCTGCGATTTTAATGGACTCCGGTCGCGCTTCAGCTTCATCTTTCGGTTCAACCAGAAGCAGTCCAATCAGCATGATTCCCAAAGCCACCCAGGCCAAAAATGGTAGAGATTCATCCAGTAATCCAAGACTCCAGGCTATACCAGCAAACGTCAAGACATAACCTGCCTGGCTGCCAAAAACAGCCCCAGATGTTTTGAGCAGCCAGACCGTGAGCGCCGTGCCGATGAGTGTTTTGGCTGCGAGCAGCAGCAACACAAGTTTCAGTGTGTCCAGATTAGTATCGAGCTGCACAAATTCATCGAATATAAAAGCCATCGGTATTAGCAACAACGTGGCAACCAGCGATACGATGCCGACTGCACCCAGAATATCCCAATCATCTGGCAAACGTGCCGCGATTTGGAGATCTTCAAACGCATAGATCGCCGGTATTGTCAGAGCCAATCCAACCCAGACCCAATTAGTCACCACACTAAACTGATCACCAATCAACACTATGATCAATACGCCAACGAAGCCAGCGAATAAACCGATCAACCGTTTTGCTTTTGGTTTTTCCAGCCCCAAAATAGCCGCAATCCCAAATACAATAAATCCTTCTGTAACGAGAATGATGGATAGCAATGAGGCCTGCAGATGACCAGCCACCCAAAACAGTATGACCTGGGAAACAGCCGTGATAACACCCCAAACGACTATGAAATTCACTGACGAAGAAGTGATCCGTGGCAGTTTTCTCCTGAATGCAGAGATACTAATACCGAATGCTGCGGTCACCAGCAATACCCAAACTGTTAATCCTACGGGCTTTTCAGAGAGGCCAGAAGCCATGCGGCTCAAGGGCACGCCAAGCCCGAGTACTGCACCAGCGGCCAACAAAAGCAACACGCCTCTGAGTGTTCTAACTTGTTGATTGAGTCGGCGCTCTCGTTCATAGATTTCCCGCGCCATATCGGTAAATACGTGAGCAAGCTTACCGAGAGAGTCTTTTCGATTGAGGACCGGTTCAATGCCTAGAAACGATGGATTGTATTTACCCTCTTCCAGCACCGCAGAAGCATCAATTAATTTACCAACATCGTTAAAATAAGATTTTTCCAGATTTCGAAGTCGCTTCTTTTCAATTGATGCGTTGATGCGCGCTTTAAGCAGAAGAACATCAAACTGCTTGGGTAGAAAGTCCTCAGCGCCCAGTTCGATCGCCTTGATGATACTGTCTTTATCATCGTCGAGCGATGAGACGACAATAACCGGAATATTGATCAGGTCAGCATTCGATTTAACTTGCTTAAGGACTTCAAAGCCGTCAACTTCCGGCATCAGGATGTCCAGTAAAATCAAATCGATCTCTTCTGAACTCAATACTTGCAGTGCTTCAGCACCATCAGAAGCTTGTGAAACCGCGTAACCCAGCTTCCCTACTGCCAATGCCAGCTTGATGCGACTCATTCGATCGTCATCAACAATGAGCACTTTTTCCTGCGTGTTCAACCTCACGGTCATTTCGGCACGACCATGAATTCCATACGAACAGCGACTGAGCTATGACGACTCAAAAAATGAGTTACCTCGATTGGAGTTTAGAGACTTAAGTGCGCACTACTTGTTGTATCTACCAATAATTTCATCATAGTGGCCAGCTTTTCTTACTTCAGCAAGGCTTTTATTAAAAGCCTCGACATCTGCCTCGGACAATGTTTTTTTGCTGAACATGACATAGATATCGTCTGAGTAAATGGGCAAAACATTGATGACTTGGTCAGCTAAGCCTTCTTCTTCTAGTTCAAAAGATGCTGCAATCGGATCCTCGAGAAAGCCATCAACACGCCCCCGTACGAGTTGCCTCTGAGCCAGTTGATTGTCATTCACCTCGTGTACGTGTTTTCGAAAATCCGCATTTTTCATCAATTGACTGAATTTTTCACCGTAGTAATACCCGCGAACTACAGCAAGACTAAAATTTGTCCCGATAATGTCATCTAAAGATGAAAACTGGTATTTATTCTGATCCGCCTTGCGGATGAATAAGGCTGCAGACTCAGAACGGTAGGGGTCAGAAAAATAGGCATATTGTTCTCTTTCAGGCGTTCTGGACGCTGATGCCGCCAAATCGATAAGCCCAGCTTCCACATTGCCGAGATGTCGCTTCCACGGGAGCTGAACGAATTTGAGGGTTTTGCCCTGGTTTTCAAACACCGCTTTTACCAAATCGATATCTAAGCCGGTTAAATCGCCATCGGGTGATTCATATTGATAGGGCTTCCAATCCTCCCAGCCCAAGGACAACGAATCAGCCATTGCGAATGGCTGGGAGACAAACACCAACCAGCACAGAAAAAACAACGATATGCGAGTAGTCATTAATCCCCCTAGGTACAGATATTTTTATTCTGATTTCATCTTAACAATAGTTGTTGGGGGTTGGAAGCAGGCAGACAGTGAATGATTCCAACGGTTAGTACGATATAAATGGGATCGAATGAGTGCAAATTAGGCTCATTCGTCCGATACTGCAGTCTCCAAATGGCCAATTATCCATTGAGAAACTTACAATGACCAAAGTACTGCGGTTCAAATCTTTACAAACCAAAATGCTGGCCATTACAGTTCCACTGGTGCTGTTAACCACTGCAGCGATGTTTTTTTTAATACAGAAAAACGTTGAGCAAAATGCGCTTAAGGATCTGGAAACACGTCTGGAGAACGTGACCGCTGTTCATTCCGCATCGTTGACTGGCCCATTGTGGCAAGTGGATAGTGCACAGGCATCACTCAGTCTGGATGCTCTGGTGATTGATGAGGACGTTATTGGCGCCATAGTTCTTGACGAAACAGATAATGTGATTGCACAGGTAGGTTCCATGGATGCCGAAGACGTCACTGTGTATACCCGAACCAGCCCAATCAATTATGACAATGGTGGATCGCTTGTATTAATAGGAACACTACAAGTCGCGATGACCGATAGACGCCTGCTTGCGGCGACCAAAGAACGTCAGCGTGAAGCAGCACTCATCGGTGCTCTTTTAGTCGGTGTCATCGTATTGAGTGTCGTGCTGGCGCATCGGCGAATTGTAGGTATACCACTCAATAGGTTGACCGATTCTATTCAACTTTTTCAGAACACGAAAGAAAGACAACCCGTTAATTGGTCCAGCAACGACGAAATGGGGGGAGTTATCAGTGCGTTTAATGTCATGCAACAACAGCAAGAAGCCGATCAAAATGAACTGCAACTTGCTCGTGACAATCTGGAACAACGCGTGGAAGAAAGAACCAATGCGCTAAAACAACGTGAAAAGCAGTTAGCAGAGCTGGTCAACGATCTGGAAGAAGCAAGGGATAGCGCAGAAGCGGCGAATGAAGCTAAATCAAACTTTCTGGCTACCATGAGTCACGAAATTCGCACCCCCATGAATAGCGTTATAGGTATGTCGGGTTTGTTACTCGACAGCCCTCTAAACGACGAACAACGAGAAGTGACCAAAATCCTAAGACGTAGTGGTGAAGATTTACTCTCTATTATCAACGATATCCTGGATTT
>JBOEGA010000195.1:0-3286 GCA_050633205.1 Methyloligellaceae bacterium | reverse complement strand
AGCAGAAAAAGGCCTGGAACTCGCCTATTTTGTGGAGGAAAACGTACCCGAGTCTATCGTTACAGACAGCACCAGATTGCGTCAAATTGTGACGAATCTAATGAACAATGCGGTGAAATTTACACCATCCGGCGAGATACTGCTCACTGTAAAAAAGCCCGCTAAGGAACACACAGTTTCTGTAAACACGATTCAATTTAGTATCAAAGACACCGGTATTGGTATTGCCGAGGACCGAATCAACCGCCTTTTCAAATCCTTTAGTCAAGTCGACGCATCAACCACCCGTCGCTATGGTGGTACAGGTTTAGGTTTAGCTATCTGCAAAGCACTGACTGAAGAAATGGGTGGTTCTATTTGGGTGGAAAGCCAGGAGAATATAGGTACCACTTTTCACTTTACAATAGAAGCTGAGACCGACAGCGAATCGAAGGAATCAATTTATGAAAGCCGAACAGAATTAACA
Organism: Methyloligellaceae bacterium; assembly: GCA_050633205.1. Classification (GTDB taxonomy): domain Bacteria; phylum Pseudomonadota; class Alphaproteobacteria; order Rhizobiales; family CBDHHC01; genus CBDHHC01. The sequence goes on along the minus strand of JBOEGA010000195.1, from coordinate 2,820 downwards.
GGAAAAAATGTTTCACTCATAGGAATAAAAGGGGAAAACGCGTCAATCTTAAAACGACTAATGGAAGCCTGGTCTATGCAATGTCGTTATGTGAATGAACATTCTCCAGAGAACGATTTAATGCAAGCTATAACAAATAGTGATCTCGCTATTGTCGATGCACTCGCGTTGGAGCAACAAAGTAGTATTATTTTAACGCAACTCTCTCAATACACAGACACCGAAACTCCACCCATCATTCTATTGGATTCAGTCGGAGGCGTTCATCGTTCTCACCCAGACAGTGATGGCAAGCAAATAACTTCCGTGATAAGTAAACCGATCAAGCCTTCCGTCCTTTTAGATGAAATCATGTCAATTTTTATCGGAGAACATGTACCCACTCATCGCATAGCACAAGGCGATTCTGAATTCCTTCATGGCATGGCCGAGTCATTTCCTTTAAGTATCTTGCTGGCTGACGACCATACAACGAATCAGCGGTTGGGAGACATGATACTTAAGAGACTGGGATACACCGCTGATATTGTGAGTAATGGGCTAGAAGTTTTGGAAGCACTGGAACGAAGGCATTATGATGTCATTTTGATGGATATAGAAATGCCGGAAATGGATGGTCTTATTGCAACTCAAAACATACGAAAAAAGCACGGCAATCTTTCGAAACCGCATATCGTGGCAATGACAGCAAATGCAATGCATGGAGATCGCGAAAAATGTCTTTCCGCAGGTATGAACGACTATGTCAGCAAACCGATCCGTGTGATTGAACTAATAAACGCACTAAGGAACAGTCGTACCCATTCGGCTACGCAACAAGACGACTTAGACTCTCAGGCTGACAGTTCTCTGGTCCATCAGGAGGTGCAATCTAATTCCATGTCATTTTCAGGTGTCGATCTCGACGAATCTGCTCTCAATACACTACTGGAAGTGGTTGGCAACGATCAAAACTCACTCGTGGAATTGATTGATGTTTTTCTCTCCGACAGCGATAACTACGTTGAATCTATAAAATCTGGTCTTGAGAACAACGATAGTGTGTTGGTCAGAAGAGCAGCGCACACACTCAAATCCGGTGCCAGGGATTTTGGTGATACTCATTTATTTTCATTAGCAAAATCGGTAGAAGAACTCGCCCGCGACGAATTACTTGACGACGTTAGTCAATCACTCGCCAACTTTGAAAGCAGGTATTCCGAATTTACTCAAAAGCTTGGCCAACTTCGGGAGATATTGTGTTGAACAGTGAAACTAGCTCTGCAGCGGTTCTTGTCGTTGACGATGATTTGATGAGCAGAACGAAAATCGCGATTGCTGTTGAAAAATTAGGCTATCAATCCATCAAGGCATCGGGTGGTGAAGAGGGTTTGGACCAATTGAGGAAGACGTCAATAGATGTGATGTTGCTGGATCTATTGATGCCAGAAATGGATGGATTTTCAGTATTGGAAGCTATCCAGCAAACGCCGGATTTACCGAAAATTCCAATCGTGGTTATTTCCTCTCTGGAAGATGAGGAGTCAGAAGCTCGCGCTATTGCGCTTGGGGCGACTCGTTGTCTGACAAAAGGTTTTGAAATTGCAGCGCTTAGAACCTGCCTTTACGAAGTACTAGCCACTGATAGTGAGTAATTTGCGGAACTATCCTTGTACGCGGATACCAGCGCAATTATTGCTCAGGGACTTGTCGAAACAACGGATAATCCTATTTTTGTAGTGTGTTTAACCGATGACACACAATTTGGAAAACCAAGGCTTGAGCATTGATTTATCGGCAACAATACTGCGAAAAGTTAAGTTGATTCTAGGCTCACTAATTTTTTTAGTTGGTGGCAGCCGATGCTAATGATAAAAGAGCCCCATTGTATTTAACGTCTCCTTCTCTTGGGAGAAGGTTACTGGGTTGTGCTATTGACTGGCGGAACAAATCCATTTTTGGTACTCCTCTTTCATACAGTGGCCACACGGTCTATAGCCTTCGGCGCTGGCCTCGTCGCCCGTTTCAAAAAAGACGCGACTTTCGCGCTTCATTCTTTTCCCGGAATGGCAATGAAGAGTGCCATAGATCTTCAGCCTGCGATTGCCACCAAATAAAACGATCCCACGTTTGATTGCTCTTCGCAAAGTCTGATCATCAATATCTTGGTGGTAGAGCATGTTTAACTCACTGCATCGTGGAATATAATGCCCAAGGTATGTCGAGTACCATGGATAACTTCACTGACGCCATGTCGCATACTGGCGCGATAGTAGCCTCGGGTACCTTTTATTGGTCTGAAGTTTGTTGTAAAGAACATCAAGTCTCCTTGCTTTGGGTGCAGTACTATCGCCTTGGACTGAGCCCTAGGCACTTGTTGCGTCATCACAAATTCACCCCCTGAATAATCAACACCCGGTTCATTAAGACAAATAACGGCCTGAAGTGGAAAGTATATCTCGCCATAAAGATCCTGATGTAGCGTATTAAAACCGCCTTGACCATACTTCAGAATCAGCGCAGTAGGCTTTAGCTGATGGTTAGCGTGACATTCATCCTGCAGTGCCTGAAAGGTTGAGGGGAATTGTTTTTCAATGCTCAACACGCTCATCCATCGATTGGCGACGGGCACAAGATAAGGGTAAATACTCTCCCTCAATACCTGAATAAAATGAGGCAGAGGGTAATCGAAATACTTGTACTCCCCTAAGCCAAAGCGGTAACGTTCCATATCAACAGTTTTACGATATCGGTTCGGAGAGTGGTAACCTTCTATAAGTTTTTGGCATTGAGACTTGCAGATAAAACCTGGAACAGAAGCAACCCCCTTATTATGCAACT
>JBOEGA010000194.1:0-2474 GCA_050633205.1 Methyloligellaceae bacterium | reverse complement strand
TTCCCGAATAGTTCAAACCTCCTCGCAGAATATTGTAGAGAAGGAATAATGTCTGCTCGATGCCAGCCTTCAAAAAAGATTCAACCTCTATCTTATCTGATGCTGTCAGTTGCCTGATGTTGCTGATTGTCATCTCAATTACTCCTGGTTGAGTTTTTTAATGCAAAAAACGCTAAAAAAAGAAACATGGAAAGGACTTATTAAGAGTTCATTATTATTTGCTGTTGAGTGAATAAAAACAACCTCTATACTAACAGGAAATCTGACATCACTTTGGGAGGCTTAAAGAGATGAAAATAACATGGTATGGACATTCGTGTTTTAAGGTTGAAACAGGGACAAGTTCTATTCTTATGGATCCGTTTCTAACCGGTAACTCTACATTCGAAGCGCTGGGTAAAAGTGTTGATGAAGTTGCGGCCGGTGTAACGCATCTGGCACTGACACATGGGCATGATGATCATATCGGTGATACGCTTGCTATCTGTAAACAATCTGGAGCAAAGCTTATCGCCAACTATGAGATTGCAATGTATCTTGGTGCACAGGGGCTGGAAAATGTCAGCCCCATGAATCCAGGTGGTACTGTTGCCCATACGGATTTTAATATAAGTCTGGTTAATGCAGTTCATTCTTCAAGCACTATTGTTGATGGTTCGCCCGTCTATCTCGGAGCTGCCTGCGGGGTTGTTATTTCGACCAAAGAAATGAAAACCATTTATCATATGGGCGATACTGACATCTTTTCTGATATGGCTCTTATCGAAGAGCTTTATTCGCCAGACATCGGTATTGTTCCGATTGGCGATCGTTTCACGATGGGAGCACGATCTGCTGCTCTTGCGTGCAAGAAGTTTTTCAACTTCAAAACTGTCATCCCCTGCCACTACGGAACTTTTCCAATTATTGACCCTGATGCCGGCAAGTTCGTTGCCGAGATGGAAGGTGAGAATGTAATCGTTCCTGACGCTGGTGAGGTCCTATCGGCATAATTAACTGGGGTTATCCTGCTCATAACAGGGGTATGTTCATATGTCTCTGTTGTGCTCGGCGAAATTCCGTATATAAATGCCGCAACTAAAAAACATTATTTTAAATTCGGAGTATAGATTATCATGACTGAAAAAACAGAAACTATGGAAGCGCCTGCTGCTTCAAAAGCAAAAAAAGCGCCGGCTAAAAAAGCACCAGCCAAGAAGGCCGCTCCAAAAGCAACTGCAACCAAAACTGCTGCGAAGAAAGCTCCGGCTAAACCTGCCGCTGCTAAAAAAACAGTAGCAGCTAAAAAGCCTGCAGCAGCTAAAAAGACCACAACTGCTACAGCTAAGAAAGCGCCGGCAAAACCTGCAGCAGCTAAAACAGCAGCAAAACCTGCCGCTAAAGCAGCAACAGCTAAAAAGCCAGCTGCAGCAAAAACAGCCGCGACTAAAACTGCTGCTAAAGCGCCAGCTGCTAAGAAAGCTCCGGTTAAGAAAACTGTGGCTGCTAAAAAGCCTGCTGCTGCGAAAACGACAACTGCAGCGAAAAAATCCGCAGAAACTACGGCAGCAAAGAAGCCTGCTGCAAAAAAGTCTGCAGCATCTGCATCAAAAGACTCGACTCCAGGCTGGGCCAAGTCAGCAAGCTATACGCCTGCAAATCTACGATAATCAGGTATGCTATAAAGTGTTTGGAGCGGAAAAATTCATTGTTACCAATGAATTTCCGTTCCAAACTTTTTCAACCGGCTTATTGCCGGCTTTTCTCTTTGAAATATTCCAGGACATATATACGAATAGCACTTGAAAGAGGGAGATCCTCTCTATTTCGGTCAATCAGGGATACGATAGCCGTAATTGACTGATTTTTGTGTTTAGATATATCTTTAAGCGCCTCCCAGAACGGCTCCTCCATAGATACGGATGTGCGATGTCCTGCAAGTGTCAGGGAATATTTTTTGGTGCGCTGACCCATTTTCAATCTTCCGATTTCATCATCATATCCGGGCTGATAATTCATCACGAAGAGTTTCCGAAATAAAAGCCCGGTTGTTATGTTGTAATATTTTTATGCGCTCCAGGGTCAGGACCTATTAATTTGATCAACTTTGCAGTTCAGTTTTATTTGCAGTTAGCGTTTCGCTGCTCCACAGAATAGACCAAATTAATAAGCCCTGACCCTGGTTAAGTTATTTGTCTATGTATTGTTGGGGTCCTAACTAAAATTAACCAACCTTCCATAAGACTACCAGTTTACTTTGTATTAGGTTCAATACCCTTTGTGCAATTGTTCGTCTGACTAATATAGATGGATTTCTTTTTAGTTATTGACCGTAATATACTACCTTTCAATACTACCGAACTTTGGGTATTTATGTTCGGGTAATGTGTCAAAATGAGGCTTTTGTTCTAAACAGTCAGTTCGGATTCGGGATTCCGGAATAGACGACGGCAGTCTTGCTATGGTGAAAATATCGTTAACTATCAGTGGGTTGC
>JBOEGA010000193.1:0-21898 GCA_050633205.1 Methyloligellaceae bacterium | reverse complement strand
GACACCCGCACCTTCACACTCCTAATATAGACTGGCTTGCCAGCCAGGGTGTGCGTTTTAACAAGGCCTATGTGCAATCTCCCATATGCGGTCCGAGCAGGATGAGTTTCTATACAGGTCGATATGTAATATCACATGGCAGCACCTGGAATGACTTTCCACTAAAAGTTGGAGAATTGACACTGGGGGATCATTTACGTCCGCTCGGTGTGGATACAGTTCTTATTGGAAAGACACATATGAAAGCCGACAAGGAAGGGATGGAGCGCTACGGCATTGATGAAGATACAATCATCGGGAACCGCCTTGCAGAATGCGGCTTTGATGTTTTTGAACGGGATGACGGTTTACACCCGGACGGAAATTATGCTCCCAGTCCACGATACAATGATTACCTGCAGGAAAAGGGATATGCAGATCCAAATCCTTGGAATACCAGGGCTAACGGGGTTAAAGTAAATGATGATAAGATTGGGCTTGGTTGGTTCTTGAAATACTCTAGTCACCCCGCCAACATTGCAGAAGAGGACAGTGAGACCCCTTATCTGACATCCCGTTTTATGGATTTCATAGATAGCAGGAAAACCGACTCACCCTGGTTATGCCACTTGTCGTTTATTAAACCTCACTGGCCTTATATTGTGCCAGCACCATACCATAACATGTATGGCCCGGATACCTGGCTACCTCCCGTGAGGTCTGAGGATGAACTCAGGAACCCCCATCCGGTTTATAAGGCTTTTACGAATTCCAAAGCTGGAAAGTCCTTTTCAAGAGATGAAGTTCGAAATACTGTCCTGCCCGCATATATGGGGTTGATAAAGCAAATTGATGATCAGATGGGTCGCCTTTTCAGCTTCTTACAGGAACGGGACCTGATGGATAAAACCATGATTATTTTCACTTCGGATCATGGAGATTATCTTGGAGACCATTGGCTGGGTGAGAAGGATCTTTTCCATGAACCGTCTGTTCGGGTTCCGCTGATAATTTATGATCCACGCACTCAGGCAGATCTGACGAGAGGCACAGTTTCTAACGATCTTGTAGAAGCTATAGATCTTGTTCCCACATTTATTGAATCTTTTGGAGGTTCAGCTGTTCCTCATAAAATTGAGGGAAAATCTCTTATGCCACTTTTGCATGGACAATCAAAAGGTAAATTGAGAAATTTTGCTTTCAGCGAATATGATTACTCTATGACATCAGTTCGAAAAGAACTTGGTACAGGAGCCAATGATAGCCGGCTCATAATGGTTACAGATGGACAATGGAAGTATGTGCATGCTGAAAATTTTCGTCCTATGTTACTTAATCTTCAGGAAGACCCTGACGAACTGATAGATCTCGGTAGCAGGTCGGATTTTGAAGAAATCAGAGATTATCTATCTGAAGCTATATTTGAATGGTCGCGCCGACAACGCCAGAGAATTACGGTCGGAGATGATCATATAACCTGTACTTCAAAACGCCGGGCTATTGACAAAGGTATTCTTGTCGGCTTTTGGACAGAAGAAGAAGTGGATGAGTTTAAGTAGTCGTTAGAGCGTGTCGTGTTTAAGCAGATTCATTTGTCGGAAATTTTTATTCCATTAGCCGCGCTTTAAAGTTTGAAAATACCCCGCCCCAGAAACAACAGCTATATCCATGTGTCGAATGATAACAATCAATAAACTCAAAGGAAGAAAGCCTCACTGATGAAGAAGAGGGGAGCTTCACAGGTCCAGACCCCTCAATTCAGTATGAAGCAGATCTTGCGGGAAATCTTGATAGCACACAGGCCTAAGAAAGCGATTGATTGCTAACGTTCCAACAGATGTTGAGCGTACGTCTGTACTTGCCGGGTATGGACCTCCATGCATCATCGCACTGCATACCTCTACTCCTGTTGGAAAACCATTACACAACAGGCGACCAGCTTTTTCTTCAAGTACAATTGCTAACTTGGAAGCAAATTCCATATCAGCCTGTTCCAGATGCATCGTTGCAGTTAATTGTCCGTCGAGAGTTTCTGACAAATCCAGCATCTGATCCAGTGTCTCACATTCAACTAGAATACCTGCCGCACCAAAAACCTCTTCATGCAATTGAGGGGTTTCCATCCACTTCTTTGCCTCAACTTTAAAGACTGCTGGCAATGCACTTCTCTTGCCGACGGCGTTTTCGCATGAACCGATCTCCACCATTAGCTTACCAAGAGCCTTTACACCATCTATGTAGGTGCTGTGAATTTGGTCGGTCAACATTTTCTGCTCAGAAACGTCTTTTAGGGCTGTAACTGCAGCTTTTTCAAATTCTGTAAGGTCATTACCTTTTACGGCAATAACAATCCCTGGGTTTGTACAAAACTGCCCGGCTCCCATAGTCAGGGAAGCAGCCCAGCCTTTACCGATTTCTTCCGCTCTTGTGCTCAAAGCATTTGGAAGCAGAAACACAGGGTTTACACTGCCCAACTCCCCATAGAATGGGATGGGTTTCGAGCGTTGTGTACATAAATCAAAAAGTGCACGACCACCTGCAGTAGAACCTGTAAAACCGACAGCGCAAATTTCAGGTTGTTGTACCAACGCCGAACCTACCAGTCTACCCGGGCCTTGTAGAATCTGGAATCCCCCCTTTGGCATTCCGCATTTCTCTGATGCTGAAAATACAGCTTGTGCAACGATTTCGGCAGTACCTGCATGCGCGTGATGTCCTTTAACAATAACTGGACATCCCGCAGCTAATGCGGATGCCGTATCACCACCCGCAGTTGAAAAAGCAAGGGGAAAGTTAGAAGCACCAAAAACAACAACAGGGCCTATAGGCCTGTATGTTAATCTTAGGTCAGCGCGTGGAAGAGGTTGTCTGTCAGGAAGGGCTCTATCAAATCTTACATCAGGAAAATCATCTTTTTCGATCAGATCAGCAAACATCTTCAGTTGACCAACTGTACGCCCTCTTTCACCATTCAGCCTTGCTTCAGGAAGTCCGGTTTCCTTCATGCCCAGTTGATTGATTTCCGCCCCGCGTAAATGAATTTGCTCGGCTATCATCCTGAGAAACTCAGCCCTTTGGGAAACTGATTTGACTGCATACTCTCTAAAAGCAGACCGTGCTGCATTTGCTGCCTCTGCAACCTGGGCTTCCGTCGCCTGATAAAAAGCAAATCCTTCCAGATCTTCGCTTTTTTCAACCATATCACTTGTTACCCATTGACCATTAATGAGGTTTTTACCTGTAAGCATTGATTACCCTTTTATTAACTGGAAACTAAAGCAATCCTCTGCCTGCCAGATTAGTGATAAGTGCGCGAGTGCCAAATACCCATGGATTGCATTGACTTGTTGGGCGAACAGTATTGATGAGTTTACCAAGTCTATCATTGTGTATTGTTACAATATCGCCGGAAACATGAGTAAACCCCTTGCCTGGTGCACCACGGTCTTTTGTTGGGGCGAACATTGTCCCGAGGTATAAAGCAAAGCCATCAGGGTATTGGTGATGTTCTGAACAGGTTGCTGACACAAGGCTTTCAGGCGTCCTGCTGATTTCAGACATAGAGCTGTGATCAATCAGGCTAAAACCATCTTCACCTTGAACCTCCACGCCAATACGCAAACGCTTGACATCCTCAAGGCTGAACTCACTATCGAATAGACGTATAAACGGGCCTATAGCAGCTGATGCATTATTATCTTTTGCTTTACCAAGAAGAAGAGCTGAGCGTCCTTCGATATCTCTCAGATTGACATCATTTCCCAATGAACTCCCAACAATGGTACCGGAACTGTTTGCGATAATGACAACTTCCGGTTCTGGGTTATTCCAGCCTGAATCGGGATGAACGCCAATATTGGCTCCGCAGCCAACAGTCGAAAGCACTTGTGCTTTTGTAAATATCTCGGCATCAGGTCCAATACCAACCTCCAGATACTGGGACCAGACACCGCGGGACGTAAGTTCTTCTTTCAGTTTGGCAGCTTCATCCGAACCGGGTTTAATCATGGATAAATCTGAGCCGATAATGTCCTGAATATCTTCTCGGATACTGAAGGCTTTTTTTGAATCTCCCATTGCCTGTTCTTCAATAACACGTTCAAGCAGACTAACAACAAAGGTCACACCGGACGCTTTTATTGCTTGCAAATCTACCGGAGATATGAGCCAGGGCAGCTTGATATTTCTGTCTTCTTCGGAGCTGTTTTTAATAAGCTGATCAACACTGCAAATTACTTTACCTTCTGTGTCATCAATGACTTCAACAGGATTCGAAAGTTCACAATAATCTCGCACGGTAGAAAACTGTGATGTCGTAATATCAATTACATCATTTTCCCGAATGGTGACGACTGATGGTCCTCCAAGTTCCGGGGCCCAGATGCGCCCGATAAGTTTCGCATTTTGTATATCTTTCGGTAAGACTTCGGAGGTTTGTAGATTTAACGTTCCCATCGGTACTATCCTTGTATCAGGCAAAAAGCATAAAGACTTTTTTATCTTTTAAACTTATCACCACGTTTCCAGTATATAGTCGAGTCTACGGTCAAAACTGCAACACCTGCCCTATTGAGAGAAGTTTGTTCACGTAGGTTATTTCACTTAGACAAGGCAGGGTCCTTATATAAGGTTATAAGGATACTTTGTTAGCTAGCCCGCCCTACGACATTATATGGTATATGGTATACCATATAATGAATCAATGGTATACTAAGTAGCATTTGATTTCTCGATAAAATGGGTTATACTAATGACCTATGAGAAAGCGCTTTTTTTATGCAATTCAGACACGATAACATTGGAATAATATGTTCTTAATCCGATTTGCACCCTTGCTTTATCAAACGCCTGTCTGTGGTACCCTTGTTGTGTCAGGCTCTGTAAGTAAGAAGCCAATATTCATGAAACTTAAAACCAGGCAGCAATACAACAAGCTGTTTCCCAAACGAAATTAGATGATTTAAATATGAATACTAAGATACAAGATAGTGTCGGTACTGGCACACCTCTTATGCGCAAGAGACTCGGAGACCAAATTGCCGATGTTATCAGAAATCAAATATTGCTTGGGGAATTGAGTCCTGGTAGTAATATTTCAGAAAGGGAAACAGCTTCTGCATTGGGTGTTAGCCGTACGCCTCTGAGGGAGGCATTGCTCATTCTTGAAGGAGAAGGGCTTATTTCAATGTCCCCTGCTCGCAGCCCCACCGTCACTGACCCATCTCTTGAAAGCGTTACACACCTGCTATTGGTTCAAAGTGCTTTAGAAGCGCTTGCTGGCGAAATAGCATGTGATGAAATGAGTGAAGAAGAGTTCATGCAGATTGAAAAGATGAATCAGGAAATGATAGATACATCGGAAACTGCCGAGGCTCTTGATTTTTTCAATCTTGATATGGCCTTTCATGAAGCTATAGTTGCATCAACAAAAAATGCACCTCTTATTAAAACACATAAACAGTATAATACCCGTCTTTGGCGTGCACGTTTTATTTCATCCAGAAAACGTATTAAACGCGTATCTACTCAAAAAGATCACTCCGAAATTGTTGAGGGACTTAGAGAGAGAAATAAGGAAAAAGCTTCCCGTGTTCTTAGTCGCCATTTAAGAGCTGCTATTGTCAATATCGCGAGCTTGTATAATGCCCGGAAAGAAGACTGATAAACAGGAAATACGAATATCACAACAGGTTACTGTTTCCACAATCCTTCTGAGTTTACTGTCTAATCAACCTCAGTCTAATCAACAGAAACCTGATATGTGTTTTTTTGATAAACTGTTGTCAGTGACTGTCTTTTGGAATATCTGCACCTCGACATCCTCTAAGAAAATCAAAGTCCGCTCCAGTATCAGCTCCCTGAACATGATCATGAAACAGCTTCGCATATCCGCTTTGGGGCGCCTTAATTTTGGATGTCCATGCGTTAAGCCTTCTCTGAAGTTCATCATCTGGTATATCCAAATGCAATTTTTGTTTCTGCACATCAATCTCAATATAATCCCCATTCTGCACAACCGCCAGCGGTCCACCCACAGCGGCCTCCGGTGTGGTGTGTAAAACAACCGTACCATAAGCAGTTCCGGACATTCTTGCATCGGATACACGCACCATATCTGTCACCCCTTTGCGCAAAACTTTTGGTGGTAGCCCCATATTTCCAACTTCAGCCATACCGGGATATCCCTTTGGACCACAATTCTTCAATACCATAACGCAGGTCTCATCAATATCGAGAGACTCGTCATTGATCTTGGCCTTATAGTCGTCAATATCTTCAAAAACAACAGCACGTCCACGATGTTGCATTAGTTCAGGGGAGGCAGCTGATGGCTTCAGTATAGCACCGTTTGGAGCCAGATTTCCTCTTAGTACTGCTATTCCACCCTGTTGCGTTAGAGCCGCCTTCACTGGAAGAATAACATCTTCATTCCAGTTCTTTACATCTTTTATTTCTTCCCAGATTGGTTTCCCTGATACAGTGATTGCGTCTTTATGAAGTTTTCCGCCTTCTGCAAGGGTTTTTAGAACAACGGGTAAACCACCAGCGTAGAAGAACTCTTCCATAAGATATTTTCCGGAAGGCATAAGGTTTACAATTGTCGGTATATCCCGGCCAAGCTGATCCCAGTCATCCAGAGACAGGTCAACTTCCATTCTTCCGGCAATCGCAAGCAGGTGGATCACGGCATTGGTTGATCCACCTATCGCTCCAGTGGTGATGATTGCATTTTCAAAAGCATTGCGGGTCAGAATATCCGATGGTTTCAGGTCCTCTTTCACCATGTCGACAATCCGTCTACCAGATAAATGAGCCATAACGCGGCGGCGACTGTCAACTGCTGGAATAGCTGCATTACCCGAAAGCGCCATCCCCAAAGACTCTACGACACAAGCCATAGAGCTTGCCGTTCCCATGGTATTGCAGCTTCCTGGAGATCGTGACATGCCTTGCTCTGCATCAAGAAAATCATCATTGGTGAGCTCTCCGGATTTGACCATTTCGGACATTTGCCACATACTTGTCCCGGAGCCAATCACTTCATTTCTCCATCTGCCATTGAGCATTGGTCCGCCACTTACCATAATAGCCGGTACATCTACGCTACACGCTCCCATAAGAAGGGCCGGCGTGGTTTTATCGCATCCAACAAGAAGGACCACACCATCAATCGGCGTGGCTCGCAAGGTCTCCTCGACATCCATTGAAGCAAGGTTGCGAAACATCATTGAAGTAGGGCGTAAAATGCTTTCTCCATTGGAAAACACCGGAAATTCCAGAGGGAAACCGCCAGCTTCGTAAATGCCGTGCTTTACTCTTTCTGCAAGATCGCGCAGGTGAGCATTACAAGGCGTGAATTCTGACCAGGTGTTACAAATACCAATTACCGGACGGCCATCAAACAGGTCTGAAGGAAAACCCTGATTTTTCATCCAGGACCTGTAAAAAATATTATCCCGCGAACTGCCCTCAAACCATGCTGCTGAGCGAGGTTTTTTTTGTGATTTACCCGGTTTAGATTCACTCATAGCTTTCCTCCATTATCGACCCTGAATTTTTTGTCTTATTCATTCCTGGAACCAGTGCGTTCACTCATGTAGTATCTGCATCTATAAAAATAATGATATGATATTAGGAAATGTCAGAAGTACCAGGAGTGCCATAATCTGCAGAGCAATAAACGGCATGAAGCCTCTGAAAATGTCTGTCAGAGAGATATGAGAAGGTGCTACTGATTTAAGATAGAATGCAGCGGGTCCGAATGGCGGTGACAGAAAACTGACCTGCATATTCATACAAAAGACAACTCCAAACCATATAGCAACATATTTGGGCTCTATACTTCCAATAAAGCCGAGTTCCTGAACCGGTAGTTTTTTCACGATGGGCAGGAATACTGGCATAATCAGAAGGACAATGCCAAGCCAATCCATAAACATACCCATAATTAACAATATAACCATCATGACCAGAATGATGCCCATTGTTGGCAATTCGGCTCCAACAATCAGGTTGGCAATATAGGTTGGTCCACCGGCCAGAGTATAAGCTGCCGCAAGGGCTGCTGCGCCAATTGTGACCCACATAATTGTTCCGGTAGATTTGAGTGTCCGCATTAGGGAATCCCAGATAACATTGAACGACATTTCACCACGTAGCAGTGTCAGCGTAAAAATGGCAACGACCCCCATGCCCGCTGCTTCTGTTATACCGGTTATACCACCATAGATCGAACCAAGAACAACACCAATAACTATGATTGGAGAGACAAGGCCTTTGCCCATCTGCCATGCCAGACGCACCCGGTCCCGCCTGAATACAAATAACAACAATAGGAAAGAAATAGAAAGAATTGCTGCAAGTATTGGTATATCAGAGACCATGCCAAACTTAATTGGATCAACACCTTCGGTTACGGCATTAACGCCTGTTGCAGTGAAGAACACAGCTCTGGAAAGAAGTAGTGCACTGGCACCCATAACAATGATTGTTGTAAATGCTCCAAACAAAACTCTTTTCTCTACTCTCGTGGGCTCATCTGCTTTTTGTTCTGGAAGAGGTGCTTCCTCAGGGTACATTCTTGTTCTGACGATTATGTAGATAATAAAAAATAAAGCCAGAATAAAACCGGGCAGGAAGGCTGCAGTAAACAGAGCCTTGATGGAGGTTTCTGTAATTAAACCATAAAAAATCAAGACAATTGAAGGTGGGATCATAGTGCCAAGAGTACCGCTTGCGCAGATAGTACCAATAGCCAGATTCTGATTATAACCTAGACGTAGCATCTGAGGTAATGCAATAAGTCCTAGAAGAACAACTTCACCACCAACAATTCCAGACATGGCGGCCATAATGACAGCCATGACCGAAGTAACAATGGCAATACCTCCCCGTGTATTGGACAACCAGACATTAAGAGAGCTGTACATGTCTTTTGCAATACCTGATCGTTCCAGTAAAGCTGCCATAAAAATAAATAGAGGCACAGAGATCAGGACGTAGTTTGTCATCTGCCGATACATGGCTTGAGCGATAACCCCCAAAGGCCCACTACCAAAATCTCTGAAGAGGAGATCTGGTCCAAACTTTAGAACAAGTACACCGACGGCAAGTGTGGCAGAAGAAAATCCAAGTGGCATTCCAATTGCCAGTAGAAAAAACATTGCCAAAAGAAGTAAGAGAGAAAGCGTGCCTATATCTACCATCAACCTAATCCCTGACTATTTGCCGGATGTGCTTGATTTCCGTTTCATCAATATCATCCGCTGTTGTATGTATTTCTGGAGCTTTATTCCAATCAGTGATCAGATTGGAGACACCCTGCATGGCGACTAATACTGTAATAATTAATATTCCAGGTTTTATTGTTGCTGGGATCGGAGGGTCCCATGCCGTACCAAATGTCTCCCAATTTAAAAACTTGCTCAACGCTTCTTCATACCCTCCCCAGATTAAAGCTGTTACAAAGATCCAGAGCAAAAATACGGAAAATATATCCGATGCTTTTTGAAGCCATCTTGGAAACATATCGTAAATAATATAAATCCGGATATGACTGCGCTGTTGCATGGAATAAAGCCCGGATAGCATAAAGACAAAACCCGCAATCCATAATGAAAGCTCGTTGGCCCATAAAGTTGGTTTAACAAAAAGGTAGCGGGCAATGACTTCAAAAAACATCACACTTACAATGACGACGATTGCAATCATGGTCATTCGGGCAAGTACTATGCTGATGATATCAAAAAAACCTGTTGGTTTATGCTCGATTTTACCCTGAAAATCTGACAGGTACACGGATGTAAAAAAAAGAGATAAAGTACCTGCGATCATAGTTGCCAGTACATACTGGTTGTTGCCAGGAGCAAGAAGCTGTCTTAATTTTATTTCTACATCAAACAATAGATAACCAACGATGAGAAGAGCTGCCATGCCAACAAAGGTCAGAGTGCAGAGCAGGGCAAGAAAATAGACAGGTTTCCTGCCAGCCCCCAGCCAAACATTGCTACTTTGCTGTGTCATCACTACACTCCCAATTTTGAAGAAAGTTTTCGGAAAAGGTGGCAAACCGTTGAGTATTGCCACCTTTCCAGGATATCCGTCTTTTTATTGAATTAACCCAAGTTTGCGGAGGAATATTCTGTGCGCCTCAACAAGAGCTTTTGCTTCAGGTGTTTTCTTGGCCCAGCCATCCCAGGCTTTCTGCGCACCGGCTCGGAAAGCAGCACGGTCTTTATCACTCCATTTATGAAGTGTAATTCCTTTGGCTTGTAACTTTGCAACGGCTTCGCGGTTCCGCACATCAATTGTCATTGCAGTCTGAAAAGCGAGTTTCTGTGCGGCAACTTCAATGATGCGTTTGATGTCAGCGGGGAATTTATCCCATACTTTTTTATTGAATGTTACATGATCAACCGGCATAGAGTGAAATCCGGGGAATGTTGCATGTTTAACAATATCATAGAGCCCCAGGCCGACATTATTAGCAAGACTGGATGCATCAGCACCGTCGATAACGCCTGTTTCCAGCGCTGTAAAGATATCAGTAAAATCCATCACAATGGGAGAGGCGCCCAGATTTGCAAAGATCTCGGTTTCAAGGCCTGGAGGCGAACGGAATTTCCAGTCTTTAAGGTCCTTTAACCCACGGATTGGTTTTGAAGAGGAAAGACTTTCTTGCCCACCTGTCCACCAACCGACAAGGTGCATGCCATGGGCATGGTAAAGCTCGTTTGCGGCTTTCAGTCCACCACCATTATATAAGAAGGAATAAAGTTGCCACGGATTGTCATAGCCTCCCATAGGGTCTCCAACAAACTGGAATGCCGGATTCTTTCCTGTTTGGTAAGAGGCTCCGTGCATTTCTCCATCAAGAATACCTTTGGCAGCAGCATCAAACCCCTCAACCGTTGCAACGACGGATGACGACCAGAACATTTCTATCTGTACCCGGCCATTTGTCATCACCTTTACATCATCAATAAATTGTTGCGCAAGCTTCCCAGACGCCGTTTCAGGTGCATATTGCGTCTGCATGCGAAGCTTGAACTGCTGCGCAATCGCGGCTGATGTTATGAGAATACCCACAACAAAAACTATTATAAATCTCAAAGTCTTCATTCCGTCCTCCCTTCAAACTTTTGAAGAAGTTTGTCTGCGTTATTTGTTACGTTTAGACGACCCAGAATTATTCTACTTGCGCATATTATTAGCGGTCTCACATCAGCGCATGGTATATGGTATACCATATAATGTACAAATGGTATACCATATAATGTTCGATAGTTCAGTGAACGGGTTATACTAATGGGCTATAAAAACGCACTTTATTGATGGAATTCAAACACTACAGCTTTGGGATAATCGGCTTTTGCTGGATCATCAGACTGCTGTCCTGGAGCCAGCCTTTTCTGAAGAAATTGTCAGGATGTATCTCCCTAAAGAAGTTAATGAAGCTGTCAAAGGACGAACTCTGGAACAGGATGCAATTGGCTCAACAGGATTTTTGTAATCAGCAAAAATCTTCCTGCAGTACAACTGGAGAGAATGCAAATATGATATGGATAGCAATGGATGTTTCTAAATACGATTTATTAGATTGCAGTTTCTTCTATTACTTGCTTTTCTATAATTCCTGAACATCATTTTTATAAGCGTGTAGATGAGTAATGCAAAAAATAGTCAGACTAGATAGCCGCGATAATATTGTAACTGCTATCGAAACGATCGAAAAAGACACTCGGATAGAGGGAGTTACCGCAAAAGAAAAAATCCCTAGCGGGCACAAAATTGCAGTTAAACAGATCTCTATGGGTGAGCCAGTATTCAAATATGCTCAGCTTATTGGCTATGCTGGAACTGATATAGATGCAGGTTCACATGTTCATACACATAACCTGGAGTTCCGTAACGTTACCCGTGAGTATGAGTTTGGAATAGACATTAATCCTGTAAAAGCTACCAGGAATACTGATACTTTTATGGGATATCAGCGAAACAATGGAAAGGTTGGAACTCGAAATTATATAGCAGTTCTGGCATCTGTAAATTGTTCGGCAACAGCCGCAAAAATGATCGCTGGTCATTTTTCATCGGAAATTTTATCAATGTACCCCAATGTTGATGGTGTTGTGCCATTTGTTCACGGTACCGGATGTGGGATGGCTGATGCTGGAGATGGTTTCGACGCTCTCCAGCGTGTCATGTGGGGATATGCAAGACATCCCAATATTGCTGGTATTTTGATGGTTGGGCTCGGTTGTGAGATAAATCAGATTGACTGGCTTCTTGAGGCGTATGGAATAGAGCAGGATAGCATANNTACAATGAATATTCAGGAAGTCGCAGGGTTAAGAAAAACAATTGAGATTGGTATTGATAAAATAAATTCTATGTTGCCATTGGCAAACCGTGCAACACGTGTTGTTTGTCCGGCATCAAAACTTATGGTCGCTTTGCAATGTGGTGGCTCTGATGCCTGGTCAGGTATTACAGCTAATCCGTCTCTCGGATATGCTTGCGACTTCCTTGTGGCACAGGGCGGAACAGGGGTATTGGCTGAAACGCCAGAGATTTATGGTGCTGAGCATTTGCTGACCCGGCGTGCCGCATCTCCTGAAATCGGAGACAAACTACTGTATTTAATTCGGTGGTGGGAAGACTATACCAAAAGAAACAATGGATCGATGAACAATAATCCGTCACCGGGAAATAAAAAAGGTGGATTGACCTCTATTCTTGAAAAATCTCTTGGAGCAGTTGCAAAGGGAGGTACAACACCTTTAAACGGTGTCTATAGATATGCAGAACCTGTAACCGCTCAGGGTTTTACCTTCATGGACAGCCCTGGATATGATCCTGTTTCTGTAACAGGGCAGATAGCCAGTGGTTGTAACATTGTAGTCTTTACCACAGGAAGAGGGTCTGCATTTGGTTCTAAACCCTCTCCATCAATAAAAGTTGCAACCAATACGAAAATGTTCACAAGAATGGAAGAGGATATGGATATTAACGCTGGAACCATTCTTACTCACGGTGAAAACATTCAGACTGTAGGGAAAAAAATATACCAGAGAATTTTGAGTGTTGCTTCTGGCGAAAAAAGCAAGTCTGAAGCTATGGGGTTAGGAGACCATGAATTCGTCCCCTGGCAAATTGGTGCCGTAATGTAATGAGAGTTGTTATCACAAATGACATATATACTTCAGATAAATATCTGTAACTGCCTGTTTCAACAAATTCAACGCAAAGGAATCTGGGAATGAGCAAATCAACTATTGGTTTTGTTGGCCTTGGTCTAATGGGATCCGCGATGGTCAATCGTCTCATGGATTTGGAATATCCGATGAATATAATTGCCAATCGAAGCCGCACAAATGTAGAAGCTGCGGTATCTCGTGGAGCAACAGAATTTACAACGACACAAGAGCTCGCAGAAGCAAGCGACATAGTAATGCTTTGCATGGATACTTCAGATTCCGTAGAAGCAAGAATTTATGGAGACGGCGGCATTTTAGCTGGTATAAAACCCGGAAGTCTTGCTATCGACTTTGGCACTTCACTACCCGGTTCAACACAAAAAATTGGTGCAGACATGATCGCAAAGGGTGTCGGTTATATGGATGCCCCTTTGGGGCGAACACCATCTCATGGGCGTGACGGTCTCCTGAATATTATGGCCGCTGGGGAAGAAGCAGATTTCAATCGTGCTCTATCGGTTCTCAATGACCTTGGAGAAAATATTTTTCATGTTGGCTCGCTTGGTGCAGGTCATACACTTAAGCTCATCAATAACTTCTTCGCAATGACAACTGCAGCAGCAATGTCAGAAGCATTTGTAATGGCAGATCTTGCAGGTTTACCCAGACAGAAACTATATGATGTTATGTCTGCAGGGCCACTGAAGTCCGGTATGATGGATTTTATAAAGTCAAATGCTATTGACGGGAACCCTCAGTCTCTCGCATTTTCAATCGCCAACGCTCGGAAAGACGTAGGGTACTACTCTAAAATGGCTGATGACCTGGGGGTGCCAAGTCAAATGTCTCCTGGTACTAAAAGTACTCTTGGTGTTGCTATGGCAACTGGATGGGGAGACAGGCTGGTTCCGGAACTGGTGAACTATTTTGAAGAACTGTTCAACGTCAGGAAATAGAAATACCTTAAGGAAAAAGAGCATGACGTTTTTCGACTTTACATAGTCATGCTCTATACAACAGGCGTGATTAACGGGTCTCCATCTCTATATGCTAGCAAGTTACCTACAACAAGATCCCCCATAGACCATCGCGTTTTTTCCGTAGCGCTTCCCTGATGAGGAGATAAAACCACATTTGACATTGACCAAAGTTCCTTGGACATCCTGGGTTCCTGCTCAAATACATCAAGTGCCGCCCCGCCAAGTTCACCAGTTTTAAGTAGCTTTATCATTGCACCTTCATTAATCAGGGAACCACGCCCGACGTTAATGATGGCACCCTTGGCACCAAGTGCTTTCATAATTTTTTGGTCAATTAAACCTATTGTCGAAGTGTCACCGGGAACTGCGCAAACAAGCCAGTCAATATCATGAGCCATTTCTTCCGGATCGTCATAATATGGAAATGGTACAAACTTCTGCTTCATACGACCATGATAGACAACACGCATTTTAAAAGCCTGTGCACTATAGGCAATCTCCTTGCCAATACGGCCAAGCCCGAGTATTCCGACAGTAGTACCTGTCAGCTCTTTTGTCAGAGGGTATCCCTCATTAGGCCACTTGCCTTCACGAATATGCCTGTCTGCGTCAACAATCCTTCTACTCAGACTAAGTATCAAACCTATAGCCAGCTCAGCGACAGCATCACTGAGTACATCCTGCGTATTAGTAACGCGAATCCCTCTTTCCTTAGCCGCACCAAGATCAATGGCATCAACACCACCCCCGAAACAGGAAATTAATTCGAGGTTTGGCAGGGCATCCATAATCTCAGCCGAACAGCCTGCATGACCATTGGTTGCCAGTAAACGCACTGACGAAACTCTAGCCAAAAAAGTTTTTTATCTTTCGCTTCCCAGTATTTATGAACATCAAAGTTCTCATACAGTGTGTCCATGACACTTGGCAGCATAGGGGCGAGTACAACGAGATCATTCTTCATTAATTTTCACTTCAAAATCATTTTCTATTGGCCACTTTATACCTGCAGAAATACCGCCATCTACTCGAATAACCTGACCCGTGATATAAGCTGCCCCTGGAGAAGCCAGAAAAACAGCAGTACCGATTAGATCATCAACATGACCTAAACGTTTAATAGGGGAAATTGCTTTATGCCAGGATTGTAATGTTGAGCTGGACCAGAGTTCATTCGTCAGATCAGTTAGAATAAATCCGGGCGCCAGTCCATTAATCCTCACTCCATACTTTCCCCATTCAAGTGCCAGTCCTCGTGTCATGCTTCCTAAACCCGACTTGCTCATTGCATAAGGAATTACATGTGTTAACCCACCATAAGTCGAAAGTGAATCTATATTAATGATATTGCCACTTCTTTGAGTAATCATTTGTTTGCCAACAGCCTGAGACATCAGGAAAGAACCCCGAAGATTTATATTCATAATCTGATCGTATTCTTCTGCTGTGTATTCAGTTGCCGGCATACGTTTATTCACACCAGCGCAATTGATCAAAGTATCTATCCGGCCATGCTCGGCAATAACTGCATCTACGCAAGCTGCAATGGCTTTATCATCGGCAACATCAGAGGTTTGATAGGTAACAGGATGAGAATGTGTTTCCATTCCTTCACAAGCTTCAATGAGAGACTGCTCATTTCTTCCCGTAATAACTACCCTGGCACCCTGAAGGGCAAATGCTTCAGCAAAAGCATATCCAATCCCGCGGCTCCCACCAGAGATCAGTACAACGGTATTAGCCACATCAAACAGTTCTGGTTTCATAATCCTTATTCCTTACCTTACATAATTTTAAACACAGAAGGATCAGGACCAGTGCCCAGGCCCACATCTGGCGATGTAATCGCATCTATATTAGCAAGGGTACGCTCAAAATCAGAAACGTCAAGGTTTTGAACCTAACGTTCTGGGTTAGCGGAATACGGAATAACAACATTCCCAAGCTGAATATGCCATCGCAAAATAAACTGTACTGTCATAAGCTCCTGACACTACGACAGAAAAGAGCCATCTGGTTCGTTGGTAAATCTTTAGTCTCGACCTCCATCACCAGCTAGCTAGTTTTCTTCTCTCGCCCATAAAGCAGCATCATAAGAATAATAATAACACCATAAACAATTTCTCTAAGAGATTCAGGTGCTTCAAATATAGTTCGCCAGCTGTCCGGCAGCTGTACAATTCTGAGTATGCTTTGAAGCAATGTTATCAATATAACTCCTGTAATTGTGCCCAGATAGGTTCCACGCCCCCCCAGTATATAGGTACCTCCCAGGACGACTGCGGCTATTGCTGGCAGGAGGTAAGGGTCACCCATTGCTTGTGCAGCCTTGGTGCTGTAACCGGCCAGCAGCACACCTGCCAAGCCATAAAGTGCGCCAGCAATGATAAAGCAGAGCATAACAATCCATCTTGTATTCACACCGGAAAGGTATGCAGCAGTCTCTTTGTTTCCAATTGCATAGGTAAATCTTCCAAATGATGTTTTTTGCAAGAGTAATATAGTGGATGCCCCGACCATCCCCCAGACAATTAAAGAATTGGGTACGGTATCCCCGAAAGAAAAACCAGCCCCCAAGAAGCGCATTGTTTTAGTTGCGTAATCCAATGGAGCAGCGCCACCTGTAGAAACAACCATTAGTCCTTGCGCAACCGCATTGACTCCTAAAGTAAAGATCATGGAGGGAACACGAAGATATGCAACACCAAATCCATTTATCATCCCAAATAGGGCACCCACAGTTATGCCCACAGGAATAGCAAGGACAGTTCCGGCATCCCCCCACCATCCAACAACTGCAGTGGCCATCATTGCACTTGAAGTCAGGACCCAGGGAATCGACAGGTCAATGTGCCCAAGAAGTATTATCAGCATAACACCGGTGGCAATGATGCCCAGAAAAGCACCAAGCTGGAGTTGTTTAAGAAGGTAATCTGCTGACAGGAAGTTTGGCGTGTACAGACTGCCTAGAAAAAGAAGTAATCCAATACATATAAATGCAAGAACCACAGGACGCTCTACTTTTGGTAGCATGTTATTAACTTGTATCATTTGAGCAGATCCAATCGATTACGAACTCTAAGCAGGCGAAAAGCTCCTAGGCTTACAGTGAAGATTAATACGACACCTATAAAAAGCGGCTGATACAATGCATCCAGGTCAAAAACAAAAAGGAGATCACCTATTGTGCGAAATACAAAAGCACCAATGACTGATCCAACAGCACCTCCGACACCTCCGTAAAGAGAGGTTCCCCCAATTACGACAGATGCAATGGAATATAACGTATACCCACCTCCTAGTGCAGCATTCGCTTCACCGGCATACGTAATAAAGGTCAACATAAGTCCAGCCAGGCCTGAAAAAAGTCCGGCCATTGAATAGGCCAGAAACTTTCCTGATTTTATATTCAACCCTGACATATAAGCAGCACTTTCTGAAGAGCCCGCCGCATAAACCGCACGACCATATACTGATTTTTTGAAAGGAAGCCAAATCAATACAATAATAGCCAAAAGCACCAACAGAGATGTTGGTATAATTCCGAAGGTTTGACCAGTGAGCGCATCTGCCAGTGTTTCATTAACGTCTCCGCCAGGGGCAGGGCGCAATATCAAAGACAGTCCAAAAAAAATAGATCCAGTAGCTACGGTTGTAATTATTGGCTGTAATCTTCCATAAACAATGACTGCTCCGTTGAGCATTCCACATAGTGTTGAACAGAGCAGCACAATAATGATACCAAGTGTTGTTTCACCCGTGGTACCAACCACAATTGTTGAAGCAAGGCAGTTCGATAATATAAAAATCATGCCGACAGATAAATCTATCCCAGCAGTTAGCACTGGCAGAGTTTGTGCTATTGCAATCAATGCTAGTAAGACACCTTTGTTTGCTGCTGTAGTAGCAACAAAAGGAGTGAGGCCAGCAGGATGTTTAAATGAATAAACGGCGAACATGATTATAAAAACAAAGCTTGCTACTACTATTGGCAGGTTTTGCTTTAGGGAGTATTTCCAGGAAGTCACTGTACAGCCTCCAGGTTGTTTGTTTCGTGAATATTCAAGGCGCTGGAAATAAGCGCTCTTTCGGTAATCTGTTTCCCTGAGAGTGTTTGTACAATTTGTCCGTCATAAAAGACTGCAACATGATCGCAACACCCGATCAACTCATCATAGTCCGTTGAATAAAATAATATACTGGCACCGGCATCCGCAAGCTTGCGCAGTAAGACATAAATTTCCTGTTTGGTTCCAACATCAATACCTCGGGTTGGATCATTGAGAAGTATGATTTTTGCTTCGGTTAGTAACCACTTTCCGATCACGACTTTCTGTTGATTGCCACCCGACAAAGAGTCAACATTATTGTTCAAATGACCAACTTTAATATTGAGAAGTTTGACCATTTCATCAATTTTAGTTTTTTCTTCCCTGTTATTGATAACCAGGTTATTTGAGAGTTGATCAACAATTGCGAGTGAAAGGTTATTGGAAATTGACATTGGCAGTAGTAGACCCTCGGTTTTTCTGTCTTCAGGGATAAGGGCTACACCCGTTTTATTTTTCTTAGCTGCTTTGGGGGAGTTAAACTGAACTTCAGTACCATCTATTTTTATGGTTCCTGACAGGTTGGACAAGACGCCAAACAAAGCAAGAAGGAACTCCCGTTGTCCCTGACCATCAAGCCCGCCAAGCCCAATAATCTCTCCTTTTCCGACAGAAAGAGTAATACCTTTTAGACTGGCTTCCCAGGAAAGATTCTCGACTTCCAGTATTGCTTCTGTACGTTCATTTTTTTCGGGTTTGGGAGGAAAGGTATGCTCATAATCCCTTCCTATCATCATTTCTATAATTTCATCGTGCTTTTTGGTTCCATTGGCAAAAGTAGCGACATGCTGGCCATTCCGAAAGACCGTACAATCATCTGCAAGCTCTTCAATCTCGTTCATACGATGGGATATATAGAGAATGGTTTTTCCCTCTTCCCTCAATTCTTTGAGTAATGTGAATACCTTTTCAACATCTTTGGCTGTTAAAGCTGACGTAGCTTCATCGAGGATCAAAATTTGGGGGTCAAGACGAATTGCTTTGGCTATTTCTACCACTTGTTTACGAGATAAAGGCAGGTCACTTACGAGTATATTTGCCGGAATATCATCAATATTCAGTTTTTTCAGGGTTTCCAGAGCAATTCTGTTTTGCTCCTTTTTATCAATGATCAGACCTTTCCTGGGTGGGTTATATAAACAGATATTTTCAGCAACAGTCAGATCTGGCACAAGGCTCAGTTCCTGGAAAATACAGACTATCCCGTTTTTTATGGCATCAAGGGGGCTGGACAGGTTGATTTCTTTTTCATCAAGTGCAAGCGTTCCCTCGTCCTGCTGGACAACACCACTGATGATTTTAATAAGTGTTGATTTTCCAGCTCCATTTTCCCCCAGTATTGCGTGAATTTTTCCTGCATCACAGGAAAAATCTGCAGAATTAAGTGCTGTCACACCACCGTACCGCTTTGTCATATTTTTTAGTTTTAGAAAGTTTTGCATGTGCCGGATGCGCCCTCTATTATCTGTTGTGAATGTATTTTATTCTTTAGAGGAATATTGGTGTATTATCACCTGAAGGCACCGGATATGCCTACAGGTGATGTTTTTCTGCTAAGCCTTGTGTGTGTTAGTTGTTATCCTTACTTTGTGCCTTAATTTCTTTCGCGGTAAAGCCAATTTTGCAATCCGGAAATGCGTTACCTACAAAGAAATTATCAGACAGATTGGAAAAATAGTTTTTCCCATCCTTGAAGTCAGGAGTAACTGTAGTTGAGATCGGTAATTTGATTGCCTGTGGTAGGACATTCCCTTGTAGCGCAGCCAACGCAGCTTTGATCGTTACTGCCACCTGAGCAGGGCCTGTTCCAGAAGATGCACAATGCAGACCTGCATTACCATGTTTACCACAAAGCTTACGGAAGCCGTTTTCAGTTTCTCCAGCAACGGGGATCATGGCATGTTTGGCATCTATCAAAGCACGCACTGCACCGGTTGAACCAGCTTGCACGTATATGCCATCGAACTTTTTATGCACGGCGATAGCATCAGCAACTGCTTTTTGCGCAGTACCATCGTCCCACTTACCAACAGTCTCAACGATTTCCCACTTTACACCCTTTTTCTTCAGGGCTTCATGAAAACCGTTATGGCGATCTCTATCGACGGAGTTTCCTGACGGACCTCGAACTTCAATAACTTTTGCATCAGCTTTTTTGACTTTTTCAATTAGGAACCTGGCCATCTGACGGCCAATTTCAACCTGATCAACATTGACCATTAAGGCTTCAGGAGACTCAATAACATTATCAAAGGAAAGTAGGATAACCCCTGCTCTGTTAGCTTTTTTAACAACAGGTTTGAAGGCTGCTGGATTCAAAGCATTAACAATAACTGCATCATAACCGGAGTTGATAAAGTTTTCCACGGCAGCAACCTGTGCTGGAAGGTCTTCACCTGTCGAAATCACCTTGAACTCTTTAATGAGCTTTTTCACTTCAGGCTGCTCGGCATAAGCTTTTGCGGTCTGGATCATTTGAATGCGCCAGGAGTTCGCAATAAAGCCATTCGCAAGTGCTACCTTATAAGGTCCTTTTTTTGCTTTGTATTTGAAATGTTTTGTATCAGCATCCCAGGGTTTGAAGCAGGAAGCTTCTACTCCCGGACCGGAAACATTTTCGGGAGCAGCCTGTGCGACGCCACTGAATATAAATGCAGAAGCCGCGATCAACATAACCTTCTTCATTCTAATTTCCTCACTAGTTTGATTTTTATCTTCTACTAAAGCTATTGTTCGATCTAAGATGTTTTGTCCCAATTTAGCTTTGCTTTGAAGTAACCTGGCCAAAGAACCATCGTACTTTTACAAAGCAGGAACCTTCTCAAGTCCTCCCAACTTTTCCGGTTAGTTCACAATCACAACCAGAACTTCGCATCATCATTAAATTTAAGACCACAAGTGAACTTGTGCGGTCTCATATCTTCGTACTTTCTCAGTATTTATTCCGTTATCTGTCCCTTTTGAGCGTAGTAGAATGTGCTGAGTTGCGTATCCACAAGCTCACTTGATATTAACGGATGGCATATGGTATACCATATAATGAATAAATGGTATACCAGTTTGCATTCTAATTTATTCGAAAATGGGTTATACTATTGGCTATTATAAAGTGCTTTTTTCAAATGCGTCTCAGGTGTGCTGTGAGAATTGCTACTTGCGCCTAACGATGCCACTTGCAATGAGTATGATCGTGGTAACAATCTGGCATTGTCTCGTGATATTGTTCAAACTGATTAAGCTCACTGGTCTACAGACCTCCTGCTCTGGAAGCGGTTGTAAGCCATGAACTGCATAGAGCGTAGCGGAATGCAGATCATGGCTTACAAGGACAGTGGATGAACTGATGGAAAAAAACGAGAAATTATTAGACAAAAACTGGAATAAAAATTCAGAGTTGATCAACTTTACTGAGGGGACTTGAGATTTTGATCTGCAAGAGATTTCATTGGCGCACGAGCGGCACAAACAAAATATTTATCTATAAAATTCAATTGCTTAAACGATAATATTTCTCTTTCCTAATCTGGGGGTCGAAGGTTCGAATCCTGTCGGGGTCGCTTTGTATTTCAATAAGTTAAGACGATTTTGATGGATGTAAAATTGCCCAAAAAGTAACCGTTCGGCCTCACAC